>JAZNIU010000013.1:0-28518 GCA_045577655.1 Clostridia bacterium
ATCAGAATTGGTCAGGGCGTTGAGTTTGACTATTCAACAGTTCACGCGGTTACAACAATCAAAAAATCGGGCTATGAAGCAATTATCATAAACAACAACCCCGAAACAGTTTCCACAGACTATACAACTGCGGATAAACTCTATTTTGAACCGCTTACAGCAGAAGATGTTATGAACATTATTCACTTTGAAAAGCCGGAAGGGGTTATTGCATCTCTTGGTGGTCAGACAGCAATCAACCTTGCCGAGCCGCTTATGAAACGCGGTGTTAAAATTATCGGTACCGACTGTGATGCTATTGAACGTGCCGAAAACCGCGACAGTTTTGAAAAAATCCTTGAAGAGCTTAACATTCCTCAGCCAAAAGGCAGAGCGGTTACAAACATTGAAGATGGTGTGAAAGCTGCAGAAGAAATCGGCTATCCCGTTCTTGTACGTCCCAGCTTTGTGCTTGGCGGCAGAGCCATGCAGATTGTTGCAAAAGAGGAGCATTTAAGACATTATCTTAAAACAGCCGTTGAAATTGACGAAGACAAACCGGTGCTTGTCGACAAGTATATCCAGGGCAGAGAAGTTGAGGTTGATGCAATCTGCGACGGACGCGATGTGTTTGTGCCCGGTATTATGGAGCTTGTTGAAAGAACAGGCGTGCACAGCGGTGACTCTATCAGTGTTTACCCGTCCTTCAGCGTTTCCGACAAGGTTAAAGGCACAATACTCACCTATGCGAAAAAGCTGGGTCTCGGAATTGGCATAATAGGTCTTTACAATATTCAGTTTATTGTTGACGAAAATGACAATGTATTCATTATTGAGGTTAACCCTCGTTCTTCAAGAACTGTTCCTTTCCTTTCAAAAGCAACAGGCTACAGTTTAGCTGACATTGCAACAGAGGTTATTATGGGTAAAAGCCTTAAAGAACAGGGAATTTTCGACATTTATCCTGCTGAGAAAAAACGCTGGTATGTAAAAGTTCCGGTATTCTCCTTCAACAAAATCAGAGGCCTTGATGCATATCTTTCACCAGAAATGAAATCAACAGGAGAAGCAATCGGTTATGACGATAAGTTAAACCGTGCACTTTATAAAGCACTTCAGGCGTCGGGCATGAAACTCCAGAACTATGGTACAGTGGTTGTAACACTTGCCGACGAGGACAAAGAGGAAGCACTTCCGCTTATCAAACGTTTCTACGATATGGGCTTCAACATTGAAGCTACAATCGGGACTGCGGACTATCTTAAAGCCAACGGAATAAGAACAAAGGTCTTAAGAAAACTTTCGGAAGGCAGCACAGAGATTTTAGACGCAATCCGTGCAGGATATGTAAGCTATGTTATCAATACCCGTGCAATCCTTTCGGGTGTTCACTATGAGGATGGCGTTGAAATCAGAAGAACAGCAAATGAAAACAACGTAACTCTCTTTACTTCTCTTGACACTGTAAGGGTTCTGCTGGATGTTTTAGAGGAAATCACACTCACAATCTCCACCATTGATGCATAGGTGACATTTATGAAACAGAGTATTTTTAAAATTACACAAAATGTGCCACTCACCGAAAGCGTATATAAAATGACGCTTTCGGGGGACACGTCCGATATAACGGCACCCGGGCAGTTTGTCAACATTAAGCTTGACGGATTATACCTGCGCCGTCCCATTTCAGTTTGCGACTGTGCAGAAGGCAAACTGACACTCGTCTACAAGGTTGTGGGCAAGGGTACGGAGAAAATGGCAAAAATGAAAGAGGAAAAGCTTGATATTCTGACAGGGCTCGGCAATGGCTATGACATTTCAGAGTCGGGCGATACGCCTCTTTTAATTGGTGGCGGCGTTGGAGTTCCACCTCTTTATATGCTTGCGAAAAAGCTGACCCGTGCCGGCAAAAAGGTGACGGTTATTCTTGGATTTAACAAAGCTGATGAAATTTTCTATGAGCAGGAATTTGAGAAGCTTGGAGCAAAAGTTCTTGTAACAACTGTGGACGGATCAAAAGGCATAAAAGGGTTTGTTACCGATGCTATGAAAGACCTTTCGTATTCATACATTTATACTTGCGGCCCCGAACCCATGCTGAAAGCGGTATTTGCAGCGGCAAAAACAAGCGGCCAATTCAGTTTTGAGGAAAGAATGGGTTGCGGCTTCGGTGCCTGTATGGGTTGCTCGTGTAAGACCGTCACGGGCTATAAAAGAATTTGTAAAGATGGTCCGGTGCTTAAAAAGGAGGAGATTTTATGGTGAACACAAAAGTAAATCTCTGCGGGATAGAGCTTGACAATCCTGTTATACCGGCAAGCGGCACCTTTGGCTTTGGCTACGAATTTGCTGAAATTTATGATATAAACATACTCGGCACCTTTTCTTTCAAAGGTACAACAAAAGAGCCGAGATTCGGCAACCCCACACCCAGAATTGCAGAATGTACTGCGGGGATGATAAATGCTGTGGGACTGCAGAACCCGGGTGTTGAAAAGGTAATCTCGGAAGAGCTGCCAAAACTAAAAAAATGTTTTGATAAAAAGGTTATGGCAAACGTCAGCGGGTTTGCGGTGGACGAGTATGCCTACACCTGCGAAAAGCTTGATAAATGCGACCAGGTCGGCTGGCTTGAAGTTAATATAAGCTGTCCCAATGTTCACGGTGGCGGTATGAGTTTCGGTACAAGTCCCGATGCGGCGGCTGAAGTTGTGGCGGCAGTTAAAAAGGTTACAACAAAACCGGTTATTATAAAGCTTTCTCCAAATGTGACAGATATTGTGGCGATAGCAAAAAGCTGTGAGCAGGCAGGTGCAGACGGAATCAGTCTTATAAACACTCTGCTGGGCTCAAGAATTGATTTAAGAACAAGAAAATTTGTGATAGCCAACAAAATGGGCGGTTTTTCGGGAGATGCAATTTTCCCGGTGGCGCTCAGAATGGTTTATCAGGTGGCATCTGCAGTTAAAGTACCGGTTATTGGTATGGGCGGCGTTTCGAGCACAGAAGATGTTGTTGAAATGATGCTGGCAGGGGCAACTGCAGTAGAGGTAGGGGCGGCAAACCTTGTTAACCCATACGTCTGCCGTGACATTATAAATGACCTGCCACGTGTTATGGAAAAATATAAAATTGACAGTTTAAGTGATATAATAGGAGGGGTACGCTGATGGGTAAAGACGTAATCATTGCCTGCGATTTTGCAAGTGCCCAAAAGACATTTGAATTTTTGGACAAATTTACAGGCAGAAAACCGTTTGTTAAAATCGGCATGGAGCTTTTCTATGCTGAAGGTCCGCAGATTGTAAAAGAAATTAAAAAGAGAGGACACAAAATTTTCCTCGATTTAAAACTTCACGACATTCCCAACACAGTTAAAAAAGCAATGTCTGTTCTGTCCGGACTTGATGTTGACCTTTGCAACCTTCATGCGTCCGGAACAGTACGTATGATGGAAGCGGCGATTGAAGGGTTAACCCGTGAAGACGGCACCAGACCGCTTTTAATTGCGGTAACTCAGCTTACTTCAACCGACCAGCAGGCTATGGAAGAAGATTTGCTTATAAAAGAAGATATCGCAGATGTTGTAATCCACTATGCGAAAAATGCAAAAAAAGCAGGGCTGGACGGCGTAGTTTGCTCGCCACTTGAAGCAGGCAAAGTGCATGAAAACTGCGGGAAAGAATTTCTCACTGTTACTCCCGGCGTGCGTTTTGCAGACGGCGACATTGGCGACCAGAAACGTGTTATGACCCCGGCAGAAGCAAAAAAAATCGGGTCCGACTATATAGTAGTGGGTAGACCGGTTACAGCGGCAGCCGACCCGGTGGCAGCATACGAACGCTGCATAGCAGAATTTGTAGATTAGAGGGTTATGGATAGCCAATTTCTACATGGTTTAAATTGACAAATTTTTGGTGATAGTGCGTTAAAAAGCTTGCAAATACACAAAGTATTAGCTGCGCATTTTAACTTCTCTAACCTGAACTTTGTCGAATTTAAAACTCTTGCGACCCTGCTTTTTAAAGCGGGTTATTAAAAAAGACCATCCGTAAAGACGGAAATATAAAATCGGGCAGGGCATGTCAAATTGACTTCCCTAACCCTAAGGAGAGAAAAACATGGAAAAGATTATTGCGAAAGATTTACTTTCTATCGGAGCAGTTTTTTTCCGCCCAAACGAACCGTTTACATGGGCAAGCGGAATTAAAAGCCCCGTTTACTGCGACAACAGATTAACTCTTACAGCCCCCGAGGTTAGAAACGACATAGAAAACGGTCTTGCAGAGCTTGTAAAAAAACATTATCCCGAAGCGGAGGTTCTGATGGGAACATCAACTGCGGGAATAGCTCATGCGGCAATAACAGGACATATTCTTCAGATGCCTGCAGGCTATGTCCGCAGCGGTGCGAAAGACCACGGCAGAGGCAACAGAATCGAGGGAAAGCTTGAAAAAGGTCAGAAAGTTGTTGTTGTGGAAGACCTTATTTCCACAGGCGGAAGTGTTATAGAAGTTGTCGATGCACTCCGCGAAGCAGGCACAGAGGTTTTAGGTATTGTAAGCATATTTACATACGGAATGAAAAAAGGACTTGAAAGACTTGCTGCGGCAGATGTTAAAAATGTCAGCCTCACAAACTTTGATGTTATAGCAGAGGTTGCGGCAGAAACCGGGTATATTGCGGAAAGCGATATCGCACGACTTAAAGCGTTCAGAGACAATCCGTCGGATGAAAGCTGGATAAAGGGGTAATTGAAATGAGAAGTCTTATAGATATACAGGATTTTTCGGTTGAAGAAATAGAAGAGCTTATAAAAAAAGCGGAAGATATAATAGCAAATCCGGCAAAATACAGTGAAAAATGCAGAGGCAAAAAACTTGCAACCCTCTTTTTTGAACCGTCCACAAGAACAAGGCTGAGTTTTGAGGCGGCTATGTACGAGCTTGGAGGCAACGTTCTCGGCTTTTCCGAAGCAGCGTCAAGCTCCACTGCAAAGGGGGAAAGTGTTGCAGACACGGTGAAAACTGTCAGCTGCTATGCCGATATAATTGCCATGCGCCATCCCAAAGAGGGAGCGCCGCTTGTGGCGATGAAAAATGCCGGTATCCCCATAATAAATGCGGGTGACGGCGGTCACAACCATCCTACACAGACGCTCACAGACCTTCTCACAATAAAAAGAGAAAAGGGAAGACTCAATAATCTTACAATCGGTTTTTGCGGAGACCTTAAGTTTGGCAGAACGGTACATTCGCTTATAAGTGCAATGTCAAGATACAAAAATATAAAAGTTGTGCTTATTTCGCCCGCTGAACTTAAACTTCCCAGTTATGTGAAAAAGGACATTCTGGAGAAAAAGGGAATTGAGTATATCCAGACAACCGACCTTGACTCTGTTATCGGTCAGCTTGACGTTCTTTATATGACAAGAGTGCAGGCTGAAAGATTTTTCAGTGAAGAAGAATATTTAAGACTTAAAGACAGCTATATCTTAACGGAAGAAAAACTTAAAAATGCAAGAGCAGACCTTGCGATAATGCATCCCCTGCCCAGAGTAAACGAAATTTCCGTTTCGGTGGACAAAGACCCCAGAGCGTGTTATTTCAAACAGGTTTTAAATGGAAAGTTTGTCAGAATGGCGCTCATTTTAAAGCTTTTGGAGGTGGACTGATTTGAACATAGATTCAGTTAAAAACGGTGTTGTTATTGACCATATCAAAGCTGGAAAAAGCATGGAGATTTATTCGCTTTTGAACCTGGAAACGCTTGACTGCAGTGTTGCGATAATAAAAAATGTAACAAGCGCGAAAATGGGCAAAAAGGATATTATAAAAATTGATGACAGCATAGAAATTAACTTTGACGTTCTGGGATATATTGACCCGGACATTACGGTTAACATCATAAAAGACGGTAAAATTGTTGAGAAAAAACATCTTGAGCTTCCCGAAAAACTTACAGGGGTTATAACCTGTAAAAATCCAAGATGTATAACAACTACTGAACAGGAAATTGACCATATTTTTAAGCTAACAGACAGAGAAAAACGCATATACAGATGCATCTACTGTGAAGCGAAAGCATAAAAAATCCGAGGGCTGACGCCGTCAGCCCTCGGATTTATATTTTTTAAATTATTTTCCCCAAATACATTCTTCAGCAAACTTTTCAGCAATTACGCCTTCAGGAACGCCTGTTTCTTTGGACTCGGTAAGGATGTGTTCAATAGTATTATAAATGTTATAAACCTTTTTAAGAACTTCATCTTTATTATAATTGCCTGCTGCTTCGCCTGCAGCATTGATAACGCCGCCTGCATTGATGATAAAGTCAGGAGCGTAGAAAATGCCTCTGTCTTTTAATGCCTGACCGCATTTTTCATCAAGAATAACATTGTTAGCTGCACCTGCGATTGCCCTGCAGTTGAAAGTGGGAACAGTATCATAATTTACGATAGCGCCCATAGCACAGGGAGCAAGAATATCACATTCCTGAGATAAGATTTTGTCAGCAGGAACGATTTTTGCACCAAATTCGCTAACTGCTTTATCAAGGATTTCCATATTTTTACGGTTAGCTATGTAAAGTTCTGCGCCTTCTTCGTGGAGGTGACGGCAAAGATCGAAACCAACCTTACCAACACCCTGAACAGCTATTTTCATACCTTTTAAGTTGTCTGTACCGAAAACAACTTTTGCTGTTGCTTTAATACCCTGCCAAACACCAAGAGCAGTGAAAGGAGAGGGGTCGCCGCTTACTGCAGGAAGACCGCAAACATATTTTGTTTTACGTGTCATAACAATAGCATCGTCACAGTCAGTGTTAACATCTTCAGCGGTAATATAGCAACCGCCGAGAGCATTTACTGCTTCGCCAAAGGCTTCAAACATTGCTTCTGTTTTCTGAGAAGGGTCAGCAATAATAACGCCTTTTCCACCACCAAAATCAAGACCTGCTGCAGCATTCTTATGAGACATACCGCGGGAAAGACGGAGAACATCGAAAAGAGCATCTTCTTCAGAAGCGTACGGGTAGAGACGACAACCGCCGATAGCCGGTCCTCTCACGGTATTATGAACAGCAATAATTGCTTTAAGTCCTGCTTTTTCATTGTTAACAAACAGAACTTTTTCGTGACCGAATTTGGTCATAGTTTCCATAAGTTTCATTTAAACATCACCTCGAAAAAATTTACATTAAAAATAATATCACGATTTTTTTAAAAAATCAATACTTTTTTGTAAATTTTTTTACTATATTATGTCAACACATACCATATATGAGAAAACCAAATATCTGCTTGTATGAACTAAATAAATATATGGTTTTGCATAAAGACAAAGTTGACACTATACATTTTCGGGTGTATAATACTAAATAGATTACAGAAAGGGAACAGTGAAGATGAAACATTTATTAAAGCTTATGGATTTAAGTGAAAGTGAAATTCTTGATATATTAAATCTTGCAGACAAATTAAAATGTGAAAAGAAAAATGGTATAGAGCACCATTTGCTTAAAGGAAAAACTCTCGGAATGATTTTTCAGAAATCCTCTACAAGAACAAGAGTGTCTTTTGAGGTTGGGATGTATGACCTTGGCGGGTCAGCTCTTTTCCTGTCCTCAAACGATTTGCAGATTGGCCGCGGCGAACCGGTGGAAGACACCGCAAGAGTTCTCTCACGATATCTTGATGGCATAATGATCAGAACTTTTGAACAAAAAGAAGTTGAAAAACTTGCAGAATATGGTTCTATACCAATTATAAACGGTCTTACCGACTATTGCCATCCCTGTCAGGTGCTGGCAGACCTTATGACAATCCGCGAACACAAAGGAAGCCTTAAAGGGCTTAAACTTTGTTATATCGGCGACGGAAACAATATGGCAAACTCTCTCATTGCGGGAGGAATCAAAACCGGTATGAAAGTGAGCATAGGCTGCCCCAAAGACTACCAGCCGGATGCGGAAATTATGAAATGGGCAAAAGAAAACGGAGAATTTGTTTGCACAGAAGATATTCTTGAAGCAGCAAAGGATGCGGATGTTCTTTATACTGATGTGTGGGCTTCCATGGGTCAGGAAGGAGAAAAGGAAGAAAGAATGAAAGCTTTTGCCGGTTATCAGATAAACGACAGTGTGATGGCGGTTGCAAACAAAGAAGCAATGGTGCTTCACTGCCTGCCGGCTCACCGTGAAGAAGAAATAACAGCAAAAGTTTTTGAAGAGCATGCAAACGAAATTTTTGATGAAGCGGAAAACAGACTTCATGCGCAAAAAGCTGTTCTTGTTAAGTGTATGTTAAACAGATAAAAAAACGGGTGTCACAGGCACCCGCTTTTTTTTGCAATGGAATTTATGGCAGACAGGAATTTGTCTATGTCTTTGCGCGTTGTAAATGGGCCGGGGCTCACCCGTACAGTACCCTGCTCAAGCGAACCATACGCCCGGTGTGCGCAGGGGGCACAGTGAAGACCGCAGCGGACAGCAATTCCATAATATTTGTCAAGCAGATAGCCGGTCTTAACAACGTCAACACCGTCAATAGAGAAACTGATTACGGGAGTACGGTTTTTGTTCTGTGGGCACAGCAGATCTACCCCACTGATGTTTGATAGTTCCTCTATAAGAGAAAGCGTGAGATTTTTTTCGTGGTAATTTACGGCATCAAGTCCGTGTCTTTCCAGAAACTCGCAGCTATATCCGAGAGCCAGCACTGCAGGAGCATTAAGTGTTCCGCTTTCAAACCGGTCGGGCATTGTGTCGGGCTGGGACAAAAGCTCGGAAGAAGAACCGGTGCCTCCTGTCATAAGAGGAGAAATAAAATAGTTTTCGGGGATATAGAGTGCGCCTGTTCCCTGGGGGCCTAAAAGCCCTTTATGTCCCGCAAAAGCTATCATTGCGCCCCACTGCGCTCTGACGGGAACGTGCCCTATGCTCTGGGATGCATCTATAAGACAGGGAATATTGTGCCGCTTGCAATATTCTGCAGCAACGGCAACATCGCTTATAACGCCGCTTACATTGGAAGCGTGATTTAATACCACCAGTGCCGGTTTAGTGTTGCAGGAAAGACGGGAAACATCGCAGCTTCCGTCCGGAAGCAGTGGAAGCGTTTTAACTTTGCAACCTAGAAAGGTAAGAGGTCTCATGACAGAATTGTGTTCCAACGGAGATACAACAACTGTTGAACCGTGGGAGACTGTGCCGAGGATCGCAATGTTAAGCGCCTCGGTTGCATTTTTTGTAAATACAACTCTTTCAGGCGAATCAGTTTCCAGAAGTTGTGCAAGCTTTACCCGGACACCAAAAATGTCTTCGGAAGTTTTAATGGAAGAGGCGTACCCGCCACGCCCGTAATTTGCACCGGACGAGAGGATATATCTTGCCATAAACTCTGCCATGCCCGGCGGTTTGGGATAGGATGTTGCCGCATTGTCTAAATATATCATATTTTTCACCTTATACTTACATACACTTTTCCGTCGTACCGGAAAATATTTTTTATTTTAACACCAAGTTTTGAGGCAGCGTTTTCGGCTGTTGTAAGTGCCGACGCAGAGGTCAGCACACTGTAGGTACAGCCGCCTGTCGACAAATGTTTCGGTGTTTGAATAACCTGAGCATAAAATTTGGCAGAAACCAGCTCTTTTTTAACTCTTGTAGCAGTTGTTGCCGAAGAAAATGTTATTAAAAGTTCAGTTATTTCAATCACTCCTTTGATGATGTGTGCCTACATGATATTATATGAGAATAAAAGGCGATGTGTCACCGCAGAATTTTTTACTTTCTTGTTTGACAAAAAAAAAGAAATGTTGTATAATTATAGCAGAAAGTCCAGCACATAAGAAAGGAGAACCGGGTATGTTTAACATCGGGGATAAGGTTGCCTATCCCATGCACGGCGCGGGGATTATAGAAGATATAGAAAAACGGGAAGTACTCGGAGAGGTAAACGAGTATTATGTGCTTCGTATGCCCTATGACGATATGAAAGTTATGTTTCCCATAACAGGGGTTGCGGCAGACAGCATAAGAAATATAATCAGCGAAAAAGAAGCAGACGATGTTATCCGGTTTTTTGAAACCTTTTTTGAGGAAAATAACTCAAACTGGAACAAAAGATACAGGGAAAACTCCATGCTTATAAAAAGCGGCGACATATATCAGACTGCCCGTGTGGTTAAAATGCTTATGTACCGCGACAAAACCAAAGGCCTTTCTTCAGGAGAAAGGAAGATGCTTACAAATGCAAAACAAATTCTTATAAGCGAAATAGTGCTTTCGAAAAATATAAGTCAGGCAGAGGTTGAAACCCTCTTGACCGGGCTTGTTATGCGCCAGATTGAAGTGGGTGAGTAAGGGTATGATATACGCGGGAATAGTTGCGGGCGGCAGCGGTAGCAGAATGAAAAGCAAAACGCCCAAACAGTTTCTTAAAATTGCCGGCAAACCCATTTTAGTACACACCGTAGAAAAATTTGCAGACAAAGCGGACAAGGTTGTCGTTGCCTGCACGAAAGAACATATGGATTATGCTGCAAAGCTTATGAAAAAGCATTTTGGGGAAAAAGTGAAAATTATATGTGGCGGAACAAGCCGGATGGAAAGTGTTTCTGCCATTTTAAACTATATTAAGAATACAGCTGACATAACAGAAGAAGATATAATATTGACTCATGACGGGGTACGTCCGTTTGTTTCTTTTGGTGTGATAGAAGAAAGCATCAGACTTGCCAGGAAAGGGTTTTCGTCCACTGCGGCGTGTCCGGCAGTTGATACTGTCTGCCTCTCGGCAGATGGCAAAGAGATTGAAAGTGTGCCGTCAAGACAAACGGTTTATAATATCCAGACCCCGCAGACCTTTAACCTTGAAAAGCTTATAAAACTTTTTGACAGTTGTGTGAGTATTGAGAAATATACTGATTTATGTGGCATGGCACTGGATGCCGGTGAAAAGGTTTTCCTTGCTGCCGGCGACAGCAGAAACATAAAAATCACCACACCGGTCGACCTGCACACTGCTGCTAAAATTGTAAAGGAGAAAAAACGGTGAGAATTGGTAACGGATATGATGTTCATGCTTTTAAAGAGGGCAGAAAGCTTGTTTTGGGCGGCGTTGAAATTCCGTATTCTAAAGGACTTGACGGACATTCTGACGCCGACGTTTTGTTGCATGCCATAATGGATGCTCTTTTAGGCGCAGCAGCTTTGGGGGATATCGGACACCATTTCCCCGACAAGGATGATAAATATAGGGGTATAAGCAGTTTAAAACTTCTGGGAGAAGTGAAAATGCTTGTTCTTGAAAAAGGGTTTCAAATTGAAAATATTGATTGCATAATAGTGGCACAAAAGCCAAAGCTTGCAGATTATATACCAATGATGAAAGAAAAAATAGCAAAGGTTCTTTGCTTAAATAAAGATATGGTGAATGTAAAAGCAACCACAACCGAAAAATTGGGGTTTGAAGGCAGAGAAGAAGGGATTTCTGCCTATGCCGTATGCTTGTTAAAATAAAATAGGGGGATGAATCAATTGAAAATGTCAAAAATGCTTATGCCTACACTGCGTGAAGTGCCGGCGGAAGCGGAAATAAAAAGCCATCAGCTTATGCTCAGAGCCGGTCTTATGAGAAAAGCAGCTTCCGGAGTTTACAACTATCTTCCCATGGGGCTGAGAGTTCTTAACAAGGTTGAAAACATTATCCGAAATGCTATGGACAGCCATGACGCACAGGAACTTCTTATGCCTGCGCTGCTTCCTGCAGAGTCTTATATGGCGTCGGGAAGATGGGAAGTTTTCGGTGACAATATGTTCAGACTTAAGGACAGAAACGGAAGAGATTTTTGTCTTGGACCTACTCACGAAGAGGTTTTTACCGAGCTTGTAAGAAATGAAGTTCATTCATATAAAGATTTGCCAATGACTCTTTATCAGATTCAGACAAAATACCGCGACGAGAGCAGACCAAGGTTTGGTATCATGCGCGGCAGAGAATTTGTTATGAAAGATGCCTACAGCTTTGATATAAACAAAGAGGGACTTGACAAATCTTATGAAAATATGTATGAGGCGTATTGCCAGGCTTTTGACAAACTGTCACTCGACTATACAATAGTTGATGCAGACTCGGGTGCTATGGGTGGCAGCGGCTCACAGGAATTTATGGTTAAGTCTGACGTGGGCGAAGACACAATAGCATACTGTGACGCCTGCGGATACGCGGCAAACAGTGAAAAAGCAGTTTGTGTTCCGGAGGAGATTGAATGTCCCAAAGGCGACCTTCCGCTTACAGAAATCCACACACCGAATGTTAAAACAATAGAAGAGCTTATGGGCTTTTTTGAATCAGACCCAAAACTCTTTGTAAAAACTCTTATTTACCGTGCGGATGACAAGGTTGTTGCTGTTATGGTACGTGGCGACAGAGAGGTTAACGAGGTTAAGCTTGCAAATCATCTTGGAGCAAACGAACTTGGTCTTGCCGATGCTGCGACGGTTATGGAAGTTACCGGTGCCGAAGTTGGATTTGCAGGTCCGATAGGAATTAAATGTTCTGTACTTATGGATAATGAAGTTGAAAAAATGACAAACTTTATTGTTGGTGCAAACAAAACAGACTATCACTATTTAAATGTTCAGCTTGGCAGAGATTTCACTCCTGATGCCATAGGCGATTTCAGAGTTATAGTATGTGGAGACAAATGCCCCAAATGTGGTGGCGAAATAAAAACTGCCCAGGGTATTGAAGTTGGCCACATATTTAAGCTTGGCACAAAATATTCTGAGGCACTTGGTTGCACATTCCTTGACGAAAACAGCAAAGAAATTCCGGCAATTATGGGTTGCTACGGAATAGGAGTGAGCAGATGTATTGCTGCTGTTATTGAACAGAATAATGACGAAAACGGTATAGTGTGGCCTGTAGCGGTTGCTCCTTATGAAGCAATTGTTGTTCCGGTTAATGCTACTGACGAAACACAGATGGGAATTGCAACAGAGATATACCAAAAGCTGTTGGCTGCAGGAATTGAGACGGTTATT
Source organism: Clostridia bacterium (assembly GCA_045577655.1). Classification (GTDB taxonomy): domain Bacteria; phylum Bacillota; class Clostridia; order RUG12999; family RUG12999; genus RGIG7450. The sequence goes on from JAZNIU010000013.1 coordinate 13,030, forward strand.
GACGACAGAGATGAACGTGCCGGCGTTAAGTTTAAAGATGCTGACCTCATGGGATTCCCTGTAAGAATTACTGTTGGTAAATTTGCAAAAGACGGCATTGTTGAGTACAAACTCAGAAAAAGCGATGAGGTGATTAAAAAATCGCCGGAAGATGCTGCAAATGATGCAATTGCATATATTTTGGGAGAAAGATAGGAGAAAAGGTAAATGTCAAATTGTGATACATGTGCAAGTAAAGGTACTTGCTCGGGTAGCTGCAGTGAAATTGCAAAAGAAAAATTAAACGAGCTTGCAAGCGTTAAAAAAGTTATAGGGGTTATGAGTGGTAAAGGCGGTGTTGGTAAATCGTCTGTTACCTCCATGCTTGCTGTAGCCCTTTCAAGAAAAGGGTATAAAACAGGTATTTTAGATGCCGACATTCTGGGACCGTCAATTCCCAAAATGTTTGGCTTAAAACCCGGTGTTCAGGGAACAGAAACAGCAATTTTCCCAAAAGAAACACACAACGGAATTCAGGTTATGTCTGTTAATTTGTTGCTTGAAAATGCTGATGACCCTGTTGTATGGAGAGGCTCAATTGTGTCGGGAACAGTCAAACAGTTCTGGACAGACGTTGTGTGGAACGACCTGGATTTTCTCTTCATAGACATGCCCCCGGGAACAGGCGACGTGCCGCTGACAGTTTTCCAGTCAATTCCGATAGACGGCGTTGTTATTGTAACATCTCCGCAGGAACTTGTTAAGGAGATTGTTGGTAAATCTTATAAAATGACAAAGATGATGAATGTTCCGGTAATCGGTCTGGCAGAAAACTACAGTTATGTAAAATGCCCTGACTGCGACAAGGAAATATACATCTTCGGCAGCGGAAAAACAGAGGAAGCGGCAAAAGAATATGGGATTCCTCTTCTTGCAAAGATTCCTATGGACCAGAAAATTGCAGCTTTTTCAGACAGCGGCGATATGGACAAGGTTACAACCGAGTATGTTGACGCCCTTGCTAATCAGATAGAAAAAATAATATAAAATAGAAAAAGGACAGTCTGTTCAGACTGTCCTTTTTTGTGTTATAAAGCTTTTTTAAGTTCTTCTGTTTTGTCGGTTTTCTCCCACAGAACACCAAGATCTTCTCTGCCCATGTGACCATAAGAAGAAAGCTGAGCGTAAATGGGGCTTCTGAGTTTGAATTTGTCGATAATTGCTGCGGGGCGAAGGTCAAACACTTTTGAAACAGCTTCGGCAATTTTTTCGTCGCTGCAAATACCTGTTCCGTAAGTGTTTATCATAACAGAAACAGGGCGGGCAACGCCTATTGCATAAGCAAGCTGAACCTCGCTTTTTTTTGCAATTTTTGCTGCCACAATGTTTTTTGCAACATATCGTGCGGCATAAGCTGCGCTTCTATCAACTTTTGTTGGGTCTTTTCCGGAAAAAGCACCGCCGCCATGGCTTGCATATCCGCCGTATGTATCAACAATAATTTTTCGGCCGGTGAGACCGCTGTCTCCATGAGGCCCGCCAACAACAAAACGACCGGTTGGGTTAATGTAGATTTTGGTGTTTTTATCAAGCAGTTTTTCGTCTATGGTTGCACGGATAACATATTTTTCGATGTCTGCACGGATTTGTTCAAGAGAAACATCGGCATCATGCTGGCTTGAAACCACAACAGTATCAACTCTTGTCGGAACACCGTCATTATATTCTATGGTAACCTGTGTTTTTCCGTCCGGTCTGAGATAGGGCAGAACTCCTGATTTTCTGACCTCGGTAAGTTTTTTTGCAAGATGATGTGCCATTGAAATGGGCATTGGCATAAGTTCAGGGGTTTCGTCACAGGCAAAACCAAACATCATACCCTGGTCGCCGGCACCAATTTCATCATAGCTGGCGGACGAACCGTCTTTTGCTTCAAAAGCTTTGTCAACTCCCATGGCAATATCGCCCGACTGCTCGTCGATAGCGGTGAGAACTGAACAGGTGGTTCCGTCAAAACCGTATTTTGCACGGTCATAACCAATTTCCACAATGGCATCACGGGCAATTTTCGGGATGTCCACATAAGCAGAAGTTGTTATTTCGCCCATGAGAAGAACAAGACCTGTAGTAACAGATGTTTCGCAAGCCACTCTTGCCATAGGGTCTTTAGCTAAAATAGCGTCTAAAACAGAGTCGGAAATGCGGTCGCAGATTTTATCCGGATGACCTTCGGTAACCGATTCTGAAGTGAAAAATGTTTTCATAATTTACCTCCTTAACGTAAAAAATCCTCCTAAAGATAGGAGGAGCAATTCCCCTTATCTTAGCTTTATAAGCCGGATTTGGCACCTTGCCTGGTGGCAGGTTGCCGGGTTTCACAGGGCCGTTCCCTCTACCTCTCTTGATAAGGATATATTTGTTTTTTGATTTCGCGGCAAAGCGAAGCCGCAAACTTTTAAGGTTGCGGCAAGCAAAAAAAGGCTTGCCGCGACGTGGTGCCGAAGGCGGGACTTGAACCCGCATGATATCACTATCGCTGGATTTTGAGTCCAGTGCGTCTGCCAATTTCACCACTTCGGCATATATTTAATTTGTGCAGAGGCATCCGCACTCTGCGTGACCGCTTGCGCAATCTGAAAAATAAAAATGGAGCGGAAGACGAGATTCGAACTCGCGACTTTCACCTTGGCAAGGTGACACTCTACCACTGAGTCACTCCCGCATAAATAGATTTTGGGGATTGTGGTGCAGGTGACAGGACTTGAACCTGCACATCGGTTGACATTAGAACCTAAATCTAACGCGTCTGCCAATTCCGCCACACCTGCAAATTATAAGTTGTGCAAGGCAGCCGCGTTATCGCGTGACCGCTTGCGGTGCCCAAAATCAAAGATTTTGACCGCTGCGCCATTTTTGCCTCGCTTAATCTGCCACCGGCAGCGCTTGGCACAAATGCTGCCAATTCCGCCACACCTGCAAATTATAAGTTGTGCAAGGCAGCCGCGTTATCGCGTGACCGCTTGCGGTACCCAAAATCAAGATACTTTTAACAAAGTGTTGCTTATATATATTACCACAAAGAAGAATAAAAGTCAATAACAAAAAAACCTAAATAATATAAGTGTATAAAATGCACAAATATACATAGAAAGGTAAAAAAAATTTGTGCAAAAGAAGTACTTGTATATTTTTGCTAAATGAGGTAAAATATAAAATGAAGAAAAATGAAATTTTATTTAGGAGGATTATAATATGTCAGTAAAAGTTGCTATTAACGGTTTCGGACGTATCGGACGTCTTGCATTCAGACAGATGTTTGGTGCAGAAGGTTATGAGGTAGTTGCTATTAACGATTTAACAGATCCTAAAATGCTCGCTCATCTCCTTAAATATGACTCTTCACAGGGAAGATATGATGGTCATACTGTAACAGCTGGTGAAGACAGCATCACAGTAGACGGCAAAACAATTAAAATCTATGCTATCAAAGATGCAAAAGAATGTCCTTGGGGCGAACTTGGCGTAGACGTTGTTTTAGAGTGCACAGGTTTCTACTGCTCTAAAGAAAAATCTCAGGCTCACATTGATGCAGGCGCTAAAAAAGTTGTTATTTCTGCTCCCGCAGGTAATGACCTTCCCACAGTTGTATTCAGTGTAAACGAAAAAACTCTTACAAAAGACGACAAAATCATTTCTGCAGCATCCTGCACAACAAACTGTCTTGCTCCTATGGCAAAAGCTCTTAATGATTATGCGCCCATTCAGTCGGGTATCATGGCTACAATCCATGCTTACACAGGCGACCAGATGGTTCTTGACGGTCCGCACAGAAAAGGTGATTTAAGACGTGCAAGAGCAGCAGCAGTTAATATAGTTCCTAACTCAACAGGCGCTGCAAAAGCTATTGGACTTGTTATCCCTGAACTCAACGGCAAACTTATCGGCGCTGCACAGAGAGTGCCCGTTCCCACAGGTTCTACAACAATTCTCACAGCTGTTGTTAAAGGCAGCGATGTAACAAAAGAAGGCATCAACGCTGCTATGAAAGCTGCTTCTTCTGCTTCTTTCGGTTACAACGAAGATGAAATTGTTTCTTCTGATATTGTAGGCATCACATACGGTTCACTCTTTGATGCTACACAGACAATGGTTGCAAAAATTTCTGACGATCTTTATGAAGTTCAGGTTGTTTCATGGTATGACAACGAAAACTCCTACACAAGCCAGATGGTTAGAACAATCAAATATTTTGCTGAACTCGGTTAAGATAAAAAGTAAAAAACAACTATGCATCCCGAATTTTCGGGATGCATAGTTTTATTTATAAAAACTTTGTCGACATTTGATGAACGAAAATTGGAATAAAACTATTGCAAAAAACTTGACAGGGTGATATAATAAGAATTGCCAAACAAAGACATTATTTTTAAAAAAGTAGGTGATTTTTACTATAATAGGGCGTGGTATGTCTATTATTAATACCTTAAACACATATGATATTTGGAAAAAATGTCAGCTCTAAATGTGTTTGAGGGTTTTAAATCATCTGCATATGATAATGTTTTGTTTGGCGATAAAACATGAGCTGCGTTTTTCGTGCGCGGCTTTGTCCGCGCATTTTTTATGTGTGAAAATAAAAAAGAATGGAGAAAGAACTATATGAAAAATGATTATAAGGAGCTTTATATTACCTTGTTTAATGCCATATCCGAGGAAATTGAGCGGCTTAAAGAGCTTCAACTCAAAACCGAAGAGATTTATATGGAGGAGGAAAAATAAAAAAATGCCCTATGAAGCAAAGGCTTCATAGGGTTTTTTCAATATCCGAAAGTGCCGAGAAGGGAATCGTCATTTTCTATCCAGTCGTTTACATCTATTATACGATATGTATCTTTTGTGTCACGGATTATGACTGTTGAAATTCCTGCATTTATAACTGTTCTTTTGCACATTGAACAGGAATTTGCTCCTTCTATAAGTTCGCCTGTGGCTTTTTCTATGCCTACAAGATACAGGGTGGAGCCCAGCATATCTCTTCTTGATGCACTTATGATTGCATTTGCTTCAGCATGCACCGAACGACACAGCTCATAACGCTCTCCGCGCGGAACGTTAAGCTTTTCGCGCATACAGTAGCCAAGCTCACAGCAGTTTTTTCTGCCTCTGGGGGCGCCGTTGTAGCCGGTAGAAATTATTTCGTCATTTTTAACAATTATAGCACCAAATGTGCGTCTGAGACAGGTGCTTCTTTCAAGCACTGTCTGGGCTATATCAAGATAATAATTATGTTTATCGGTTCTGCTCAATTCAATCACCTCTGGTTATAAGTATATCATAAAATGAAAAAAATGCAATATTTTTGTATATTCCAAAAATTTTTATTCTGCATCAAACCCTAAATCGCAAATAACAGAAACAAGATTTTCGCGAGAGACTTTGTTTTCGTCAAAAGTTATGAGCGCCCATTTTTCCTCCAGGCTGACAACAGCCTCGGTTACACCGCAAGTGTTTTTAAGCGCATCGGAAACGGAAGCGACACAATGGTTGCAAGCCATTCCCTCAATGTTGATTTTTGTTTGCATATCTTTTCTCCTTTCTTGTTTTGTCCGGTCTGAAGCGGCGGAGTAGCAGAGAACTTAGCACCACCGAAACCGAACTGAACGCCATGGCACTTCCCGCAAGGACCGGGTTTAAAAAGCCCAGAGCCGCAAAAGGTATGCCGATGGAGTTATAGAAAAATGCCCAGAACAAATTCTGGCGTATTTTTTGTATAGTTTTCCGGGAAAGACGGATGGCGGCAGGTACTAAAGAAAGCCTGCCTTGCATAAGCGTTATATCAGCTGATTCCATAGCAATATGTGTACCATCACTCATTGCAAAACCAACATCTGCGGCAACAAGAGCCGGAGCATCGTTGATGCCGTCGCCCGCCATGGCAACAGTGTAGCCGTCTTTTTGCAGGTCTTTTACAATGCGCGATTTATTATCAGGCAGAACCTGTGAATAAACACGCTCAATTCCCACCTGAGATGCAATGAATTGTGCAGTGGCATGATTGTCTCCGGTCAGCATTATGACCTCTATCCCCATGTTTTTAAGCTGGGTAACAGCATACGCAGAATCTTCTTTTAAAGTGTCTGCCACGGCAATGAGCCCTTCAAGACCGGCGGCTGAACCGGCAAACATTACGGTTTTGCCGGCGGATTCAAGCCGAATTGCTGCCTCTTCAAAAGACTGATAATCAATAGAATTTTCTTCCATAAGTTTTCTTGTTCCCACAAAAAGAGTTCTTCCTTTGCAGCAAGCGGAAACTCCCATGCCGGCAAAAGCTTCAAAATTTTTGATTTCCGGAAGAACAAGAGAGTTCTCTTTTGCAAATCGGCAAATTGCTTTTGCCAGGGGGTGTTCCGAAAGGTTTTCTATAGCGGCAATATCAGATAAAAGCTCATATTCATCTTGGGCAACAACATCTGTGACGGCAGGCTGGCCTTTTGTTATGGTGCCTGTCTTGTCAAGTAAAACAGCAGATATTTTATGTGCCGTTTCCAAATGCTCGCCGCCTTTTATTAAGATGCCCCATTTAGCGCCAAGTCCCGTTCCTACCATAATGGCAGTCGGCGTTGCAAGCCCTAACGAACAGGGGCAGGCAATAACCAATACAGAGATGGAGTTTAGAAGGGATGTTTCAAAATTCTTTGTCGCAATCAGCCAAACCGTAAAGGTTATAGCAGCGATGGCTAAAACAGCGGGCACAAAAATGGCGGAAACTTTGTCTGCAATTTTTTGTATAGGAGCTTTGCTTCCCTGAGCATTCCTGACAAGTTTTATCATCTGGGACAGGGTGGTGTCTTTGCCAATCCTTTCGGCGCACATCTGAAAACTTCCCGCAAGATTTATGCTTGCGCAAAAAACTTTGTCTCCGGCAGTTTTGTCGCATGGCAGGCTTTCACCTGTAAGCATAGATTCATCTATGGACGAATGACCGCTTGTAATATATCCGTCCACGGGAATTTTTTCTCCCGGACGAACAATTAAAATATCTCCCGGCTCAATTTCTGCAAGCTGAATTTCTTTTTCGATGCCATCTTTTAAAATCCGTGCAGTCTGAGGCTGCAAAGAGATGAGCTGAGTGATGGCGTCGGTGGTTTTTTCGCCTGCTCTTGCTTCCAAAAACTTACCGAAAAGAATAAGGGTAATGATGGTCATTGAAGATTCAAAATAAAGGCCTTCCATACTCCCCGGGACAGTTTGTCCGGAAAACACATTGTAAACACTGTAAAAATAGGCAACTCCGGTACCCAGAGCAACCAGAACATCCATGTTTGGAGAAAGTGCTTTCAAAGCATAAAACCCGTGTTTATAAAACCGCCAGCCGATTACAAACTGCACCGGTGTGGCGAGAACAAACTGAAACCAGGGGTTGTGCAGAAAATGAATGTGCAAACCAAACCAGCTTAAAAACATGCCGAGAATTAGCGGGAGGGTGAGCAGAGAGGAAACAATTAAACTGATTTTGAGTCTGACAAGCTCCTTTTTTCTGCCAAAAGTTTCTTCCTCTTCGGGAATAAAAGGGGAGGCCTCAAATCCCAGTTTGATAATCCGCTGAATAATATCCTCCAAAGATATAATTTCTTCTGAAAAAACAACAGTTGCAATAGAGGTGGTCAGGTTTACGTTAACCTGACTTACACCGTCCAGTTTTTGCAAAACCCGTTCAATTCTTCCGGAACAGGCGGCGCAGGTCATACCTCCGATTTTAAGTTCTTGCGTTTGCATTTTCTCACCTCGCTTCAGTTAGATAACACTAACTATATTGTAGCACCCAAAAAAATCTTTGTCAAGAAATTGACATATAAAAAAAGGATATGGTATAATAAAATATATCAGTTACTATCGGAACTTTTTAATATGTGAGGTAGAAAATGAGTTTTTACGATAAAGTATATGATGTGGTTGTTAAAATACCCAAAGGGAAAGTTGCAACTTACGGGCAGATTGCTGTTTATTGCGGGTCGCCCAGGGCTTCCAGAGCTGTGGGGTATGCACTTCATTTTAACCCCAGACCGGGCATAATACCTTGCCACAGAGTTGTTAACAGATTTGGGAAACTTGCGCCAGTATTTGCTTTTGGGGGAATTGACGCTCAAAAAAACCTCCTTCTTTCCGAAGGGGTGGAGGTTGATGAAAACTATATGGTTGACCTTGAAAAATATCTTTGGAATAGGAGTATCTTATGAGAATTCTTGCTGCCGTTTTAATTGTTGCTGCAATATGTTTTTTTATAGCACTTATCGGAAAAAAGGGGAAAAAGGTGGAATGGGATGGAGGATGTGCCAACTGCCCGAATGAATCCTGTAAAAATTGCCACTCGAAAAATTAAAATACGGCGGTTAGTCTTTGTGACTTGCCGCCGCAAACTTTTTATACAGTAATATATTGTGATGCTGCATACCCTACAATGTTGTTATACCCCACAACGTCCCAGTCGCCCAGCCTGGAATAGATGGTGATTTCTGCTCCGTCCGGAATTCCACCTTTGCTGAAAGAAGTGGTTGACGGCTTGCTGCGGATGTTAAGATATGCACCGTCTGAATTTACGCGACCGGTCAGGATGGGTTGAGGCTGAATAAGAGGAATATCAAAAAAGTCGCATAGAGAAGCAACAAGATTTTCTGCAATTTCAGGTATGTTGTTCCTTATCCAGTCAGCATCCTCGGGGTTGTCGTGATATGCAAGTTCTAAAAAAGATGCAGGAGCTCTTGTCTGGGAAAGTTCTCCTATCACAGTGGATGGTTCCACCCTTACAAGCGAAGGGTCAGGATAGATAAGCTCTAAATTGCTGCCGATTATAGTGGAAGCACGCTGCCCTTGAGGGTCTCCAGGATAATAGTATACAATCGGTCCTTTAAGCACTCCCGAAAGCTCGTCGGGGGATGCATTGGAATGGAGGGCAAGATGCAGGTCGTAGTTGTCCTGGTTTGATTCGTTGATAGAATCTACAGCGGTGCCCTCGGGCGAATTTCTTGTATATTCAATTCCGCTTGCCAGTAGATAGGGGACCATGGCATCGGCAAGCAAATTCATATAAAGTTCCTCGTTACCACCACCGGAATATGGATTAAACTGTTGTGTTGACGGACTAAGATATATTCTTGGCATAAAACACTCTCCTTTTGGTAGAATTATATTCGCTAAAAAAAGCAAAAATGATTAAATGCCAAAAAAACGTCACATAACTTTGTCAAATCGGTTTATTATATAAATATATAATTAAAATAAAGTATAAAATGAATTGACAAAACAGGCAAATTGTGTTAAATTGTATAATGGGGTGGGATTTTGAACCAAAATCAGAAAAAAGCTCCCGAATTCAGAAAAATAGGGGTTTATGTAATACTGATATCGGTCATATTGATAGTTATGATTGTTCAGCTGTCAAGAGGAAAATATTCCAACGCTTTTCTTTGTGTTTTGACAATAATCCTTTTTGCTCTGCCCTCTGTTGCAGAAAAGAAAATAGGTCTTAAAATACCAGGTCCGCTGGAAATAACGGTTTTGTTTTTTATATTTGCTGCGGGAATTTTGGGAGAAATACAAAGCTACTATGCAAAAGTGCCTTTCTGGGATTCGCTTCTGCATACCGTCAACGGATTTGTTATGGCGGCTGTCGGCTTTTCCATGATAGACCTTTTTAACAACAGCCCCAGGTTCCATATGCGGCTTTCGCCTGCTTTTGTGGTGCTCACATCCTTTTGTTTTTCGGTAACGATAGGAACACTTTGGGAATTTTATGAATTTGCCATGGACCTGTTTATGAAGACGGATATGCAGAAAGATGTCATTTTAAACTCCTTTGCAACAGTTTTTGTGAACGGCGGAGAAAACCCGCCTGCAGTTTTTGAAAATATCAGAAAAACGGTTGTATATACAGATAACGGAATAATCACTTTTAACGGGTATCTTGATGTTGGAATTACAGATACAATGAAAGATTTGATGGTGAACTTTGTTGGTGCGGCAATCTTTTCGGTTTTTGGCGGACTTTATGTTAAAAACCGCGGAAAAGGAAACCTGATAAAAAATGTTGTGCCGCTATTTAACAGACAAAATAAATAATAAAAATATATGACTTACTAAGGAGGTGCTTTGACTATGGAATATTCAAACGCATTTGTTGTAGGACTGGGACTGGGAACAGTTTTCGCCGGACTTATCTGTCTGGTGTTTGTTACCAAAATAACAAGTTTCATCTGTACCAGATTAGTGAAAAAAGAGAAAGAGGCTCCGGCGGCGCAGCCCCCGGTTAATCAGGTTGCTGCTCCGGCGATGGACGCTCCGATTGCAGACAAACAACAGCTTATAGCTGCAATATCTGCTGCGATTGCAGAAGATATGGGTTGCGGGGTTGAAGGCATCCGTATAAAATCAATTAAAAGAATATAAAAATTTCAGGAGGAATACTTATGAAAAAATATCGTGTTAACGTAAACGGAACAAATTATGAAATAACACTTGAAGAAATATCAGGTGCAGAAGCTGCCGCAGCTCCGGCTCAGGCAACACCTGTTGCACCGGCAGCCCCCGCTGCACCTGCGACTCCGGCTCAGGCAGCTCCAGCAGGCGGCGAAACAGTAAATAGCCCAATGCCCGGGACAATACTTTCAGTAAATGTTAAAGTGGGCGATGCTGTTAAAAAAGGTCAGACTCTTATGATTCTTGAAGCTATGAAAATGGAAAATGAAATTGTGGCTCCTGTCGACGGAACAGTTTCTTTTGTAGGTGTTTCAGCCGGCAACAGCGTTGAAACAGGCGCAGCCCTTTGCACCATAGCTTAATCCGGAGGTGCCAATATGCAGGGAATAATGAATTTCTTGCAGGAAACAGGGTTTTACAGAATTTGGGCAAACCCCGAATCGCTTATAATGGTTGCAATAGCCTGTGTACTCCTGTATCTTGCAATTGTCAAAAAATTTGAACCGCTTCTTCTGCTTCCAATAGCTTTTGGTATGTTACTTACAAACCTTCTTGGAGCAGATATGTTCCATGAAGAACTTTTTGAAGGCGGACATGTTCACTGGGAAATGTTTTCAACCGGAATCCCCACAAAAGACGGTGGTACGGTTGCGGCAGGTCTCATAGACGTTTTATACCTTGGCGTAAAACTTGGAATCTATCCATGTCTTATTTTCATTGGTGTTGGCGCAATGACAGACTTTGGACCACTCATCGCAAACCCCAAAAGTCTGCTTTTAGGTGCAGCAGCCCAGCTTGGTATATTTTTAACATTTTTAGGCGTTCGCCTTTTGTTCCCGGTTATTCTGGGAAGTGAAGCACTCGCCAATCTGCTTGGTGAAACAGCAATCGAAAAGCTTGCGGCGTCGGTAGGTATTATAGGCGGTGCAGACGGCCCGACTGCAATATTTGTCACATCAAAACTTGCGCCCAAATTTTTGGGTCCTGTAGCGGTTGCAGCATATTCATATATGGCACTTGTTCCGGTAATTCAGCCGCCGATTATGAAAGCGCTCACCACAAAAAAAGAACGTGCAATTGTTATGAAACCTCTCCGCGAGGTTACAAAAACAGAAAAAATTGTGTTCCCCATAGTTGTTACCATTTTCGTATCAATGCTGATACCTTCAGCAACACCTCTTGTAGGTGCACTTATGCTTGGTAACCTTTTAAAAGAATGCGGCGTTACAGAACGTCTTTCCAAGACAGTTCAGAACGAGCTTATGAACATTGTAACTGTCTTCCTCGGCATATCGGTTGGTGCAACAGCTACAGCAAACACTTTCTTAAACCCGCTCACACTCTGCATACTTGCAATGGGTATTGTGGCGTTCGGATTTGGTACAGCGGGCGGAGTTGTGCTTGCTAAACTAATGAACCTGTTTGTGAAAGAAAAAATCAATCCGCTTATAGGCAGCGCAGGCGTATCTGCAGTGCCAATGGCAGCAAGGGTATCTCAGACTGTGGGTCAGAAAGAAAACCCGTCAAATTTCCTGCTTATGCATGCTATGGGACCTAACGTCGCAGGCGTTATCGGTTCTGCTATTGCTGCCGGCGTATTCCTTTCAATTTTCGGAGGTTAGAAATGAGCAAATTATATATTACAGATACAATCCTTCGTGACGCTCATCAGTCTCAGGCAGCAACACGAATGAGAATTGAGGATATGATTCCCGTTCTTGAAAAGCTTGATAAGGTTGGCTACTGGTCGCTTGAATGTTGGGGCGGCGCAACTTTTGACGCTTGTATGAGATTTTTGGACGAAGACCCGTGGGAAAGACTTCGCACATTTAAAAAGCATATGCCAAACACAAAACTGCAGATGCTTTTCAGAGGTCAGAACATCCTCGGGTATAAACACTATGCAGACGATGTTGTTGAACAGTTCGTTAAAAAATCTATTGAAAACGGCATAGACGTTGTCAGAATTTTTGATGCACTTAACGACACAAGAAACCTTGAATCCGCAATTAAATACACAAAAAAATATAAAGGTCATTGTGAGGCGGCACTCAGCTACACAACAAGCCCCGTTCACGACCACGAATATTTTGTGAAACTTGCAAAAAAACTCGAAAATATGGGCGCAGACTCAATCTGTATCAAGGATATGGCAAACCTGCTTCTGCCCTATGATGCGTTTAACCTTGTAAAAGCACTCAAAAGCGAGGTTAAAGTTCCCATTCATCTCCATACACACAATACCACAGGCACAGGGGATATGGTAAACCTTATGGCATCCCAGGCAGGCGTTGACATTGTAGACTGTGCACTTTCGCCGCTTGGCAACGGCACAGCTCAACCCGCGACAGAAGCACTTGTTGCAACTCTTCAAGGTACTGAAAGAGATACAGGTCTTGACCTTGGTCTGCTTTCGGAAATTGCATCCCATTTCAGAAAAGTTGCCGACAAACTGATGGCAGAAGGAACGCTCAACCCGAAAGTACTTTCGGTTGACACAAACACTCTGCTCTATCAGGTGCCGGGCGGTATGCTTTCCAATCTGCTCTCTCAGCTGAAACAGGCAAATGCAGAGAATAAATACTATGAAGTTCTGGAAGAAATTCCGAGAGTAAGAAAAGATTTTGGCTATCCGCCGCTTGTAACTCCTACAAGTCAGATTGTTGGTACTCAGGCAGTTATGAACGTTCTTGCAGGGGAAAGATATAAAATGGTTCCAAAAGAATCAAAAGGTCTTCTCCGCGGCGAATATGGTCAGCTTCCGGCAGAGGTGAACGAAGAAGTAAGAAAAAAAGCCATCGGCGACGACGAGGTTATAACCTGCCGTCCCGCAGACCTGCTTTCTCCCGAACTTGAAAAATATAAAGAAGAACTTGGCGACAGAGCAAAACAGGAAGAAGACGTTTTAAGCTACGCCCTTTTCCCGCAGGTTGCAACAAAGTTCTTTGAAAAAAGAGACAAAAAAGACGCGCCCTCCGACGAGGTTCGTGTTCTTTATGTTGATGACAGAAGCTAAAATAAAAACGGACTGAATTTCAGTCCGTTTTTTTAATGCAGAATTTTATTCTAATAGTCTTTTAAGGCTAAAAGCATACCGATTGCTTTTTGCTGTTTTTCTTTGTTTAGTTCTTTGAACACATCGAGAAGTTCAATTTCGTTTTGTGAAAGTCCGTCCTTTGAAAACTTTTCTGCCGGAGTGCGAATATCGGAATTCTCAATTATATAGTCAACGGATACACCAAAAATCTTTGACATCTGGATAAGAGTATCTATGCTCGGCTGATGGGAACCATTTTCGTATGCACTTATCATTTTTTGCGACACATTAAGTTTTAATGCCAGCCCCACTTGATTAAGTCGTTTTTCCTTGCGAATTTCAGCAATTCTTTTCATATAACCTCCTCCTAAATAATACCTTATACGAATAATTATATTCATTTTACTTGACAAAATGCGCAACAAGTAGTATAATGATATTCGTAAAACGAATAAAGGGGCGAGTGTAATGGAAAAAATAGTTAGGGGAAAAGTTGAAAATACTGATAGAATAGAAAAAGGAAGAGATTTCTTTATTGCATTATTATGTTCTATTGCTGGAATAGCGATTATTGTGGGAATAATAGCATTGCTGGTATTTGTAATTTTTCCAATAGGAAGATATTTAACGGTTGAAGTAGCATGGGCATTCACGATATATATGTGCTTGATGATATTTTTTATAAGACGTGAGTTAAAAAAGAATCCTAGACACAACCTTTTTAAACATTTTGTACTATATTTTTTCTTTCCAATTTGGCTAACTGTTTGGATGTGTTGCACAACAGATTATTTAAACATACTACATGTTGAAAAGCAAAGAAAACCAGTGATGACATTTTTTCTATGGGTTTTTGTGCCGTTTTATAGTGTGTATTGGACGTATCAAACGGCAAAACGAATTGACATATTGGCGGCAAGAAAAGGTATAAAGAGTGATCTCGGTATAGTATGCTTAGTTTTATCTTTGCTGACAGGAACATTTATTCCATCAATTCTAATTCAACATAAAATTAACACAACTTGAAAAATTAGAGAGCGATTCTAAGTTACTTTCTGCCTCCTTCGAGCAAGGGAGGCTTTTTTGTTAATAAGAAAGAGGAAAAGAAACAAAATTGCGTAAATAAGACACATTTAATTATAGAGCTGTAGAATGTTGTGATGTACCGTGACCTGTAAAAAAACAGAATATTTTTTGTAAAAAATGAAATTGCAATTGGAGATTGAGAGAGTATGAGCGAGAAAACAGAAGAAAAATGAAGATTGAATAGCGCCAATTAAATTTTTTTCAAAAAAGTGTTGACAATATCCGAAAAGGGTATTATAATGATAAAGTCGCAAAAAATCGTTTAACAATTTATTTTAATATAATCGGAGGGAAAGTAATGTCAACATTTATGGCAAAGGCGAGCGAACTGGACAGAAAATGGTATATTATAGACGCTGAAGGCAAACCTCTCGGTAGAGTTGCAGCGACTGCAGCTACAATCCTCAGAGGTAAACACCTTCCCACATTCACACCTCATGTTGATTGCGGAGATCACGTTATAGTTATCAATGCTGAAAAAGCAGTGCTCACAGGCAAAAAATTAACAGACAAATACTACTACAGACACACAGGTTGGATTGGCGGACTCAAAGCCGTTCAGTACAAAGACCTTATGGCAAACAATCCTGAGAAAGCAATGAAACTTGCAATCGAAGGTATGCTTCCTCACAACACACTCGGCAGAAAAGCTGCAACAAGAGTAAGAATTTACCGTGGTGCAGACCACAACAACGCAGCTCAGAAACCCGAAATGTGGACACAGGAAATTAAGTAAGGAGGAAGATGAAGATGGCTAATACACAGTACTATGGCACAGGCAGAAGAAAAAAATCTGTTGCTCGTGTAAGACTCGTTCCCGGTAAAGGTAACGTTGTAATCAACAAAAAATCTATAGACGAATATTTTGGTCTTGAAACACTTAAGGTTATCGTAAAACAGCCTCTCGCACTTAC
>JAZNIU010000014.1:0-34334 GCA_045577655.1 Clostridia bacterium
AATTTTAATCATTTTAAAATATCATCTTTTATCAACTTTTTATTCTTATCAAAAAACTTTTTAAATTGTTTTAACATGAGACACTTATGGTACAACTTTCCGGTGGACGTCTGCTATAATAAAGCCATAGAGAACAGGGAAACAAAAACTCCCTGAAATAAAAAAATAATATTTTATGAAAGGATGGTATTAAACCATGACAAAAATCAAATTCATCAACAAAAACACAGTAGAAGTAACAAACGCATTTTACAAACAGGCTCACATCTTCGGTACAGATGAGTACAAGCTTTGGAAAGAAGTTCTTAAAGATGTTCCTGACGCAACAATGAAGAAAAAAACAATTACAAAAAAGGCTGACAAAAAGACTTACAAAAATTTAACTTATGCAAACATGGAAAAGTACATCAGAACACAGTCCAATAGTGAAGAACTTCTTGAAAAGCTCAGAATTGAAAAGGAACGCGCCGATATTCAGACAAGTCCATATCGTGCAGTTCTTGCATGGTTCCTTAAAGAATTTCCCGACTATGATAGCTACAAAGAAATTTTCGCAGCATAATAAGGAGGATTTATAATGAAATTATCAGATTTAAAAGGTTACAAAATCGACTTTGCATCAAACACACTTACAATGAACTACAAATTTGCGGCAGCCGCTAAACAGTACGGCTCGGCAGAATATAACCTGATTAAACAAATTCAGGCGGATTTTCCGACAATCAGCATAATAACAAAGGCGGGGCGGAATATTACAACACCACGCCCCACCAAAAGAATGAAATATGTTAATATGGAAAAATACATCAGAGCATACGAAAACGCGGACGAGCTTTTGGAAATGTTTGAAACCGTCAAGAAAATGTCTGCACCGCTTAAGAGTCCGTACAAATATGTTCACGACTGGTTTGTAATGCAGTTCCCCGACTATAAGGAAACGCCAAAACTTATGGAAGCAAAACTGCATATTATTCCAATAGCCGCTCCGAGCCGCGACAATTACGAAAAGAAAGATGACACCGCTGCATGATAAAACTTAATATGATTTTACAAAAGCTGCACCTGAAATTACCGGGTGTCAGCTTTTTGCATAGTTCCAACAAATTCAAATATGAATCAAACTTTTACGCCCGATTTATACATCAATTCTTCAATAATCGCTCTGAATTTCAATATGTGTGGTTCTATGTCTTGCTGTGTACAATTATACCAAATCTTATGAGCAGAGTAATTTCCTAAGTCTTTAAATAATGCCATATCTTTTTTTGTATTAGCAGAAAGCATTATCTTTTTATTTTGTTCTGCATTTTTGATAATCTTGTCCAACGACACATGGTGATTTCCATTGTTAGACATTATTTCCGATTCAATCCCGGCATTTTGATATGTCAAAACCAATAGTCCTTCTAACAATTTTCGCATAATGACAGCGGCACAATCATATAAGTTATTTTCATAACTAGCATTTATTTGCTTACAAAGTATTTGTATATTGGTAGGTACATTATCAAAAAGAGATTTTGGCAATATTGTTCCTGATTGTTTAATAGTAACAGTATCATTTTTTCGCCATGATTTCACATCATTTATCCATCCTTTAATTCTATCTGTCCAATCTACCCAACCGATAGAATCATTTAACAAAACAATCGAGTCATTACGAAGATCGTTTATAATCATCGTTTCAGACCAACCATAAAGTTTTAGTTCTTTAACATACTCTTTTAGCAATGCCTCCGCCTCTCTGGCATCATAATACGAGAATTTTAATTTTATTTTACTTTTAAGACGATACATTTCTTGTTCTATTGGTGGTAGTGACTTGATATATGCTATTCCTCCAAGTTTGTCCAAAAAATTATCTACTGAATTTGCGGTTAATTCCCCTTGCCCGTTATAATGAAAGTATTCTGATACCCCTATGTCAATGCATTCAAGTAATAGTTTGTAGGGATATTCTCTTTCCAGCCGCGAAATAACCGCCTTATCTTTCTCTAATAAAATATACGGGTGTATTCTTTCTTTTATAATTGTTTCAATTTTTTTACGTCCCACAGTTAATTCCTCGCTTTCAATGTAGTATACAAATAACATGATATAATCTGAAATATGTTATAATCCAATTATATCATTCGCTTTTTGAACAAACAATGCTTTTTTAATAAAATTCATTGTGAAATATATACAAATTTTCGAACATTTACGCTTGTATATCAGCTTTTTGTTTTATACGCCGGGAACATAGGAAAACAGAGGCTATCTCCGAGGCGGACAACTTTGATTTTCATAAAAAATTTTTGTATAATATATATAGAAAGTTAAGAAAAAAACTTTCTAAAAAATAAAAAAGGAAAAAGAAAAACAGAAAGGAGAAATCGTATGAGATTTTTTATAGACCACGACACAATAAACCGCTACGCAGAGGAGGCAGGACTATCCGTAGAATCAAGGGTTGATTTACAAAAAAAATTAGCGCTCTTTCAGTACACTATAAATCGCGAAAGAGCCGCGTTCAAAAAGGAAATTATTGAAGAAATTTTAAAACAAATTTCTGTCAAAGTAAAAGCTGATGATGCCATTAAAGAAATCAACAGCGTCCAGGACGCAATAAACAAACTGAAAGGAGGAAAATAATATGCCTTAGACTGTACCTCATCAGAGGATAATAAAAATACATCGCGAACACGCAGACCGTGATTTTCTTGGCATAAAGAACGAAAACTGGATGGCAGCAAGCCGGGACCTAGGTCCTCACGCTTTGAGATTGTATTTATACCTCGCTGCCAACAAGGATGGTTTTGACTTGGCGCTATCACAAGCCGCTGCAACAAACGCCATAGGAATACCCAGGTCAACATATCACGACCAATTCAGAATTCTGATGAGTAAGGGCTATATTGTTCCCGTTCAAGGGAACATATACGCTTTTTATGAAAAACCTCAACCGCGTACCGGAACAGACAAAAACAATACTATTCCGGACGACGGATTTGATTTTAAAAAGTTGTCTGCCGACTCTCGTACAAATCCGTCAGAAAATATAGAAAATCCGTCTGAGAACATAGAAATAAATAATAAATATGTTTTCATAGATAATGGTGGAATAAATAACGGGGACGAAATAAATAAAAATCCAGTAGAAGAAAAGAATTTAAAAGAACAAACACAGGCAGAAGAAATGGACGAACTTGAAAGATTATTTGATTTAAGAATGAAAGAATTTAAATTCTAAGCGGTCGTCCGCGTCGCAGCAACCGTCTTTTGAAATTAAACCCCGCTTCCGTATAAAGCAGACCGCGCAAAACCATAATTCACAAACAATTCTATTTTTTGCCCATAACATACCCCTACTATTGGAAAAAGGAGCGGCTTTTGCCGCTCCGATTTATTCAATATTAGCTCTTATTGCTCCTCGTTTTCGATATATTCAATATCACAGGAATCAAGGTCACTGAATTGCAGATCGCCACCGCACGAACCATTTACTGCAAAAGAGCAACCTTCCTCTCGACCTGTATACTTCTTTGTCTTTAAATTATATGTGTACGTTCTATTGTAATTCATGATATTTTCTTCATTTCCGGTAATAGTGATTGATTCTATTTGATCCATACTAACAATTTTCTCGCGAATTTCTTTGATAAAATCATATGCATCAAATACCTCAACATCTTCTTCATCTTCTTCATCTTCTTCGTCATATTCATCCCATAGCGAATCCAAGTCTACACTACACACGTCACTTTGGACGGGACGAGATTTGTCAAAAATTTTAGTTTCATCAAACAACCCATCAACGACTCCTTTTTCAAGCAATTTAATTAGCTGATCGACACTCTTTGCTCGGCCCAACTGTTTTGGACTAACCTTTACAACAGCTTCTTCGTCAAAATAGTTAATCCTTCCACATTCTGGACTGCCGCCATCTGCATCAAATTGTACGCTCTCCCCATCTACTAAATCGAATCGAATCATAAGTGTGAAACTAGAACTGCTCGAATTGGTTACAAAGTCTGTTCTGATTTTCATGATTTTTTACTCCTTTTATGTTTTATAATATTTTTCTTTTTCCGCTTTCGCAGAAAACAATTTCAGGCATTAGTGGACATCCACCCATACAAAGTTCTTTCTTTTCGCAATCAGGGCAAGCTTTACGCATTTTGTTGCGAAAACTCTCAAACGTTTCGCTGTTCCATGCTTCTAAAATGCTCATTTTACGCAAGGACACCTCATATCTTTTCTCTTGGTCAAAACTGCAAGGCACCATAATCATATCTGCACCAATGTAGCAACTATATCTCCCGCCTTCGCAAGTATCGAGAGATTCGGGCAAAATAGATTTGCAAAAGTTAATTGCACCGGGCACATTACAACTGTCCATACCAACTTTAAACGGATGACGTTTGTCCACTTCAGCAAAGAATTCCGCAACTTTTGGATCACTTGCTTCAAGCATATTTGCTTTTGTTCCTTGACCTGCTGGTTTATGTAGTAAAAAAATTACAGCATTTATCCCTTTTGGAAAATCATTATTTTTCAAACGATCAATAGATTCATCGATACTGTTTTTACCAAGAACATAGTGGATGTTTGTTTTAACCCCGGCATCCAATAACATTTGGATTGCCTTGAGTGTATAATCGCTTCTGTACCAACTTACCGCCACTGCGCCACAGTATATTTTACACAGTTCGGCAAGTTCGGGAGTCATGCCGTAACCCGACGTTGTAAAATTTGGCACAAGATTATTTTTACGACAGATTTTGAGTATTTCTTTAAAATGCTCATGTTGATCCGGATCGCCTCTACCTCCAAGTGCAAATTGATTACATTTGTCTTTGGACTGCTCGGCTATCCATCGAAAATCATCAATTGACATATTAGGTTGCTCCACAATCATTCCACTTTGATAACATCCAACACCTGCTTTTGCACACAGTCCTGTTTTACCATGTATACAATGCCCCATAATACCTACATCAATTAGGTGAGGATATGATGCCATAAACGGATCAACTCCGGTATCCCTACCATTTTCATCAAGAATACCAGTTCGCACATAGGCTCCTGTTTCAGTATCAAACGCAGATTTGAAATTGTACTTTTTATCTTTAATTATGTATTGCATTTACAAAACGTTTCCTTTTTTTATTTTTTTCGTCCCTTTACAGTTTGGATATTTGCTGCACCCTAAAAATTCACCATATTTACCTTCGCGGATATACATTACACTTCCGCATAAAGGACATTTTTCCAAAGATGCACGTTCCATTTCCCACCTATATCTTTCAAGACGTTTTTGCTCGTGTTCCTTTTGCCGCTCCTCACGTTCGAGTTGAGCTTGCATAAAGGCACACCAACCTGCGCTCCTCATATGTTCCTCCTAAAATTCATTCAGTTTTTCTTTTAATTTTTAAATTCTAAAGAAACAGAGGTTTCCGACGACGATTTTAGGGTTCAGTCCTAGCTTGTCCGTTAAGATGTCGTACATTGTTCCGAAATCTTCTCCGACAACCCCATTAAAAACCATGTCCGTCATTTTTACATAAAATGCAGAAAGATGTGCTCGTGAAAGTGTTTCAATATTCGTCTTCTCAAAGTCTGTTTTATTAAACTTGAATTCTTTGAGCAACTCATCAAAATTTATATCGTTCTCTGAGCATATTTCCACAATCCAATGGTAGAATTTAGTCACATCATCAATTGTAACCCAACAATTCTTTGTGATATCCCATAGTTGTTCTCCTTCTATTTGATTGTTTATAATCTTAAATATTACTATATTCCCGCAACATTTACATTTTCTTGGGTCGCCTACTTTATCTTTCAACCAATTGGTTCTAAGTTCATAAAAGTTTTCATTTCCACACTTTGGGCATTCATATTGGAAACTAATAGTTGTTCTATCATCAAAATTCTCATCACCGGACCACTCTGTTATACTCAATTTCTTTTCTTCTGCCATTTTAAGTTCCTCCTAAAATTCATTTAATTTTTCTTGTAATTTATTCAAATCATCCTGACTGAAATTGTCAGGATTAATTCCTAAAGAATAACAGGAATCATCAAAAGTTTGTCTGTCAATTTCTGTTTTACCGGTTGCCAATAGATTTTCCGCTACGGCATCAATATATTCATCTCTTATTCCGTTATAACCTGCCTGGTCTATTGCTGCCAGTTCCCATGGAGCAAATGCCATCAGAATCACCCTTTCCGTAGTTTATCATAATAGTTATTAACACTTTTCACCTTGTTGCTTAAAATTCGAACTAATTCCTGACCGTGTAACGCGGTTTTCTTAATTTCCTCGTGATTGTAAGGTATTCTTGCAAGAGCATGAATTAGTCTGTCCCGCTGCCGCTTCCATTCTTCAATATCTTCAAGAAGTTTGAGAGATATTCTTTGTCGCACAAATGGAACCGAAAAAGCAGGATTGTCTTTTAATCTGTTTATCTTAGTTGATAGTTTTATTTCAAACCCTTTGTCATTTATATATGTTATTCCGGCGTGTTTTAGTGCAGATGTGCAGCGGTCTTCCAAAATAGCATATTCGATAAAAATCGCCTGATAATAAAACTCCGCTTTTAAAGCTTTAGATAAATTTTCTGTCATGGAGCGGTACGCTTCGTATTTCTCCATGTTTTTGTCTTGCAGCATAAAGTATCACCTAATTTCTTTAAGCTTAAAATATACATCTACATTTGCAACTGCATCGCACCATGCCCTGTGTGCATCAGGCTGAGATATTCCGAACTGTTTTGAAAGGTATTCCAGTTTTACATTTTCCCATCCCTGCCGCTCCTTGAACTTTTTAGCATAAAGATAAGTATCAAAGAAAGGTGATGAGAGAATAACCCCTGCTCGCTTAGCCACTTTTGAAATATAATGCAAATCGGAATTTTTGATGTTATGTCCAACCAACACAAAACCGTCTATAAATTCTGCAAAATTTCGGATTACCTCATCAACGGGCGGTTCGTTTTTAACCATTTCATCGGTTATATGTGTTAGTCTTGCAATTCTGGGAACAATTTTTCTGCCGGGATTACAAAGCATATCAAAACGTTCAACAACTTGTCCATTTACAACTTTAACCGCTCCGATTTCTGTAATCTCTGCCGGAGCATCGCCGTTTCCAACGCCGAATGTTCCTGTTGTTTCAATGTCAAATGCGACAAATGTATCAAAATCCGGGACTGTCAATTCTTCCTGTTCTTTTGGCATCCCATCTTCAAGTTCATCATATTCAAGACCGAGCAAATCAATTTGAGTGATAAGCTGTGCCATCTGCCTTTCTGAACCATAGATTTTCAAAACCTTAAACCCTTTGATTAAATCTTCCGATTCATCATTTTGCAAATCTTCATCAACATTTTCCGCTTCTACAATATCCAAAAACTCTTTTGCTCCATCAAGGGACAAAGTTTCATAATATCTTGCAAGAAGGGCGGATTGATTCCTTCCTCCGACTGCTTGAATGGTTTCCAAATCGGAAACAGCCTGCTGAATTTTTGCATCAATATCTTCGCGCCATTGCTTTTCTCTATATGTAACATTCAACCACTTGTCATTAAAAAACACCGGACTTTTTGTTATTTTCTCCGCATAAGAGCCTAATTTTTCTGACTGTTTCTGCGCATAAGTCAATATATCCTGTTCCTTGGCGCTCCGCTCCTTTTCTTTAATGATACCATCTATCATATTAAGAGGTTCTTTTACAATATCAATTAGTTCGTCTATTTTATTTTTAACATCTACAAAAGGGGCATTATAACCTTCTTCCAAAGACTTTTTTGCATCAGTCAATACTTTTTTAATATGTTTTAACTCTTTCAAGTCGTTTTTTGTATCTTCTATATTTGCATTCGCGTAATCAACTGTGCTGTAAGAACTGATATAATTTTTAAGAGCAATTTTGAATTCCTCATAATTATCAAAAGTTACAATTCCGGGTTGTTGTTCCGCTACAATAAGCCAATCATTTTTCATAGTTTCACTCCCTAAATTATATTACCTTCATATTTTTTATTGTATCATATCAACATATATTTGTCAATTGCAAATATCATTATGATAATGCAATATCTTATAGGTTATTTTAGAATAATAATTGTAGAGGTGATATTGTATGATAGCTGACAAAATTAAATATTTGCGTGAAGAAAAGAAAATTACACAAGCAGACCTGGCAAAAACATTAGGGATTACCCGCTCTAGCGTCAATGCCTGGGAAATGGGAATATCCGTCCCATCAACTCAATATATCGTTGAACTTGCAAATATTTTCAAGGTATCAACCGATTTTTTGCTTGGAAGAAACACAAGTGCAAACATCAGTACCGAAGGGTTAAACGATGAAGATATTAGGCTTGTTTATGGTATCATCGAGCATTTGAAAAATAAGAACAAATAATTTAATAGAGGAAATCATATGCCAAAATCAGAAAATCAAAAGCTTAAAATACTATATATTGCAAAATTCTTTCTTGAAAATTCGGACGAGAATCATTCGGTAGTGGCGAATGACATTTGCGATTATCTTGAATCAGAATGCGAAATCACCGCGGAACGCCGCTCCGTTTACAGAGATATTAAGTTGCTGCGCGATGTTTTCAAAATGGATATAGAAGGGACACGCGGCGGAAAATACAGGCTGCTGTCCCGGCAATTTGAATTTGATGATTTGCGTCTGTTGGCTGAATGTGTTCATGCTGCCAAGTTCATATCCGCTCCAAAAGCAAAGGAGCTTGTGGAAACAATCTGCGAATTTTGCAGCATTTATCAGGCAGATGATTTAAGGACGGACACCTTTTTGTGCGACCGAGTTAAAACCACTCAAAAAGGAACGCTTAACATTATTAGCACAATAAATGGAGCTATGGCAACCCGACGCGACGGAAAGCCGCACGAGCCGCACAAAATCACCTTTAAATATTTAAAATATTCCATTGACGATGTTCACTCTCAAATTGAGAGGCGGAAAGGAGAAACATACAAAGTCAGTCCGTATAAATTGCTCATAAACGAGGGCAACTACTATTTGTTGGCGTTTGACGATAAATCTCAGCAAATTCGAAGATACAGAATCGACCGGATGAAGGATGTAAAAGAAACACTCGAACCGCGCTCCGGAGCGGAAGAATATTACAATATTGACATGACTTCTTTCACGCGCCGGACATTTAATATGTTCAGCGGAAACAAAAAACGCGTAACCATTTCTTTTATAAATTCTCTGCTTGATACCGCCATTGAAAGGTTTGGAACGAGCGGCGATGTTTATTATATGTCAACAGGGAAACACCGATTTAATGTGACTGCAGATGTTGAAATAAGTCCTCAGTTTTTTGGATGGATTTGCGGATTCGGCAAAAGTGCGAAGATAATAAGCCCGCAAGAGGTTGTTGATAAAATGGAAAAGTACGTCGAAGATATATACAAACTATATAAAAGCTAACAAAAAGGAGTCAAAAATTGACTCCTTTTTGTTATAAGTTGATGTTTTATAATCATTTATTCAATTTTATTGTGCTGTTGGTATGTTTCATTTGAATTAAAGGCGAAAAGTTGTCATAATTCTTTGTAATATCCGCATCGAAAATGGCGCAGTATTTCTTTGTCATATCAAGTGTTGAATGTCCCAAAAGCCGCTGCAGAGTGAAAGCATTTCCACCACAGTCAACAAGATATTTCCTGGCAAACGTGTGCCGGAAAAGATGTATTCCGGTCTTTACCACGCCGCGCCTTTGGTTATACCTTGCAACGCTGCTGCGCAGTCCATGTTCCTTCAGTTGTTCGCCAAATTCATTTGAAAACAGATAATCGTCATCCGCTCCGCGTCTGATTCGCATATACTCTTTTAAGATTGAACAAAGCTCGCTACACAGCGGAATGACCTGTGATTTCTTGCTTTTGGTATGTCGGAGATAAATTACAAGATTATCCAAATCCACATCCTTGATTTTGATGTTTCTTATCGTCGCCGCCCGGCATCCGTTATTAAGCAGCAGATTGATTATAACCCATGTCCGGTACTCGGCGAAATTGCATTTTCGCATGTTCGGCTTTTTAAGTAGCCGCTCCAGTTCGCCGTCTGTATATGTTTCTTTTATGGTTTCTTCGCTTTTATACGCTTTCATTTTCAGCAGCGTAATTCCTTCTTCGTTACACCAGGCAAGGAACGCTTTAAACACGCGAACATAGCTGCTGATTGAATTTGACGAAAGTCCGCTGTCGCGCATACTTGCAACCATATTTTCTAAATCGGTCTTTGATAAGTCCTCTATTGGAATGTTCATATCCAAATGTTTTGCAATACATTTGAAATGTGAATAATAAGAACTGATTGTTTTTTCGGTCAATCCTTTTGCCTTTCTCGACATCATAAAACTGTCAAAAGTTTCTGCTGTTGTAACACTGTTTTTCATTAAAATTCTACTCATTTTCTGCACTCCTGATTCTATAAATTTCCGTCAAAAATCAGGTGTTCAGCTGATAAAAAGAAAAAACACTGAAATCCTTCTGGAAGTCAGTGTTTTCCTTATGTTTGGTACACCATCAGGGACTCGAACCCTGGACACCCTGATTAAGAGTCAGGTGCTCTACCATCTGAGCTAATGGTGCATTTATTATTTACAACTTTTGTATTATAACACATATTTTAGCGGTTGTAAAGAGTTTTTTAAAAATTTTAACAAATGAAAAACCGAAACAGCTATGTGTTTCGGCTTGCTTCTTTTATTATTCTTCCAAAGCTGAAAAGGCCGCAACCGGCAGCGCTGTCAGGTCCCTTTTTCCCAATATCTTCACAATACATACAAAGAACGGTTCGCATTTCCTCAGGGGTTAAAAATCGTCCCAGCCTGTTTTTTGCTTTTCTTTGCAGAATTGCGGCGGCACCTGAAATTATGGGTGCAGACATTGACGTTCCCGAAAGTCTGGCAAACCGCTTATGCGGATAGCAGGACAAAATTTCATATCCCGGTGCGGCGATGTCCGCACCCACATTTTTTGAGGAAAAAGACATAACGTTTGTATTCATGTCAACTGCGGCGACGGAAATAGTTTCGTGAAACCTTGCCGGATACCCAAGCGCTTTCCCTTTTAAACGTCCGTTGTTTCCCGCGGCACATATAACAATAATTCCTTTATCATACGCCTTTTTTATCTGGTTATGATAGGAGGGAAGGTCGGTGGAGGAAAAGGACATGTTTATTATGTTCACTTTGTTTGAAATCAGCCAGTCTAGACTTTGGGCAACAGCCTCATCGGTTGCCATACCCCGTTTGTCAAAAGCTTTTGCAACATAAAGACTTGCCTGGGGAGCCACGCCGACCACACCGTAACCGTTACGGTTGGCGGAAAGTATTCCTGCAACGTGGGTTCCGTGTCCGTTTTCGTCAGTTACATCATCTTGCAGTCCGCCCGAAAAGTTTGCATATTTTTTAATTCTCCCCAAAAGGTCGGGGTGGGAAAGGTCAACGCCCGAATCAATTATACCGATTTTTATTCCTTCGCCCATACTTTCGGTCCATTCAAGGTTCGCGCCTGACATTTTCACGCCATAGTCCATTATTTCGCCCGAAATGTCGGACATTATGTTTGTTATGCGATAGTTTACAAGTTTAATCATTCTACATCTTCAAAATTGCTTTAACAATTCCACTCATAAAACGTGGCATTTTAAAAACGACAACTTTCATAAAAAACTCCTTTCAATTATTTGCATACCAGTTTAAGCCCTGCCCAAATAAGCATTGCTCCAAGAAGAAATATAAGCCACACCGACGGAAGGCATATTGATACAATGACGCTGACGCCCACGCCGATTATTAGAATTCCGGAAATTCCGGAGCCACGCCTTTTCATCCTCTCACCCCTTATACTACCATCATATTCAGGGAGAAGAAATTTGGTTAACAAAAAAAGGCATCTCCAACTGCCGTTAGAGATGTCTTTAATTATTTTCAGTCGTGAAAAAGTTTTTTAATTTCTTCAAAGGTCATGGAAGAAAGCAGGGTTTCGCCCGTTTCAATCACGCTGTCAACCATTTCCTGTTTAACATTTTTAAGCTCGCATATTTTTTCTTCTATGGTACCGGTAGCGATAAGCTTAATAACGTTCACAATTTTTGTCTGACCGATTCTGTGAGCACGGTCGGTAGCCTGATTTTCAACTGCGGGGTTCCACCACGGGTCATAGTGAATCACGGTATCTGCACCTGTTAAATTAAGACCTGTTCCTCCCGCTTTAAGAGAAACCAGAAAAACGTCGCAGCTACCTTCATTAAAGGATTTTACCATATTAAAACGGTCTTCGCTTTTGGTGCTGCCATCAAGATAATAGTGGCTGATGCCCATATCAGTCAGCATATCGGAAATAAGCCCCAGCATACTTGTGAACTGGGAGAAAACAAGTAACCGGTGTCCTGCTGCAACACTCGATTCCACAATATCATGTAGCAGACTGAGCTTGCCGCTGCCACCTGTGTAGTTCTCCACAAAAAGCGCCGGATGGCAACAAAGCTGCCGCAAACGCGTTATAATTGCAAGTATTTTCAGTCGGTTTTTTTCAAACTCGCCATTTTCGCCAAGGGAAATAATTTCCTCTTTTGCCCGGCGGGCATAACCAAGATAGAGAAGTTTCTGTTCTTCGGTGAGCTCGGAGGGCAAATAGTTTTCAAGCTTGTCGGGTAGCTCGGCCATAACCTGGGTTTTAAGTCGTCGCAGAATGAAAGGACGTATGTGAGCTTTAAGCATTGAAAGAGCAGATTTGTCTTTGTCTTTCACAATGGGCACTTCATAGAGCATACGGAACTTGTGGCGGGTGTAAAGATAGCCCGGCATTATAAAATCAAAAATGGACCAGAGCTCTAAAAGGGTGTTTTCAAGAGGTGTACCTGTAAGCGCAAAAAATCCGTCTGCGCTTATTTGTTTAACCACCTTTGCATTAAAGGTGTTGGGGTTTTTTATGTGTTGTGCCTCGTCAATGAAACAATACGCAAATTGTGTCGAAAGATATAGCGGCAGGTCGTTTTTCAAAAGACCATAGGATGTAATGACAAAATGGCTATCATCCATTTTTTCTGCCGACTCTTTCCTGAGCTCGGGTGCACCGTTTATGACAGTGACATTTGCCTCGGGGGCAAATTTTTCTATCTCAGCCTTCCAGTTAAATATCAGGGAAGTGGGAACGACAATTAAAGTTGGTTTTTTTGTTTTTTCATACTGACTCATTACAAACGCAATGGTCTGCAGGGTTTTTCCAAGACCCATTTCGTCTGCCAGTATGCCGCCAAGCCCAAAATCAGACAGCATTTTCATCCATTTCACGCCTGTTCGCTGATAGGGACGGAGAACCTTGTCGATATGCTCAGGAATTGTAATTTCCGTATCAGAACTGCGGAAACGCTGAATAAACCGGTCAAACATTTCATTGAAGCTGAGCTTAACCGGAGAAGAAGTATAGTCGCTTAAGAAAAATGCTCTTGAAAGATTTATTTCTCCTGAAGGTTTGGTTGAATTTAAACGGTCTAAAATGTTTTGCCCGCCCAAAATGGCTTTGGAAGACAGGTTAACAAAAGAGCCGGATTTTAGACGGTAGAATTTCTTTTTTTCTTTTACCGACTGCATAACCTTTTCAAGCTCGTCATCGGAAATGCCGTCGTAGGAAAGAGAGAAATTCAGAATATTCCCCGAACTTAAGCTGACGCCGCCATTGCCTCTGGAGGGGGAAATTACGTTTATGTTGAACCTGTCCGAATAAAAAACTTCGGACATTTCTTTAAGCAAAGATATTCCATCTGACAAAAAGTCGTATAGCTTGTATTCGTCGTTCATATAGAGGACACCGCTGCTTGGCACAAACCCAAGCTCTCCTGCAAGACGAATAAACTCGTTTTCTTTCCGCAGGTCGCGGAGCAGAATTTTTTCGTTTGAAACGGGAGTTTCACCAAGAAAATGATTAAACTTTCTGCTTCCGTAACAAAAATAAACAGTTGCGGAAATGCCACCATAATCGGTAATATCAAGAAAAGTCTGCACTTTCAGCTCGCCAACAATTACATCTTTTTTAACCTCTTCGGCAAGCCTGGTTTTCCCCACAAGTCTGAGACGGGGGAGAATGCGTTTTATTACGGCAGGCTTATATTCATCAGTAAAAGAAATGGCATCTCTGCCGTTTAAAGACGCAGAGAGTTGTGCTATAATTTTTGCCTGGGCAAGCGAGGGAACAAAAATGGTTTGGTCACAAAGAAGAACGCGCCAGTCGGAAGTTAAAGGCTGAACCTTTAAAAGCTCGGGGCAGGAAAGCAGATAGTTTTCGTCTGCAACCGAAAGGTCAAAAGAGAGAGGAGGTGCAGAAAAGGAAAGGTTTACGTTTTTCTGAATTGTTGTACCTGTAAACAAAGCGAATTCCATCCCTGCAAGCTGGCACAGCAGAGGCAGAATGTGCTCTTCTTTTAAAGGAAATTCTTTTGCTGCTGACGGATTTTCCGAAACCATCACCGACAAAACATTTATAAACCCCGTTGCAGCATTTTCAAATTCCATAGAGGAGCCGTCAAACGTGAAGTTTTTGCTGAAAGTGACAGTGCTGCCTGTTTTTATGGAATTTATAAGCTGGAGAATGTCTTTGACCACATACGTATGGTCGGTACCGATTTTCAAACTTAAAGAAAAGCTGCCACCCGTTTTTTTAAGTATTGGAATCAGGCGAACTTTTTTCTCCCTGCTGCCCGGTGTGATAGCGGACAGACCGTTTATTAAATTTTTAATAGTGTTCTGTTCGCTCATAGTAAAAACTCCGGGTTAGTCTATATATTTTCAAAAAAAGCTTTATATCCTTTATATGCCATATAAATATCGGCTTTTGAAGCAAGCTCGAAAGGTGCGTGCATTGACAGGATGGGAACACCGCAATCCACAACATCAACATTGAGGTTTGCAATATACTGTGCAACCGTTCCACCGCCGCCTTCGTCCACTTTGCCAAGTTCGCAAATCTGCCACACAACATCATTTTCATCAAAAATGTTGCGGATTTTATAAATAAGCTCTGCAGAGGCGTCGCTTGAACCGCTTTTTCCTCTTGAACCGGTATATTTCATAAGAGAAAGTCCCGAGCCGGCGTAGGCAGTATTTCTCTTTTCATACACACTTGCAAAAGCCGGGTCAAAAGCTGCACAAACGTCTGCAGACAGGCAAATGGAAAAGCTTAGTGCTCTGCGCAGCATAAGGTCGTTATATGAAGATTCCTGAAGTGAAATCATTTCAGCAACAATATTTTCGAAAAATGCCGATTTCATACCGGTATTTCCCATAGAGCCTATTTCCTCTTTGTCAGCAAGGAAACAAACAGCAGTTTTTTCCGGAACACCCATATCCAAAATTGCACGGAGTGAAGTGTAGGCACATACTCTGTCGTCATGACCATAGCTGCCCACGAGAGAACGGTCAAACCCAACATCTCTTGCAGGAAGTGCAGGGTAAATTTCAAGTTCTGCTGAAACAAAATCTTCTTCGACAATACCATATTTTTCATTAAGCAGTGCAAGCAGAGCGTTTTTCACCTTTTCCTCTTTTTCGCTGCCCGGGATGGTGCCGATTATAACATTCAAGCTTTCACCGTCTATAGCGTCTTTCATAGGTTTTGTCATCTGCGAAACTGCAAGATGGGGAAGAAGGTCGGAAATGCAGAAACATAAATCTTCTCCGTCAACAGAAATTTCAACAGGACCTGTTTTTGTAAACACAACACCGTTTAAACCAAGCGGCAGGGCTGTCCACTGATACTTTTTAATTCCGCCGTAATAGTGTGTTTTAAAATAGGCAATGCCCGTATCTTCAAACATTGGAACAGGTTTTAAGTCAAGCCTGGGGCAGTCAATGTGGGAGGCAATAAGTGCCATACCTTCTTTAATAGGTTTTTTCCCCACTTTTATAAGACAGATGTTTTTCTCACGGTTGATTACATAAACCCTGTCACCCGCTTTTAAGGTTTTTTTCTCGCCAAGCGGGCAAAAACCCTGCTCTTTTGCAAGCTTTTCAGCTTCCTTAACACACAGACGTTCAGTAACACCTGTGTTTAAAAAGCTTTTATAGTCTTCTGAAAAGTCATACATCTCTTTTTTAACTTCTTCGCCGGCGGTTTCCCAACCGTTTTTTAATTCATACTTTAAAGTGCTCATCGTAAATCTCCTTTTGGGTAGAGTTTTTTATAGGCCTCGTAATATTTAAGGGTTTTGTATACATAGTCATAGGTTTCCTGATACTGTATATCAGACAAGGAAAGGGTTTCTCCTTTTTTCCATTTGTTAACATTGCTGCTGCCGGCATTGTATGCGGCAAGAACGGCAGCAATATCTCCGTTGTGGTCATCTGAAAGCTTTGCAAGATACCAGCTGCCCACGCGGACATTTGTTTCGGGGTCAAAGATGTTTAAAGAAACATCCATTCCCATTTCTTCAAGTGCCCAACGTGCAGTTTCGGGGGTTATCTGCATAAGCCCCTGCGCGTCCTTGTGAGACCGGGCGTCGGGCTTAAATTTGCTTTCCGCTTTCATTACAGAATAGACGAGTAGCGGGTCAACATCATACTGCTCAGAAAAAACGGTAACAAACTGGCTGTATTTCAGCGGATATTCATATTTCCGCAGAATAGGTTTGTAAGAAATTACTATGGCGCAAATCAGCAGAATACTTATTACAAAAGCAATTTTTTTACGCCTGGTTATGCAAATAATCAAGAACTACACTCCTAAGATTTTCTAAACTGCCGTCATTGTAAAAAACCTTGTCGGCTCGGGCGATGAGCTCGCCCTGCAAGACCTGGGAAGCAAGACGGTTTTTTGCTTCCTCGCGGGAAATTTTGTCGCGTGCAACTATTCTGTCTATCCGAACGTTTTCCGGTGCAGCAACCACCACAATTTCGTCGCAAAGATCCACAAGCTTTTCGGAAGAAAATAAAAGCGGAGCGTCTATAACAGTGATGGCGGCGGAGGAATTTTCTGCAGAAAGACACATTTTGTCTATAATTGCAGGAAGAATAATTTCATTGAGTTTAACAAGCTTTTCCTTGTCGGCAAAAACGATGGAACCCAGTTTTCTGCGGTTAAGCCCTGCATCTGTTACAGTGTCGGGAAAAGTTTTTTCTATTTTTTCAAGAACTTTTTTGTCAGATGTTGTTATAGAATGAGAAATTTCGTCGGCATCAATAATATATGCACCAAATTCCGAAAAAATCTTTGCGACGGCACTTTTTCCGCTGCCGCTGCCGCCAGTAAGACCTATAACAATTTTCTTATTTTGCTTCATACCAACTCGCTCCCTCGTGAATATCAGCAGGAATGGGCACAGCAAGAGGAACAACATTTTCCATACAATCCTTTAAAATTGCCATAACCTGCTCTTTCTCGCTTTTGTAGGTTTCAACAATAAGCTCGTCGTGAACCTGCAGAATAAGACGGGATTTGAAACCGCCCGCTTTTAAAGCATTGTAAACACGGACCATAGCAAGCTTTATAATGTCTGCCGAACTGCCCTGAATGGGAGTGTTAAGAGCAACACGTTCCCCGAAAGAGCGTTCAACGAATTTCTGGGATTTAAGCTCGGGGATGTCGCGTCTTCTTGCAAAAAGAGTGGTGACAAAACCGTCTTTTTTTGCCTGTTCCACAATGTCGGTCATATAGTTTTTAACGCCTGAATATGTGGACAGATATCCTTCCATATACTCGGCTGCCGTTTTCTTTGAAACGTGCAAATCGCCTGCCAGAGCAAAGTCGGATATGCCGTAAATAATACCAAAGTTAACTGCTTTTGCACTGCTTCTCATCTGCGGAGTAACCTGCTCCGGCTCAACGTGGAAAACCTGCGAAGCGGTGATTGTATGAATATCTTTTCCAGTTTTGAAAGCATCCGTTAAAACCTCGTCGCCCGAAATGTGAGCAAGGAGGCGAAGCTCTATCTGGGAATAGTCGGCGTCAAGAAGAGTATATTCTTCACTTGAAGCCACAAACATTTTTCTTATCTGACTTCCAAGATGGGTTCTCACCGGAATGTTCTGGAGGTTGGGTTCGGTAGAACTTATTCTGCCGGTAGCGGTAACCGTCTGGTTGAACTTTGAATGAATTTTTCCGTCGCCGGCGTCTATAAGTGGAATAAGACCGTCCACATAGGTGGATTTTAATTTGCTCAGCATACGGAATTCGCTGATGTGGTCAACAATTTCGTGTTTGCCCGAAAGTTTGTCCAAAACATCGGCGTCGGTGGAATAACCCGTTTTTGTTTTTCTGACAGCGGGAAGACTCAGCTTTTCAAACAAAACCTCGCCAAGCTGTCTTGGAGAATTTATGTTGAACTCTTCTCCCGCAAGAGAATATATTTTTTTTGTAACAACATCAATGGCAGAAGAAATTTCGTTGCCAAACTGTGCCAGAGCTTTTTTGTCAACTTTAAAGCCATGCTCTTCCATATCTGCCAGAACGTAGCAGAGAGGAAGTTCCATATCATAGTAGAGGCTAATCTGACTGCGGCTTTCCATAAGACTTAAAAGCTCCTGCATAATGGTGTGCATGGAAAGGGTGAGCCGTGCACCGTAAACGCTGACAGAGGGGAGAGACATAAGTGCCGGGCTGACAGCTTTTTTCCCTTTGCCAAAAAAGTCTTCAAAAGATTCAAACCCCATGTATTCGCCAATGTCATAACGGGATTTTAACGGGTTTGCCAGATACATGGCAACAGAAGTATCAAAAACCACGTTGTTAAGAGAAATACCATAATTTTTTAAAATGAGAATATCCTCTTTTAAACTGTGAGTAATTTTTTTTGTTTCACATTCAAAAATTTCTTTGACATCATCAACATAAAAACTTGACAAAAGGTCTGCCGCGAACGAGAAATACCAGCTCTTTTCTTTTGAAGAAACAGAAAGAGAAACAATTTCCTTTCCATCTTTAAAAATATAATAAGAAAAGCTGTCAAGCGAGGTTATTTCTTTTATAGCAGCGCTTGCATCTGAAGAATTTGTTATAACAACCGGACAGGGAAGAACCTCGGGTGCTTCGCAGTGGCTGTCCGGGAGAAGTTTGTCCATAATTTTGTTAAGTTCAAGCTTTTTTAAAAGCCCCCCAAGCTTTTCAGCGTCAAACTCTTTAACAGAAAAGCTTTCTACCGATCGGTCAAGAGGCACTTCGGTGCAGATTTCTGCAAGAGAAAAACTTAAGTATGCAAGCTCTTTGCAGGACTCAAGCTTTGTGTGCAGAGAGCCTTTGATATTTTCTAAGTTTTCATACACGCCGTCAAGACTGCCATATTCGGCAATAAGCTTTACGGCAGTTTTTTCGCCAACGCCCGCAACACCCGGAATGTTGTCCGAGCTGTCACCCATAAGACTTTTAATGTCTATCATACGGGTTGGAGAAACGCCGAATTTTTCTTTTATAAATTCGGGAGTTATAATTTGTGTTTCTGTTTTTCCCATGCGGGTTGAGGGAAGAAAAACGCAGGTGTTGTCGCTCACAAGCTGGTAGGAGTCGCGGTCGCCTGTAGCAATAATACAACGTATGCCTTTTTCATCGCACTGTTTTGAAACGGTGCCTATAATATCGTCTGCTTCATAGCCCGAAAGCTCAAGAACAGAGATGTTCATAGCACCAAGAATTTCTTTCAAAAGCGGCATCTGCGAGGCGAGCTCGTCCGGCATACTCTTTCTGCCTGCTTTATATCCGTCATACATTTTGTGTCTGAAAGTTTTGTCCCGCATATCAAAAGCAATAGCCAGATAGTCGGGTGATTCTTCTTCCATATATTTGAGTAAAATGTTCAAAAATCCAAAAACGGCATTAGTATAAACCCCGTCTTTTGTGGACAAAAGGGGAACACCGTAGAAAGCACGGTTTATTATACTGTTGCCGTCAAAAACAATAAGCTTTTTCATATTTTCACATCCCCAGGGCGTTTATAATATCGCCGTTTATATCTTCAACACTGCGAGGGGACCCGTTCTGTCCGCACAGTATGTGTGTCCAGCAAAAACGGTCTTTGAGTTCCATTGCGGTGTTATATGTATCGGTAAGATAAGAAAAATTGCTTTCGTGAATATCTTTTGTTGCGCTGCCGTCAATCTTGTTTGCTCTGTCACGCATAAGCTTTGTGCTGATTTCAAGAGGCATATCAAGGAAAAAAACAGCATCGGGACGGGGAAGACCCAGAAGGGAATATTCATACTCGTCCAGCCAGTCAAGAAAACGGGATTTTTCAATAGAATCTTTTATTTTGCTTGCCTGATGAATCATATTGGATGTGGTATACCGGTCAGCAATAACAATGCCGCCGTCTTCTAAAAACTGTTCAAATTCTGTTTTGAAAGTGGCATACCTGTCCACTGCGAAAAAGGAGGATGCAGCATAGGCATTCACCGCGTCGGGAGAACTGCCGAAACTGCCGCCAAGATACATTTTTATAAGCGAGGAAGAGGGGCTGTCATAGTTTGGAAAAGCCACCCTCTTAACATTATACCCTTTTCTTTCAAGATAATTACAAAGCAGCCTGCTTTGGGTTTCTTTGCCGCTGGAATCAAGTCCTTCTATTACAATAAGCTTTCCTTTATTCATACAATTTCCTCATTTCAGCAGCTTTGCCGCAACACATTTTTCCTTCGGGACAGGGACCTGCAACACAGGACGGACCTGCATTTTTAAACAGAGTGGGAGCAACATCTTTTACAAGTTTATACATAAGATATGCACATTCTCTTATTTCCCACTGAGCACGATTGCAGCATCTGTGATGGAAAAAGTTGTAAAGACTGCGCGCGTTCATTGTAACAATCATTTTTGTTTCGCAGGAATTAGGAAGAACATAGCGGGCATCTTCAATTGCCGCTTTTTCGGCTTGGGCTTCTGTCATGCCCTCTTCAACGTGTTTTTTAAACAAAATATCGGCAAGACGGTTGTAGTTTTCAGTATCCTGCGCCATAGCTTCAAGATATATTTTTTTAGCTTCTTCATTTTCTTCTATGCAGGGAGGGGTTACAAAAGAAAACCCTTTTTCGCTGACATAACGCTGGGATTTCACGCTGTAAGACGCAATTCTGTGGCGTGTGAACTGCGCAAGCAGACTGCGGCTTACTCCTTCGATGCCAAAAGTGAAAGAAACGTGTTCAATGGGACTTTCGTGCCCCATACTCATAAGCATATTTATAAATTTGGAAGTTTTTTCCTTGTCAAGACCGTCCATAATGTCATTGACGCCGGATGAAGAATAGCAAAGTTTTGCGGCTGAAGCAATAATTTTTTCGGGATTCTCGGTGTGAGCAATAAGAGAAACGTTCATACTAAAAGTTCAACCCTTTCATTAAATTTTTCCTGCAATTTTTCTGAATATAACGGTTAAAATAAATTTAGGAAGTGCGAGCATACGGAAAAACCGTTTTGGTTCTTTTATAAGCCGGTAGAACCATTCAAGCCCCAGTTTTATGAAAATGTCGGGAGCGCGTTTAACGTTGCCCGCGTAAACATCAAGACAGCCGCCAAGCCCCATGGCAACTTTTGCATTTAACTTATCTCTACTGTCAAAAATCCATTTTTCCTGTTTGGGTGACCCCAGACAAACAAAAAGAACATCGGGAGCTTTTTGGTTTATATCGTCAATTATTTTTTGTTCTTCCACGCTGTCAAAATATCCGTCGTGCATACCGGAAATTATAAGTGACGGGAATTTTTGTGCGAGGTTTTCCGCAGCTTTTTCGGCAACACCCGGTGCCGAACCGAAAAGATAAACCGACTTTCCGTTTGCGGCAAGCTTTTCTAAAAGCTTTAGCGAAATGTCATAGCCGGCAGCCCGCTCAGGAATGGGATTTCCGACTATTTTTGAAGCGTATATTATGCCTATTCCGTCAGCGGTGAGCAGGTCGGCACTGTTTATAACGGCGGCAAAATCCTTGTCTTTAAAAGCAGACATAACAATTTCCGAGTTGGGAGTGAAAACATAGTGAAACCCCTCTTCCGACAACATATCAAAAATGTGGTCGGCGCAGGAGTCCACCCCCATGGGACTGAATAAAATGCCTAAAATGTCGACAGTATTTTTCAAAAAATCACCACCGCATACATAATTTTATCGTAAACTATATTATACACCATTTGAAAGCAAAAATCAATCTTTATCTTGAATTTTCAGAAATGTTGTGGTAGAATGTATGTAACAGGGGAGGTGATGTTTAAAATGCCGTATGTACTCAGAACCGAAATGGCAACAAAAATGGCCATTTTGTATGTTATCGACAAGTTTGAAAAAGGCGTGACGGGAGAAATTTTAACAGAGGTTGCAGTCTATGCCTGCGGCATAAACTATTTTGCTTTGCGCCAATCCCTTTTCAAGCTGGAACAGGACGGGTTTATCTCTTCTTTTTATAATGATAACAGTGAAACATTTGTCATAAACGACAGGGGGAAAGAAGCTCTCGGTTTTTTTGTTAAAAAACTGCCCTACAGGTTCAGAGAAGACATAAGAGAATATATTAAACATCTAAGCCCCGAAAAGCGCCCGGAAAACAAATTTACCTGCGACTATTTCCCGGTGAATGATATGGACTATAATGTGCTTGTTGAATATAAGGAAAACGGCGAAACGGGACTTAAGCTTGAGGTTATGGCAGGCGGAAAAGAAACTGCTATGAAGCTTGCACAGGTGATAAATGCAAACAAAGACAAGGTCTATGGCGACATATATAAATATATTATGGAACTTGCGGATAAAGATAAAAAGGACTAAAGAATTTTCTTTAGTCCTTTTTTGTTAAATTATGCTTCCATGTGACGGCCTAAAAAACCGGCTGCAGACTGTGCAAGCTTTGTTTCCACCTCACCGGGAGAGGTTTCGCCTGTTGACACAACAACTACAGTGCCCAGGCAGTCTCCTTCGGAAATAATGGGTGCAACAACCCCCACCTGATATTTGTCATTGTCCTGCACAACATAAAGCTGTTTGTCCGCGGACGGGTTTACCACATAGAGTGTTTTTTCTTCCATAATGCGTTCAAGGTCGTCGCTGATGGGTTTTTCCGAGAGGTCTTTTTTGGAAGCGCCCGACACGGCAATAATTGAATCCTTGTCTGTGATGCAAACGGGATAGCCGCTTGTTCTGGAAAGGGACTCTGCATAGTCGGAGGCAAACTCCCCAAGCTCACCTATGGGAGAATATTTTTTGAAAATAACTTCACCGTCACGGTCTGTGAAAATCTCGAGTGGATCGCCCTCCTTTATGCGGAGAGTACGTCTTATTTCTTTCGGGATAACAACACGACCGAGGTCGTCAATTCTTCTTACAATTCCTGTTGCTTTCATTATATAAATTGCTCCTTTTGGTTTTATTTGCAAGGTTATTGTGTGCACACAAGGAATTTTTATGTAAGGAAAAAGGTGGGAAAAAATAAAAAACCCGCCAGAACTTTGCCGTTCTGGCGGGTTTGGTTTTTAAAAATTAGTCTTTTGAACCGGAAAGCCACGGTGGAATTTCAAGTCCTTCGTCATCAGCAGGAGATGCTTTCTGTGGAGCGTGCGGGAAATAGCCTGTATTTCTCGACTGAGCTTTATTGTAGAAATCATCTACTCTCTGAGAATAGGAAGGAGTTGTTTCTCTCGGTATGTAGGAAGGTTCTTCCTTAGCGGGCTGCTGAGCCGAGAAGAAAGGAATTGCTTTGGGAGAAGGATCGTCAAAACCTGTTGCTATAACAGTGATAACGATTTCATCTTCAAGAGACGGATCCATAGCAATACCGTATATAAATGTAGCAGATTCGTCAATGTAGCTCTTAACAATTTCTGCTGCCTGAGCTGCTTCGAACAATCCAAGGTCTGCTCCGCCTGTGATATTGAGGAGAACGCCTCTTGCACCGTCGATGGTTGTTTCAAGAAGAGGACTGTTAATAGCCATTTTAACAGCGATTTCTGCTTTGTCGTCGCCTTTGGCACGACCGATACCCATGTGAGCCAGGCCACGGTCTTTCATAACAGTTGTCACGTCAGCAAAGTCGAGGTTGATTTCACCGTCATTTGTGATAACATCTGCGATGCCCTGGATACCCTGACGGAGAACATCGTCTGACATAAGAAATGCATCTTTTATAGTAGTTTTCTTATCTGCAATCATAAGAAGTCTGTCGTTGGGGATAATCACGAGAGTATCAACATTTTCTTTAAGAGCTGCAATACCTTCGTCAGACTGGGAAGTTCTTACTTTTCCTTCAAAGCTGAAGGGTTTTGTAACAACACCGATTGTAAGAATACCCATGTTTTTTGCAATCTGAGCAATAACAGGAGCTGCACCTGTACCTGTTCCGCCACCCATACCGGCAGTAACAAATACCATATCAGCACCTTTGAGTGCTGCTTCGATTTCTTCTTTGCTTTCTTCTGCGCTCTTTTTGCCGATTTCAGGATTTGCACCTGCACCGAGCCCTCTGGTGAGCTTTTCGCCTATCTGTATTTTTGTTCTGGCATTAGAACGGTTCAAAATAGGCTTGTCTGTATTTACCACGATAAAATCTATGCCTTTAACACCGCGTTCCAACATACGGTTAACAGCGTTATTACCGCCGCCACCAACGCCAACAACCTTTATAACGGCTGCATTGTCGGTTCTTTCAAAATCTGACATATTATCATCCTCCTTAGTTTACATATACATACACATAATATATTATACACCATATAAAATGAAAAAACAAGTGTTTTTTTATTTTTCTTCTTCTGCTTCCGCAGTTTTTATTTTAACAAGCTTTTTTGCGGACAAAAGTCTGCGGATTGAACCGCTGTTGCTGAAAATACGTGTGCCCAGAACAATTATAACCGCAAGACTTATATTAACGCCCAAAATATTGCCTATGTAGGTGAGAAGTGCAGCGGAAAGTGCGTTAATGAAAAAGCCGGAAAAGAAAATTTTACTGTCAAAGGTTTTTTGCAGAGAGGCAAGGGCTGCACCTATAACAGAGTCCATAGCTGCAAGAATTGCTATCGCAACATACTGTGAATAGGCAGCGGGAATCTGTATTCCCGAAACAAGTCCCAAAAATATACCGATTAACAGGCCTAAAACTGCCCACATATCTTAAGTGCCTCCTTACTTTATTCCTCTTTATTTTTTGCGGTGGTAACATATTTGAATGTTACGGTACCGGAATATGCTTTCATATCAATTCTATTTGATTTCTGGACGGTGACGCCCATGTTCCAGCTGCGAAGCTCGCTGAGGATACCGCCGTTTAAATTGAGCGCACTTTCAAGAGTGTTGCTGTTACCGATGGCTTTTATTACAAAGGGTGCGCTGCTTCTTGAGTTATTTACTATAACAACCGGGCCGACACATCGTATGGCGGTTGTGGAAACAATACGTTCGCCGTTGATGGAAATGGCTTCTGCACCTGCGGCAAGAAGCTCGTTCACCAGAGAACGTATGTCGCTGTCATGCACAATGAAGTTTTCGGACGGAAGGCCGGGGTCAAAAGTTTTTGCATCTTCAAGAGTTACTACAACACCAGGGCCGTAAACATCAGTAAGCCCTGCCAGATTTTCCGCTCTTAAAAGGTCGGCTTCCATGCCTTTGTATGCAGTACCTGTCTGCTCAATTGATTCACGATAGCTGTTTATAGTGGTCTGCATCTGTGCAATCTGGTCCTGCAGAGAAGCGTTTTTCTCCTGTTCGGCAAGATACATTTTTTGAAGCTCTTCATATCGTGCGGGAGTAGAGGAACCGTTGTTAAACTGAACGCTTTTAAACTGAACACTGACTGCAAAACCCAAAAGGGCACAAACGAGCAGCAGCGAAATTTTTGATAGAATTTTCTGTTTGTCAATCAACGTAGGTTCATCTCCTGTAAAAATTTAAGTTTCTTCCTGTGGGGTGTTTTCTTCCACCACTGCCTCTTCAGGCGGTTCGGGGAAAAGAGGTTCTTCGCTGTATATAATCCTCTCGGGGTTTGACACGTCAAAGCTACCCTTTTTAACATCGCCCGAGCTTCTCAGGCTCTCGGCAAAAGCAGCCACTTTATATTCTATATCATTTTCGTCGCCAAACAAAACCTCAATGCCGCTCTCAAGCACCAAAGACACGCCGTTTTGGTCCAAAGTTATGGAAACATAAGGTTCGGGCAAAGCCTGACGGGAAAGATGATGTATATATTCTAATATTACATCAAAATGACCTGTTTCGTCAATAGTTATTTTTTCCCCAATATTACTTTTTTTAACTGTCAGCCCGTAAACGACGGGATAAACCTTTGGTTCGGAACAAATTTCCATAATTTTGCCCGTTTCGTCTATCGCGGCAAAATCTTTTGCAAGGGCAATACTAGCAAGAACTTTGCCTTCGGTTACAACAATTTTTATTTTGTTTGGGAACACTCTTTTAATTTCGGCAGTTTTTACATAAGCCAGTTTTTCAATGCCTTCTTTTGCTGCCGATTTGTTAATTTTTAAAATGTGGGTTCCCTCTGTAATACCCGAGGCGGTAACCACTTTTTCAGAGGGCGTGGCAACCGAACCTTCCACAGAAACATTTTTTATGGTAAAAAAGGGCGTGAGAAAAATAAACGCATAAATTGCACTTACTATAATCAAAAATCTGATAGCGGCAAAAATGCGTTTTTTTCTTTTAAGCCGATAGGCTTTTTTTCGCTGTTCTGCGCGAGTTGTCATCTTTTTTCACTTCCCTTTTCTTATGTAACCTCCAAGCGAGGATATAATCTCATCAAAATTTTCATAGCCGCGCATAATGTGAGAAATGTTATCCACTCTGCTTTCGCCCTCTGCGGAAAGTGCAGCTATAACAAGGGCTGCGCCGCCACGCAGGTCGGGGGCTTTTACATTCGCGGCGTGCAGCGATTTTACACCGCGGACAACCGCCATCTGGTCTTTTATGGTAATATCGGCACCCATCCGCTGAAGCTCGGCTGCAGTATTGAACCGGTTTTCAAAAATGGTCTCGTTTATAATGGAAGTGCCGTCCATAGTAGCACAGGCCGACATAAATTGCGACTGGGCATCGGTAGGGAAGCCCGGGTAGGGCATTGTCTGTACTATGTCTACCGACCGGAGCCGTTTTTTGCAGGCGATAGTCATACTGTCGCCGTTGCAGGCTATATCTGCACCACATTCTTTTAAAATTGAAGTTATGCTGTGAATGTGCACAGGCACAATGTTTTTAAGTTCTATTTCGCCTTTTGTTGCCGCAACCATAAACATCATTGTTGCTGCGACAATACGGTCGGGCATCACGGCGGTTTCGGTAGCATGAAGGTTTTTCACACCTTCAATTTCTATAACACTGCTGCCGGCACCGCTTATTTTTGCACCCATCAGATTGAGAAAATCCTGAAGTGCGGTTATTTCCGGTTCTCGCGCGCAGTTTGTTATAACCGTCCTGCCCTCGCGGCGACAGGCAACAAGCATAATGTTTTCTGTTGCACCCACCGAGGGAAAACCCAGATGTATGTGGGCGGGCCGGAAATTTTCAAGACGGCATTTTATAAAACCGTCCTCTTCTTTTATGTCAATTCCAAGCTGACGAAAAGATTTAAGATGAATATCTATTGGTCTGAGTCCAAGTTCGCAACCTCCCGGATAGCTGCAGTCGCACTTTCCCGTACGGGAAAGGAGCGCGCCGGTGAATATAACCGAAGACCGCATTTTCCGTGCAAGACTTTCGGGAATGCAGTTGCAGGAAATGTTGGTGGAATCTATACTCACCGTCCTGCCGGTCCGGTAAACCTTGCAACCCAGA
Source organism: Clostridia bacterium (assembly GCA_045577655.1). Classification (GTDB taxonomy): domain Bacteria; phylum Bacillota; class Clostridia; order RUG12999; family RUG12999; genus RGIG7450. The sequence goes on from JAZNIU010000014.1 coordinate 27,773, forward strand.
TGCTCAAGTATCTGAAGGGTAATTTCTACATCATATATATCCGGACAATTATGTAAAACAGTGGTTCCGTCTGCCTCTATACAGGCAGCAAGCATGGGAAGAACTGCGTTTTTTGCTCCTTGAATCAAAAGGCTGCCATAAAGAGGGTTTCCACCCCGGATTGTATAGCTGCACATTTGCAAACAACACCTCCGCAAATAATAAATGTATTTTACTACATAGTATGCGGAGTGGTTTTTTTTAGTGAATGAGAGAAACTATCTCATCATATATCTGTTTTGCCGCGTTTGGTTTTGCCATAGCCAGCGCATGAGCGCTTATTTTGGCAGAATCCTTGCTTTCCGGCATAAGTTTTTGAATTGCGATGGAAAGAGAAGAAGCATTTAGCTCGTCCTCTTTCAACATAAGAGCGGCACCTGCATCTTTGAGAGCCATTGCGTTGTGTTCCTGATGATTGTTGGTAACATAGGGGGAGGGAACAAGCAATGAGCATTTGCCCATAGCACAAATTTCGCTTATGGTAATTGCACCTGCTCTGCCCACAACAACATCCGCAGCTGCCATCCAAAAATCCATATCATAGATGTATGGAGCAATGGTTATACCATCCGGCAGAGACACATTTTCAAGTTCTTTTTTAATCTCTTCATAATATCTTTTGCCGGTGCCCCACATAATCTGCATATCGCCTTTTGCAGATTTTACATATTCAAGCATTGTATCGTTTATCTTTTTGGCACCAATACTGCCTCCGAACACCAGTAGCAGAGGTTTTGTTATATTAAGTTTTTCACGCGCTTTGGTCCGGTTAGTTTTTAAAATGCCATCACGGACAGGATTGCCTGTCAGCACAAGAGCATCTTTTTTTGAAAAATATTTTCTGCTTTCCTCAAAGCTTATGCATACCCTGTCAACAACCTTGCTGAGCAGACGGGTTGTCATTCCGGGGAAAGCGTTCTGTTCGTGAATAAGCGTCGGAATTTTTAAGGTGGTAGCGGAAAAAACCGCAGGACCGCTGACATATCCTCCGCAACCGATTACAACATCGGGAGAAAAGTTTTTGATTATTTTTCTTGTCTGCGCAACTCCTTTAGCGGCAAGAAACACTGTTTTTATGTTGGAAAGAGAAAGACTGCGTTTAAATCCGAAAACTTTGATTGTGGAAATGGGGAAACCTTCCTTTGCCACAAGCTCGGTTTCCATACCGCCTTCTTTTCCGATGAATAAAACCTCGCCGCCACGGGATACAATTTGTCTTGCTATAGCAATTGCGGGGTTTATGTGACCGGCTGTTCCGCCGGCGGATATAACAGCTTTAATAGCCATAAAATCAACCTTTCTGTGCCGATTGTTTGGAAGAAGTTTTTTTCCGTCTCTGTCTTGATATGTTAAGAAGTATTCCCATAGAAGCAATTGTGAAAAACAGGTTTGTTCCGCCGGCACTGAAAAATGGCAGCGGCATACCGGTTACAGGGAACAAAGAGGTTACAACACAGATGTTAATAAACACCTGGACAAATATGAGAGCACCGATTCCCACGGCTATTAAAAAGCCAAGCTTGTCGGGAGCTTCCATTGCAATTTTAATACATCTCATAATAAGGAAGAAAAAGAGCGCAAGAACCAAAAGTGCACCTACAAAACCAAGCTCTTCGCATATAACTGCAAAAATAAAGTCGTTGTGCGGTTCAGGTATGTAGAGAGCTTTCTGAACGCTTTTTCCAAGCCCTTTGCCGAAAAGACCGCCCGAACCGATTGCATAGAGGGACTGTATTACCTGCCAACCATCGCCGGTGGGGTCTTTAAAGGGGTCTAAAAAACTTGTAAGTCTGCTTATGCTGTATGCATCTGAAAAGAGAAGCACAACAATGCCCAAAAGAGCGACAGGAACAATAAGCAGAAGATATTTAAGGTCTGCACCCGCAATTATTACAATTATTCCGCAAACGGCGGTAATAAGAAGTATTGCACTTTTGTGGGGTTGCAAAACAAGAGGAATTATTACAAGAAGCAGCATTAGTCCGTAGGAAAGCCAGGAAGATTTGAAATCTTTAAGCTCCTCTTTAGACTGACCTGCGCATTTGTTTGCAAAAAACAAAATCCACACTATTTTTGCAAGCTCCGATGGTTGAAAAGAAGCGCCGCCAAGATTTATCCATCTTTTTGCGCCGTTTAAATCCTCGGCTGAAAAAAGCGGTATAAAAAGCATTATCCATACCACTGCCACACTGGACATAAGTATCTGTGGAGAACAAAGAAGATGATAGTCTATCTTTGAAATGAGAAGCATGCCAATAATACCTGCAACAGCCATAATAAGTTGTTTTTTAAGAAAATAAAGACTGTCACCCTGACGGTAGAGAGCAGTTACAGAGCTCGCCGAAGCCACCATTATGAGCCCGAAAAGAATGATTATAAGAAGCAGAATTATAAATTCTGTGTCGAGGGTTCCTTTATAGGACAAAGAGGTGGAAAGCTTGCCCAGAAAACTGCGATTTCTTTTATTTGCCAATATATTCAACTCCCTAAATGCCGGCATATGCAAGTATGCAGAAAAGTGCACACACGACACTGAAGATAATATCTATTTTTATTTCTGACCAGCCACACATTTCAAAATGGTGGTGGATGGGACTCATTTTAAAAATTCTTTTTCCGGTTAATTTGTAGGAAATAACCTGCAGAATAACAGACAGAGTTTCAATGACATACACGCCGCCTGCAATGAAAAGAAAAAGGGTCATTCCGTTTGCGACAGCAATGGCAGACAGTGCCCCGCCTAAAAAGAGGGAACCGGTGTCGCCCATGAAAACCTGTGCTTTTGGTTTGTTGTATATCAAAAAGCCTGCAAGAGCGCCAACGAGTGCGGCAGCAAAAATTCCCGACTGGTTGTCGCCCAAAAGCGAGCATGCTGCCATAAAGAAGAGTGCTACAATTATGGTAACGGAGGAAGCAAGACCGTCAATGCCGTCTGTTAAGTTCACGGCGTTAACACTTCCTATAATAACAACTATTGCAAAAGGAATGTACCATACACCGAGATTTAAAACAATATCTGTGAACGGAATTTTAACTACCGGATCTATCACACCGTTTTTATACAAAACCCATACAAAAAGGCCTGCGGCAACAAGCTGCAGAAGCAGTTTTTGCAGTTCTGTCAGCCCAAGGTTGCGTTTTTTAACAACTTTAATGTAGTCGTCTATAAACCCTACAACACCAAAAGATGCAGCAAGATAGAGCATCATAATCCCTTTGAAAGAATGGCTTAGCATAATAAGTGCAGATATTGCAACGGCAATTATGAACATAATGCCACCCATTGTGGGAGTGCCCGATTTTTTGCTGTGCCATGCAGGCCCTTCCTCGCGGATTTCCTGACCGAATTTAAGCTTTCTCAGCAGGGGAATGGTAACAGGTGCAACCGCTGCACAGACAGTAAAAGCTATAAGTGCTGCAAAAAGGTAATTCATAGTGACAACTCCTGTAAATTTATCTGTTGATATATTCTCTTACGATTTCTTCTTCGCTGAAAGGAATTTTGCCCTCTTTCATAATCTGGTAGGTTTCATGACCTTTCCCCGCAAGAAGAAGAACATCACCGGGCTCTGCCATATCAAGAGCAAAGTGGATAGCTTCTTTTCTGTCAACAATTTTTGTATATTTACAACCGGAGGCAATAACTCCCGGTTCTACTTCTGCGATAATGGTTTCCGGCTCTTCACTTGCCGGATTATCCGATGTTATAACGCAGTAGTCAGACAGCTCGCCCGCAATTTTGCCCATTTCGGGACGTTTGGTTTTGTCACGGTCACCTGCTGCTCCAAACAGTGTAATGATTCTGCCTCTGGCAAAACCTTTTACGGTTGTCAGGATATTATAAAGTCCGTCGGGGGTATGTGCAAAATCTATCATTACAGAAAAGGGGACATTAAGGGGCAGTATTTCAGCCCTGCCTTTTGCTCCTTTGGAAATGATGAGACCTTTTGTTATATCTGTTTCAGAAAAACCGAGCAGGTTGCAGGCTGTAGCAGCAGCAAGTGTGTTATACACATTGAATTTGCCCGGTATAAGCGCTTTTATAGTGCAACTCTGTTTGCGGTGAGTCATATTATATATAACGCCTTTGTCTGAAAGCTTTATATCAGAAGCGTAAAAATCTGCGCCGGTTTTCTCGGCAGAATAGGTGAACACTTTTTTGCATTTTGTATGAGCTGCAATCTCTCTGCTATACTTATCATCTGCATTCATAACTGCAGTTTTGCACATTTCAAAAAGTCTTGCTTTTGCATTTGCATAATTTTCCATTGTGCCGTGCAAATCCAGATGGTCGTGGGTGAGATTTGTGAAAATGCCGAGCTCAAACTCTGTGCATGCAACACGGTCAAGTTCAAGAGAATGGGAAGAAACTTCGGTCACACAATATTCGGCGCCCGAATTTGCCATCATTCTTAAATATTTCTGGAAAAGGTAGCTTTCTGGAGTGGTTTTGTCGGCTGCCATAACACTTCCGTCTATTATAATTTCGTTTGTTCCTATAAGTCCGGCTTTTTTGCCTGACATTTCAATTATGGCGCGAATGAGTGTTGCAGTGGTTGTTTTTCCATTGGTTCCCGTAATACCGATAACTTTTATATCACGGGAGGGATGGCCGTAGAATGCTGATGAAAGCTCAGCCATAGCATACCGGGAATTTTCCACTTTAACAATGGTTGCACCCTCTATATCTATATCTTCGGTAACAACAAGACATACTGCGCCTTTAGATATGGCGTCACGGGCAAATTTGTGGCCGTCTGTCTTAAACCCTTTTATGCACACAAAAATGCTTCCCGCAGCAACCTCTTTTGAGTTGCAGGTGATGCCCGACACTTCTATGCCGGCATCTCCGGTTACCGATAAATATTTTGTTTCCTTTAATAATTCGTTTAGTTTTGCCATTTTTACCTCTGACTAATCTGCTTCGCCTGTAATAACCTCAACGGAACTTCCTGCCATCGCAAGTTCACCGGGAGGTGGGTTCTGCCCTGTTACAACCGAACCGCCATTTTTCGTTATTTTTATTTTGAGACCTGAATTTACTATTATTTCGTTTGCCTGTTCAATAGGCAGGGAGAATATATCCGGAACCTTCACTCTTGCAGCTTCGCCTGCAAGGTTTGTGTATAAGGTTACAGAAGACCCGCTTTTCACCTTTGTGCCTGATACAGGCTCCTGTGAAAGAATCTGGTCGCCACTGCCCTGAACCACAAATTTAAGACCAAAGTTTGTTAAAATTTGTTTTGCTTCGGTGGTGGATTTTGAAACCACGTCCGGAACAACGGAAGACAGTTCTTCCGATTCGTCCTGTGTATACTGGGGTTCTATTCCGTAATACTGCAGAACTTCGCTGATAATTTTACCTGCTACGGGGGCAGTTATAACACCACCGTAATAGTTTTCGCCCATAGGTTCGTCAAGAAGAACCAGAACAATAATTTTTGGGTCGTCTATGGGAGCTGTGCCAACAAAAGAACCAATATATTTGTTGCTCCCACGGGGCTGTTTTTCACTTGTTCCGCTTTTTCCGCCTACGCGATAACCTTTAACCGCAGCGGTACTGCCCGATTCTTTAACAACAGTTTCAAGAACGGTTTTCATTTTTTCGCTTGTTTCTTTTGAAACGGTCTGTCTTATTTTATAGGGTGAGAAAGATTCAACCACCTGACCGTCTGCAGAGCGTATTTCTTTTACAAGATAGGGGCGGTAAAGAGTGCCGCCGTTAACAAGAGAAGAAATTGCCGTAATCATCTGGAGGGGAGTAACCTGGAAACTTTGTCCGAAAGAGGAAACCATAAGGTCCAGGTCGGTAAAAGCGTCCTGTTTGTGGAAAGAACCGATAGCTTCGCCGGGGAAGTCTATTCCGGTTGTTTCTCTGAAACCAAAGGTTTTAAAATTTTTGTAGAAATTATCTCTTCCAATTTTAAGACCTACCTGCATAAGAACAGGATTGCAGGAGTTTACCATACCTTTCATAAAGGTCTGGCTTCCGTGACCTGCAGTTTTCCAGCAACTGATATTCCAACCGCCCGCCTCAAGAGCACCTGAACAGTTGTAGGTTTCTTCAAGAGTTGTAACATTTTCTTCAAGAGCCATAGCACAGGTTATAAGCTTGAAAGTTGACCCCGGTTCATAAACGTCAACCGTGGGTTTACTACGTTTTATTTTTGAAGTTGCCTCAACGTAGGCAGCGTTATAGTCGGCTCCGTCAAGCGCGTCAAGTTTTGCAAGAGTTTCGGGGTCGGTAATCTCTATAGGTTCATTGAGGTTATAGGTGGGAACACTTGCCATGGCAAGAATTGCTCCTGTGTGCGGGTCCATTACAATTCCGGCTCCGCCGCCTGCAGCCATATTTTCGATATATGCTTCTTCAAGACTTGATTCAACTATACGCTGAATGCTCTCGTCAATGGTGAGCACAAGGTCATAGCCCGACTGAGCATTATAATACTGTTCATATTCAAAAGTGGGGCTGCCGGCTGCCGAATCAGATTTCACGATAGCACCGGAGCTGCCTTTAAGA
>JAZNIU010000015.1:0-21054 GCA_045577655.1 Clostridia bacterium
GTAAATTTGACATTTACTGCGACGATTTAAAAAATGCAAAACAATACATTAAAAAACCTGTTGATGTTGTAACCTGCAACCCGCCATATACCGAATGGGGTGGCGGCTACGTCAATGATTCTGACCAGAAAATGATTGCACGTCATGAAATATACTGCAAACTGGACGATATTTTAAAAAGTGTTGATGAAATATTAAAATTCGGCGGAAGATTTTATATGATACATAAATCTGAACGTCTGGCGGAAATTATTTCTTCTGCAAAAAAATATAAACTCGAGCCAAAAGAAATCCGGTTTATCCACGGTGGACCGGATAGAAATTCAAAGCTTATGCTTATAAGCTTTTTAAAGGGCGGTGGCAGCCAAATGACTGTTCTTCCTCCCATTTTCAGCCCGAAAGGAACAATGTGATATGAGTGGTATTTTATATTTATGCCCCACGCCTATAGGAAATCTTGAAGATATAACTTTAAGAACAATCCGCATTCTTAAAGAGGTAGATATTATTGCCGCTGAGGACACAAGACACAGCCAGAAGCTTCTTAATCATCTGGAAATTAAAAAGCCAATGGTAAGTTATTTTGAGCACAATAAACTTGAGCGCGGCGAAGAAATCATCGGTTATTTAAACGAAGGCAAAAATGTTGCACTCATAACCGACGCCGGCACACCGGCAATTTCCGACCCCGGCGAAGTTTTGGTGGCGCAGTGTATTGAACGCGGAATAGAGATTGTTCCTCTCCCCGGTGCAAGTGCCGTAATAACTGCGCTCATAGTTTCCGGAAAGCCAACCGGCAGATTTTCTTTCCAGGGTTTTTTAAGTATGAATAAAACTGCCCGTTTCGAGCATTTGGAATCTGTTTCAAAATACACTGAAACGCTGATATTTTATGAAGCACCTCACAAGTTGAAATCAACCCTAAAAGATATGCTTAAAGTGTTTGGTAACAGAAAAATTTCTCTTTGCAGAGAGCTTACAAAAGCTTTTGAAGAGATTATACGAACAAACATCGAAGACGCTATCAATCTATATGAAGAAAAATCGCCTAAAGGCGAATATGTTCTTGTAATAGAGGGACATACTCCCCAAAAAGGCGAAGACTTTCAGGATGTTCCTCTCGAAAGCTTGTATGAAAAATATATATCCGAGGGCATGGACGAAAAAGAAGCTCTGAAAAAAGCTGCAAAGGACAAAGGCATGTCAAAAAGAGATGCATATTCACTTCTTAAAACATAAAAAGCTGAAACAAAAGTTTCAGCTTTTTTTAAAATGTATTTCCAATCGATAAATGGGCATTCCCTGGTCGGAAAAGAGCTTTTCATACTCTGTCATAATGTTGCCCTCAAAAGCGGAATTATGCAAATCTAACGTGATATTCCGAAGTGTAAGACCAAGTTCGCAACATTCGTTCAGACTAAACTCAAACAGCTTTTTGTTGTCTGTCTTAAAATGAACCTCTCCGCCAAGAGGAGATAAAAGTTCTTTATATTTTTCAAGATAGTTTCTATGAGTAAGTCTTCGTTTTGCATATCCGTTTTTGTGCCACGGGTCACAAAAATTTATGTATATTCTGCTGCATTCTCCCGGCGCAACAATGTCGCTCAAAAAGTTTGCATCCCCGTAAATAAACCTGACATTATCAAGTTTTTTCTCTGCCACTTTTTCCATGGCAAGAACCATAACATCACCGTTTTTTTCAATGGCAATATAATTTATGTCGGGGTTTCTTTCAGCAAGCTGGCTGACGAAACCGCCTTTACCGCAACCAATTTCAATATGTATAGGGTTTTCGTTTCCAAAAACCTCTTTTAGTCTGCCTTTTGGATATGGCTGAAAAATCGTGATATTTTCACATTTTTCCATTCTTTCTTCGCGGTGTTTTTTCTTTCTCATTCTCATAGTTTTTTATCCGTCCTTCAAAAATCTGTGTAATAGTATTTATAACAGGTTTATCCATAGAAACATTTTTAAGGATTATCTGTCCCGGCATTGCTGCCATCAGATTGCTTATTAACAGGTCTTCTTCTTTTGGATTAAGCGGCATAAGTTCATCGGCAAATTCTTCGGAAAACCTTTCTTTAATAGGGCTTCCCGTCAAATCATACAGCTTATATACCCCGTCACTTTCCTCAAGAACAACCGCATCAATAAGCGGTTCCTGAATCTGAGCAAAATATTTAAGTAGAGCTATGAATTCATCATAAGATTTTTTTGCAGAGTATTCGTCAACAAACATCTCTACAGTAAACTCCAGTTCTTCTTTATACCTGTTCAGCCTGAACTTGTAAAGTCCGTCAACATAGATTTTACTGTGTTTTTCAATATGCTCCTCAATCTCTTCAGTTAAGATATCAGCTCGTTTTTGTTTTAGCTCAATATCAGACTGTACATATCCCGCAATCTCATCTGCCTCGGTCTTCATAAATTCAAAAGGGGCAAGAATTTTGTGTATTTCTACAGGCTCCCATTTATTTATAATATATCTGCTTAAAGTCTGAGAAATAAAGTGTAAAAATTTTTCTTCTTCAGAAGACAAAAAGATATATTCATCTAAAACACAAACGGCTTTTAAACCCTTTGTATGAATTTCGTCAAAAATTGTTTTGAACAATTGTGTGATATCATCTAATGTATCAACAACAATATTCAACCGGTTCACTCCTTTTCAGTTACAGGAACAATTGACCCAATATCACAAAGTTTTCCTGTCGCAAGGCTTATAACATTTACACCGCGTTTAATGCAAAAGTCATAAATTGCGTCATATTCTCTGTGCTTTTTTATATCGCCTGCAAAAGCAAGGAGGTCGGATTTGATTTTCCCCGAGGCACCGCCTAAAAACCCATAGGTTTGCCCCTCAAGATAAACATCTCCGGCAGATATTTTCAGCACATCAATATTATGCCTTAAAAGGGTCTGTGCTATACCTTCGTCCTCCGTTATAACCGAATTTTCATCAACAATACAACAGCAACATTTTGAATAGCCCTGATTTACTTTAATTTTTCTGCCGCAAAGTCGTATGAAAATTTCATTATCTGTATATTTAAAATTATGTATCGCAACCTTTCCTGTATATGCTACATTATATGCCACATCGTCCGGGTAGGTACCTGTGGACGACTTTCTGCCTGATATAATTTTCCCGCCAATCGGTCCAAGCATTTTCTCATAATATTCTTTTACGAGTGGTGAAGCAACAAATTCCTTCCCACCCAAATGAAAAATTTGTGTATCAATATGGCTTCTAACCGAATTTTCAGCATATTCAATCCTGGTTCCCCTGAACACTTTTATCCCCAAACTATTTAAACTGTTTTCAATTTCCAAAGAGGCATCTTCTGAAATAATAACAGAAGATGCGTTTTTCGGCAGATTGGGGTTTAAAACAAATTCCATTACTTTTATCTCCAATAATTCATATTCTCGTACTTGAAAAAAATAAAATAATCGTATATAATTTTAATAAAAACTAAAAGGGAGTTTGTTATGAAAAAAAACACTACGCAAATAATCGCTTTTATTCTTGCTGCCACACTTTGCGGCAGCATCTTGCTTGGCGCACTGTCTGTCATAATATATCATTTATTGTAATATTCACTTTTTTTCGGAATATGAGTATAATAAACTAAGGTGGTGTACTGTGCTTATGTTCCGAAAAAACAAAGTAAAACTTTTGGTATGGTTCTCGGTTGTTCTGATATTATCTGCATTTCTTACATATAGGTTTTTTATGGTTGCGAACGAAGTTGCAGGTGCACAGGCACAAAGAGAAGCAACCCAGACCGTTAACAACATCGCAAGCCGTTATCTGCAGGAAAACAGCAACCTATACAGCAACATTCTGGTAAAAGACAGAAGTTCTTCCGGAAACATCGCATCAATAAACACCGATATAGAAAAAATCAACAGACTGCAAACTGAAATATCCGACGCCGTGCTGAGAGGACTTGCCACCGAAGAAGGATTGCATGTTACAATACCTTTCGGCAACATCTTAGGTCTTCCGGTGCTTTTAAACGTTGGTCCGAGCATTGATTGCAAAATTGCTCCCGTTTCAAACGTGCACGTCCGATTTGAAGACTCTTTTGTGTCTGCCGGGATAAATCAGACAAAATTTTCTGTCGATCTTATAATTGAAACAGAGATTTTATATTCACTTTCTGCTTATGAGAACAAGCTTGGAATAACCAACACCATTCCGGTTGTTCAACTTGTCCTTGTCGGAGATATACCTGACAATTACGCAAATATTAACCGTTAAATAATACATTCCGCATGTCTTGTGACATGACAGCTGACGGTAACTGCAACGGGAAGCCCCGCAATATGAGTCGGGAAAGTTTCAATATTAACTCCAAGGGCAGTTGTCTTACCGCCAAATCCTTGCGGGCCAACTCCTGTCCCATTTATTTCTTCAAGCAAACTCTTTTCAAGATTTGCATAATATTCATTCTCATTTGAAGTTGAAATGGGACGTGCAAGTGCAGCTTTGGACAGCAAAGCTGCTTTTTCCATACTTCCACCAATTCCAACTCCAACAACAACCGGCGGACAGGGATTTGATGCTGCGTCAGATATGGTTTTAACAACAAAATCTATAATGCCATCAACCCCGTCAGACGGTTTAAGCATCTTAACAGCACTCATATTTTCGCTGCCAAACCCTTTGGGCATAAATGTTATTTTAATTTTATCCCCGTCAACAATGTTATAGTGTATAATAGCAGGTGTGTTGTCCCCTGTATTTTCTCTGAAAAGTGGATCTTTTACAACAGATTTTCTTAAAAAGCCGTCCCGGTATCCAAGTCTTACTCCCTCATTTACTGCATCAGTAAGATTGCCTGTTATATGGACATCCTGCCCAACTTCAATGAAAAAAATTGCCATGCCAGTGTCCTGACAAATCGGCACTTGTTTTTCGCAAGCAATTTGTGCGTTTTCAAGAAGAGAGTTTAAAATCTCCGCAGCAAGTCCATTTTCAGACTTTGCCGCATCGGCAATTGCTTCTCTTATATCGTCATTTAAATTACAGTTAGCCGAAACACACATTTCGCGTATTTTTTCTGTTATAACAGATGCGTTTATTTCTCTCATAATCTTACCTCTCGCTCTAACATCTTCTATTATTTTAGCTGAAAGTATATACAATTGTCAATAATATTTGATAATATTTAAAAAAAAGCTTGATTTAATCATTTTCTTGTGATATAATACCTATTGTTGTATTTCAATTGCGCTGTTAGCTCAGCTGGATAGAGTGTTTGGCTACGAACCAAAAGGTCAGGGGTTCGAATCCCTTACAGCGCGCCAAAAAGGACACCGTCAGGTGTTCTTTTTTTTATTTTAATAAAAGGGATTCGAACCCTGAGAGGGCATTTTACGTTTAAAAAGTTGCCTGTGGCAAGTTTTTTAGTAAAATGGTGCGATGGCGGGTACTGAAAACTTGTTTTCGGTCGCCGAGCAGGTAATACGCGAAGCGGATGTATCCCTTACAGCGCGCCAAAAAGGACACCGTCAGGTGTTCTTTTTTTATATTGATGTAAGCCTGTTTTTGTGATAAAATATTTTTAAATCAACAAAAAGTTCAGATTATGTTGTTTATTTTTATTATCTTTTTATTTATACTTAATGTATAAATTGAAAAGGAGGAATCAATATGAACACAGACAAAATTTTAGCAGAAGCAATAGCAAAGGATTATCTTCCAAAGGATAGCTCAAAAATTGTTGCCCTTAAAAAACTTGACAACAAAGCCAAACTTCCATCAACAATTTTTACCTACACTTTCGGAATAATATCTTCCCTTATTGTTGGAACAGGAATGAGCCTTGCTTTGCAGGCTATCGGCACAGGAACAATTGCGATTGTTGCAGGAATTATTATAGGAATTATAGGATTTGTTCTTTGTGGAATTAACTATCCTATCTATAAAAAAATGCTTGAAAAAGACAAAGCACGATATGCTTACGAAATTGTTGAACTTGCCCGTGAAATCAGCGAAGAAAAATAAAACAAAAAGGAGCGGTTGCTTTGAATAAATCAGAGAGCAAATATTTCAACACTGCCAAAAAAATGGACAAGGCACTTTTATCCCTTCTTAAAGAAAAATCATTTGAATATATAACAGTTAGTGAAATATGTAAAAAAGCAAATGTAAATCGTTCCACATTCTATCTTCATTATGAAAACACGGTTGATCTGCTTGATGAGACAGCAAGATTTCTTCTCGATGATTTCTGTGCATATTTTGACGATGACAAAAAAAGTGTAGCTAAAAAAATTGCTGAAAGCTCTCTTGATGAACTAAATTTCATTTCAGATAAGTATTTGCATCCATATTTATCATACATTAAAGAAAACCGGCTCTTATTCTCTACTGTTTTATTACACGCTGATTCATTCAGATTTAATGAAACATTTCAAAAACTTTATGAAAATATTTTTAATCCTATTTTAGAACGGTTTAATTACCCGGTTACTGACAGAAAATACGCTATGATGTTTTATCTTAATGGAATAACTGCCGTTGTAACACAGTGGTTAAAAGATGGATGTATAAAGACAATTGATGAAATTTCGCGAATAATTTACGTATGTATATTTGGGTTAAAAAACGATAATAGCTAAAAAAGACATCCCACCGGATGTCTTTTTCAATATCAAATAACAAAATCGAGACAACTTCTTGTCTTTGTAAATGGACGAACTTTTCCGTCCGCAACTGCAACGTGTTCCGGGTGAGTAGCATAAAATTTGAGTGCTGCTTCATCTTCGAAAGAAGAGTCAAGCATCAAATCTGCATTTGAGCTTTCAAGACCGTCTATGTAAACCTTAATGTCAATAAGACCGGCAATTTTTCCTGCAAGCCCTTCAAGTCCTTCTTTGATTTCAAGTTTTATTTGTTTTTTCTCTTCGCAGGACAACTCGTCCTTTAAGTTCCACAAAATAATATGTTTAACCATATTGCCTCCTATTTAAAAAAAGATTTTTCCATTATAAGTTTATTTTTTTCAATTTTTGATATTGCCAAAAACTCTCCGTTTGAAGAATATACCCGGTACATCTGATTTTCAGGACCTTCAGCGAAAATTCTGATGCCGTTTTTTATTTTAAAAGTTTCTTCCTCATTTGCAATAAACTCGGGATAGTTTAAAAACATTTTATCGGGCGGAATAATGTATTTTTCAGGCATTTTTTCAAATTCTTCAAAAGAAATGGATTTGTCAATTTCAAAAGGACCGCTTTTTGTTCTTACAAGGCTTTCCATAATTGCCCCACAACCAAGTCGTTGGCCGATATCGTGGCACAGAGTTCTGATGTATGTTCCTTTGGAGCAGGAAACATCAAGATAGGCTCTTTGACCATCAAACCCACTCACTTCAACCGAATAAATTGTGATTTTTCTGGGTTTTCGTTCAATTTCAATACCTTTTCTTGCGAGGTCATATAGTTTTTCGCCATTAACTTTCAGTGCCGAATACATTGGCGGAATTTGGTCTATTTCCCCTACAAACTTCTTTATCGTTTCAAGAAATTTTTCTTCAGATACATTGACTTCACTCTCTGACAAAACTTTTCCCGTTGCATCCTGGGTGTCGGTTACAATTCCAAGACGAATAACGGCACGGTATTTTTTGTCAGCATCTGTCAGCATACCGGCAAGTTTTGTTCCTTTCCCGATACATATAGGCAAAACGCCCTCTGCATCGGGGTCCAGCGTTCCGGTATGTCCCACCTTTTTCATCCCAAGAATTTTTCTGACCTTTGCGACAGCGCCGTGAGAAGTAATTCCAAGCGGTTTATATATATTAACTATTCCGTCCATATATTAAATCCTCTCCGAAACAACTTTTATAAAAAGTTCTTTTGCCTCTTCAAGAGGTTTTTCTATTGTACAGCCGGCAGCATTTTTATGGCCACCGCCGCCAAAAACCGCACACATTTCTCTGGCATCAATATCCCCAAAGGTTCTAAAACTTACTTTAATTTTGTTTTCTTCTTTTTCTTTAAAAAGAATTCCTGCTTTCACTCCCTCAATGTTAAGAGCGAAATTAACAATTCCGTTAAGCAGGTCTTCATTTTTTATCATATTATGCCTGATGGAGATTGCACAAACTGTACCACCTGCAAAAAATTCAAGGTTATTAACCGCAAATTTGTGAATTTCAAGTTTTTCTCTCGGCATCATTTCAAGACACATTCTTGTTATATAAGCATGATCAATTTTTTCAACAATTTCCGATAAAATCAAATGTGTTTCAGAAGTTGTGTTTGAATATCTGCAGCCGCCGGTATCTGTCATAATTGCAATATAAATCGCCTGAGCAATTTCGCTTGTGATTTTAACATCCATAACCTTTAAAAGCTTAAAGATGAGTTCTCCGGTTGCTGCAGCAGATGGCTGGGATAAAACCAGTTTCTCTGCTGCTTTGCAATCAAGATGGTGGTCAATAATTATTTTTGTTTTTGCCTTATCAAATAACTTTGCCGAATCGCCTGCTCTTGAAATATCATTAAAATCAAGACCGACTACACATTCCGCAACAATTGTGTCGTCATATTTTGCAGGCTCCCATCCCGTAAATTTGAAACTAACCGGAAGATTTTCATCAAGCACAACCTCTGCCGGAATATTCATGCTTTCAAGCGCAAATTTAAGCGCAAATGAGCTTCCGAGTGCATCTCCGTCAGGATTCTGATGAGTAACAATATAAACTTTTTTCTGGGTTTTTAACGTTTTAAAAATTTCATTAAACATAATCTACCCTTTTTCTATTTCAGATAACAGTTTTGAAATATGCGCACCATATTCTATAGAATTGTCAAGTACAAAAGAAATTTCAGGAGTATATCTTATCTGCAGAGCACGGCCTGCTTCCTTGCGCAGAAAACCGGCAGCACTATTAAGCCCTTTTATGGTATTTTGTTTTTCTTCATCACTGCCCATAACACTAACATAAATTTTGGCAAATTTAAAATCTTTTGTTACTTTTGCAGAAATTATTGAACACATACCTGAAATTCGCGGGTCTTTGAGGGTTGGAATAAGCGCAGCAAGCTCTTTTTTTAATTCCTCCGAAACACGCATGGTTCTGTCAACTGACATATATCATCATGTCCTTTCTGTTTCTTCCATTATGAATGCTTCAATAATGTCGCCTTCTTTAAGGTCGTTGAATTTTTCAATACTCATACCACATTCGAAACCTTCAGCAACTTCTTTTGCATCATCTTTAAATCTCTTAAGTGAACTGAGCACGCCTTCGTGAACAACTATACCGTCACGGTTTACCCTGATTTGTGCATTTCTTGTGATTTTTCCGTCAACAACATGACAACCGGCAATTGTTCCAACACCGGAAACCTTAAAGAGCTGACGAATTTCAGCGTGACCAATTATTTTTTCAACATATTCAGGAGCAAGCATACCTTTCATAGCAGCTTCAATTTCTTCAATAGCCTGATATATTACTCTGTAAAGTCTAATGTCAACATTCTTGTCTGCAGCAGACTGGCTTGCACCATTTGTAGGACGAACGTTGAAGCCGACAATAATTGCATTAGATGCGTCTGCAAGCATAACGTCAGAATCGTTTACAGCACCAACTGCGCCATGAATAATGTTAATTCTAACTTCGTCGTTGGAAAGCTTGAGAAGTGACTGTTTTACCGCTTCAACAGAGCCCTGAACGTCAGCTTTAACAATAATGTTAAGGTCTTTAACGTCGCCATTGTTAATCTGATTGAACAAATCATCAAGAGAAACAGGTTTTCTTGCATTCTGTTCATCATTTTTAATTTTAAATTTACGGGCTTCGATTACGTGTTTTGCCATTTTTTCATTGTCAACACAATAGAACAAATCTCCACCCTCCGGTGTTTCGTTAAGACCAAGTATTTCAACCGGTGTTGACGGACCGGCAATGTTTATTTTCTTTCCTTTATGGTCGGTCATGGCTCTGACCTTACCCATAGCAGTTCCCGCAACAATAAGGTCACCTGCATGAAGTGTACCATTTTGAACAAGCACGGTTGCAATTGTACCTTTTGCTTTGTCAAGACGAGATTCAATAACAATACCTTTTGCTTTTCTGTTGGGATTAGCTTTAAGCTCTTTCATATCGGCAACCAAAAGCGCCATTTCAAGAAGATTGTCTATACCCTCACCTGTGAGCGCAGAAACAGGAACACAGATTGTGTCACCGCCCCAATCTTCAGGGATGAGCTCATATTCAGTGAGTTCTTGTTTTACACGATCAGGATTTGCTGCAGGTTTGTCAATTTTGTTTATAGCAACAATAGTTGTAACTCCGGCAGCTTTTGCGTGGTTTATTGCTTCTACAGTCTGTGGCATAACACCGTCGTCTGCAGCAACAACAAGAATTGCAATATCCGTAGCCTGGGCACCACGAAGTCTCATAGCAGTAAACGCTTCATGTCCGGGAGTGTCAAGAAATGTTATAATCCTGTCATTTACGTTAACACTGTACGCACCTATATGCTGTGTAATACCGCCCGCTTCGGTTGCAGTAACTTTACTTTTTCTGATATAGTCAAGCAAAGATGTTTTACCATGGTCAACGTGACCCATAACAACAACAACCGGCGGTCTTGGCAGAAGGTCTTCTTCGTTGTCGGGAGTATCGGCAAAAAGAATATCCTCGTCTGTATAAATTATTTCATGTTCAACTTTTGCGCCAAGGTCTTCAGCAACAAGAGCAGCTGTATCAAAATCGAGATTGTCGTTGACAGTCGCCATTGTTCCAAGCATCATAAGTCTTTTTATTATTTCCGTAGCCGGTTTTTTCATTCGTTCGGCAAGTTCACCAACAGTGATTTCATCCGGAATTAAAACATGGATTTCTTCCACTGTAACTTTTTGTGTTTTTGCCTGTTTTTCGATGTTTTCGTGTTTTTCTTTCTGTTTATTGCCTTTTTTAATTTTCTGTACTTTTGTGTCAGAATTTTTCATTTCAGGCAAAATGTCCTGAAGCCTCGATTCCTCTTCAAACTTTTCAAGGTCAACGGCATTTGCTCTTGTGTCAACATAACGTGACTGTTTTTCTACAACTTTTTCTTCAGGAACATTTTCTTCAACCACTTCTTCCGGCTCCTGAGTTTCCGGTATCTCTTCTTTTTTCTCAACAGTTTTTTCAAAAGAAATGGGAGTTCCGTCATCATATTTTTTTGTTAAAATGTCGTAGGCAACATCAAGCTCAGCCTCTTCCAGACTGCTTGTTGTTGTTTTCTTTTCAATGCCCACCTCTTTCAACATTTCAAGAAGGTCTTTGCCTTTAAGTTCAAAGGCTTTTGCAAAATCACTTATTTTTATTTTAGCCATAAATAATCCCTCCGGTTTCCTGCCAAATTAAATCAATTTCAAAATTCCTTCGGCAAAATCTTTATTTTTAACTCCGATAACTGCTTTTTCGTCAAATCCCACAGCGTAACCCAGCCAGGATTTTGTTTTGTAGACAATCAGTTTAACCTTCTGTTTATCACAAAGATTTTTAAACTTTTTTTCGGTGCTTTCTCCTGCATCATCTGCAACCATAACCAGAAAACACTTTTTAGTTTTAATGGCATTTTCCGTTGCACTTGCACCACATGCCAGATTTCCTGATTTTCTGCAAAGTCCAAGCAGTCCAATTAACTTTTTTTCCAAAATTTACAACTCCTTTTTAAGAAGTTCATAAAATTCATCGGCAATTTTAACGGAAAGTGCGCGTTCAAATGCTTTCTTTTTCTTTGCAAGGTCTATGCATTTTTCATTTCTGCAAATGTAAGCGCCTCTGCCGCCCGCCTTAAAAGTTTTATCAACCAAAACCTCTCCGTCTTTCACAACAAAACGAACAAGTTCTTCTTTTGTTTTCATCTCGCCACAGGCAATACATTTTCGAAGTGGAATTTTTTTATTCCTCTGAGCTGTCATTTTCTTTTAACTCCTTAATGTACGCGCTGCTGCTTTTAATATCAATTTTCCATCCGGTAAGTCTTGCCGCAAGTTTTGCATTAAGACCTGCTTTACCGATTGCAAGTGAAAGCTGTGATTCTTCAACGATTACCATAGCTTCTTTTTTATTGTTTGCAAGAGCAGTTTCGTCTATAATTACTTTGGAAACCTGCGCAGGAAGAAGTGCAGCACTGATAAATTCTTCAGGATTTTCACTGTAGTTTACTATATCAATTTTTTCTCCACCAAGTTCTTCAACAATAGCATTTACTCTGATTCCGCGGTTACCAACACAAGCACCAACCGGTTCAACATCGCTGTCATTTGAAAGAACGGCAATCTTGCTTCTAACGCCCGGTTCACGGGAAACCGATTTGATTTCTACAATACCATCTTTAATTTCAGGAACTTCTCTTTCAAAAAGTTTTGCAACAAAATTCGGTTCTGTTCTTGAAACCTGGATGAAAGTTCCTTTTGGAGAAGAATTAACGTCCAGAACATAAAGAAGGAATTTTCCACCACGGGAATAGGTCTCTCCCATAATCTGTCCTTTAAAAGACATAATGGCTTCTGCGCGGTCAATGCTGAAAATTACATTATATCTTGGTTTTTGAGGAGCTTTTTCATCTTCTCTTCTTCTGGAATCAACACGTTCAATTCTGTCAACAACCCCGCCGATAATATCGCCTTCGCTAATATTAAAGTCTAAAAGGAGTTGTTCTCTTTCAGCTTCGCGGATTTTTTGCATAATAATCTGTTTTGCAGTGCCGGCAGCAATTCTTCCAAAGTTTCTCGGAAGTATTGCAACATCAATTTCATCGCCGATTGCAGCTTTCTTTTTAATCTTCTGAGCATCTTCCAGGAGGATTTCTCTTCCCTCTTCAACATCACCGAGTTTTTCAACAACAATCTTTTTTGTAACAACTTTTACTTCGCCTGTTTTCGGGTCAACAGTGATATTAACGTCTTCCTGTTCATCCTTATAATTTCTTTTGTAGGCATGAATCAATGCGTTTTCAAGTGCTTCAAGAACCAATTCTCTTTTAATGTTTTTTTCTTTTTCGAGAAGGTCAAGTGCTTCGTTAAGTTCGTTTTTCATTTTTGTAAATTCCTCCCATTAAAATTCATAATACAGATTTACTGCAGATATATTTGTATTGTTTAATGTAATATCTTTATCATCAACTGAAATAACTAAATTTTCTTTATCATATTTTTTCAAAACCCCTACATGTTTTTTTGCGCCCTCTTCAGCGGAAAAAAGTCTTACCGAAATTTTGCTTCCTGTATACATTTCAAAATGCCAGGGTAAACAAAGTTTTCTTTCAAGGCCGGGGGAAGACACTTCAAGCATATAGCTTTCGGATATTGGGTCTGCTTCGTCAAGAATATCGCTGACCGCACGGCTGACATTTTCACACTGGGTGATGTCAATTCCATTTTCCGAGTCAATAAGAAGTCTTAAAACTCTGTCTTTTCCTTCTTTTACAAATTCTACCAGATAAAGAAAACAACCTTCTTTCTCAACTTCATTTTCACAAAGCTTCCAGACAGTTTTTTCAATTTCGTTCATATCATCACTTACCTTTCAACAAAAGTGAGTGGACTTTTAAAGCCCACTCACATTCCATACTATACCAACTAATACATATTATATCATAAAAAAAATAAAATGCAATAGTTTTTCGAATATTTTTTATTATAAAGTAAATAATATATTAAGAACTCCAATTCCTTATAAAAATCTGTTAATATGCAGAAATGCATATTTTCAGATTTTTTTATTTTTTTGAAAAAACCTATTGACAAACTAAAATTTATTTGTTATACTAAACAAGTCGCTTGCGAAAGTGGCGGAACTGGCAGACGCGCACGTTTGAGGGGCGTGTGGGCAACCATACGGGTTCAAGTCCCGTCTTTCGCACCAAAAAACACGGTAATCGAAAAGATTACCGTGTTTTTTTATTCAATTGAACCTCTTATTGTATAAATCTTAACTGTTTCATCAGGAAAAACATCTATTTTAACTATCGTCGGCGTTGTATGTATTCTTGCAGAGATTTTAAAAGTGCCGTCTTTTTCAAAATATGCAGAGGCATGGTACTCTCCGTGGTCAATAAAGTCCACAGCAACAAACCCGCCATCTTCAATATATGTTTTCTCCACTCTATGAAGCCCTGCCTTAAATTTAATTTCCCCTTCGCCCAAAAGGGTTACCAGGCAGCTTTCGTCATCAAAATCAAGTTTTATTTTATTGTATCGTCCACATTTGTCAAAAGAAAATGTCTTTCCGTTTAGTTCTTCTGCCACGGGAAGCACAGGTTCAAATCTGTCCTGAAGTTTTAGTTTTTCTATTCTGTTTTCAAGTTTAACATTACCCACCGCATTTTCTTCCAACGGAACATCTGATGTTTTGAGCATTATGTTATTATAAAAGTTCTCCAGAATGAATTCCAGTTTGTTATAATTACAACCTGAAAATATCGCAAACACCATATCATAATCAGGTGCTATAACACACATCTGACCAAATGCTCCGCAAAGTCTTGCTGTGTTATATCTGCCACGCCACATGTGATAACCATAGCCGCTTGTCCAGTCTTCTCCCATGGCTCCGTCACAGTCTTGATGTTTTCTCATTGCCTCTTCGCACCACTCTTGCGGCAGAAGTTGCTTGTCCTCCCATTTTCCTTTTGAAAGAAAGAACTGTCCCACTTTTGCAACATCTTCAAGAGTTATTCTCATACCGGAATATCCCAGACATACATTTTCGGAATTTGTTGCACAATAATGGACATTTATGCCCAGCACATCCAGAAAACGTGGTTTTAAATATTCAATAATGTTTTTCCCTGTTTTTTTGGAAACCAACACCGAAAGAACAAAACTTGCTATATTGTCATACTGAAACTCTGTTCCCGGTTGTGTACTGCACTCTGTTTTAAAAAAATCTTCTACCAGGTCTTTTGCATTTTGCCAGTCTCCTGCCTGATGAATGGGGTGTCCGGAATGACCGGTCGCCATAATAAGCATATCTTTAATTTTTATGGTTTTATTAACATCAGTAATATCTTTCGGTAAAACATCTGAAAAATAATCAAATACACAGTCGTCAAGGGACAGCTTCCCTTCTTTTACCATAAACCCTATCGCAAGCTGTGTAAATGTTTTTGACGCAGAAAAAAGCATGTGGGGTGTATCTTCATTGTACGGAGAAAAATAGCCTTCTGTCAAAAGCTTGCCATGTCTTAACAGCATAAATCCGTGCGTTTCACGGAGTTCTGAGTTTAAATCCATGCTGTCAATGAAGCTGAGAATGTTAAGACTGTCAACCCCGCAGCTTTCGGGGGAAACTTTTTTAAAATATTTAGCCATTATTCATCCCCCATAATTTGTTTTTCTCTTGCCCTCATAATCTTTTTATCTTCTTCACTTATATGGTCATACCCAAGAAGATGCAGACAGGAATGAACTGTCAGATACTGCAGTTCTCTCTCGAAACTGTGACCTATTTCTTCCGCCTGCGAGGAAACCTTTTCTTTGGAAATTACAATATCTCCAAGCATAATTTCCCCCTGACTGTCTGTTGGGTCCTGAGCAAAAACTGTCGGGTTTACAAAATCATACTGCGGAAAAGAAAGCACATCAGTCTCCTTGTCTATATTTCTGTAATCTCTGTTGATTTCTCTTATACCCTCATTATCTGTTATAACGACAGAAATTTCAAAATCAAAATCCACACCTTCTGCCGCAAAAGCTTTTTGTGCAGCTTCTTTTAAACTTTCTTCTTCAATCGCCGAAAGCTTAACATCGCTGTAATCAAAAATAAAATTTATCATTTTGTCACCTGTTTGCTTGTCCTTTGTTTCTGTGAATGGTTTTCGTACGCTTTAATTATCTTCTGAACAAGAGGATGTCTTACAACATCAAGTTCACTGAACTTGCAGAATTCAATTCCTTTGATGTTTTTAAGAACTCTTATAGCATCTTTAAGACCGGACATAATGCCGCCGGGCAAGTCTATTTGTGTTATATCCCCTGTAATTACTGCCTTTGACCCGAATCCTATTCTTGTCAAAAACATTTTCATTTGCTGGGGTGTTGTGTTCTGCGCCTCATCAAGAATTATAAAAGCATCATCAAGCGTTCTGCCTCGCATATATGCAAGAGGCGCAATTTCAAGCGCACCCTTTTCTACATTTCTCTGGTAAGCTTCATATCCCATTGTTTCATACAATGCATCATACAGCGGTCTTAAATATGGGTCAATCTTGGTCTGCAAATCGCCCGGCAAAAATCCAAGCTTTTCACCTGCTTCAACTGCAGGTCTTGTAAGAATTATTTTATTTACTTCCTTGTTTCTAAACGCTTTAACCGCCATTGCAACCGCCAGATAGGTCTTACCTGTGCCGGCAGGGCCAACACCGAAAACAATGGTATTTTCGGCTATTGCATCAACATATTTTTGCTGGCCAAGTGTTTTTGCTTTTATCGGCCGGCCTGTTGCACTGATGCAGATAACATCGTTGCTCATTTCGGCAATCTGTGTTTCCTGGCCGTTTCTAACCATAGATATTATATAACCAATATTCTGAGCGTTTAAAACCTCTCCGCGTTCAATGTTTTCAAGAAGATTTCGTATAACTTTTTCGGCCAGCAGTACATTTTCTTCTGCGCCTTCAATTTTAAGCAGAGTATCGCGGGCAAGTACGGTTACGTCAAATTCTTCCTCAACCAGTTTTATGTTTTCGTCATAGCTCCCAAAAAGAGATATCATAGTTCCGGTATTTTCTATTTCAAGAGTTTTCTCCGACATGTGTTTCCTCCTCAATGGGTTGTTTTTCTGCAATTTGCATATTGCACAGTGCTTCTATCCGCACTCGTACAACGTCTTTTTCAATGTTTTCATGAAAAAAATATCTTTCTTTGATTGTACCACCATTGACCTCTTTTTGCAATAGATTTTCCAAATATTTTTCTGCATCTGAAATAACACTTTCCCGGCTCAGCGGCAATCTTTTTGTTATGGTTTCCCTGAAAACATTTTTTATAATTGAAACGGGAAAATAAATGTCTCCGATTTTTAACGGCACAAAAATCTGCTGCGTTTCAAACTGCTTAAAATTGTTTCTTCCGCCGGGTAGGTTAAGCTGAGATTTTCCAAAACACAAAACATAATTTGTTTTTTGTTTGCCTGTAGGTACTGCTTTTTCCTCATATAAAAGGTAATCGCCGCTTTCGCTGAAAAAAACATCCGCCATAACTGTGCCGCTGCTGTGAACCCCTCTCGCTCCGACAACTTTACTGTCTAAAATTCCTCCTGCAAGAAGCTGTCCTTTTGAAACCCACGCCCCTGCAGTTGTCATCGCTCTTCCTTCTGTTATCATGGCAAGCGTAACTTTTCCGCTGTGTGTAGCTACAAGATTGCACGGTTCGTTTACATTTACCCTGTCGGGAATCTTCACACGCTTCCTGTAATCAACAAAAATTTTTGTGCCCTTTTTTTCCGTCCATATCCATTCAATTTCTGGATTTATATTCATCATAATAGCCTGAATTTTTTTAGAATCAATGTTGTTAATTTCGACCCCTATGTCAAGCCCTGCTTTTTTCAGTTCTTCCCTTAGCTGAGGTTCGGGGATGTCTCCATCTGCGATTTCTATGTACCAGACTCTGGATGTCATCCACATAAAAAGAATTGCTGCAATGAAAAACCCTATTATAAGACCACTGCGCGAAAAAAGTTTTTTTATTATAACAGGAGCACCTTTTTTCTCTACAACCTCATAGCTTACATCTGTTATTGCTGCGATGTCTGGAATAAGATTAAATCCCGCAAGGCTTATACAGGAATACACCGTGTCTGACCCGGTTTTTTTTATTTTCCAGAGGTAAATGTTCTGTTTTGTACAAAGATTTATAAAACGTTCTATGTGTTTTCCTGTAATTTTAATTTTTACATAACCTTTAAAAAAATTGATTATATTCAGTATAAACACATCTGTCCCTCCATCAGAAAATATATTTTACACCATTTATTACACCCTTTATAGAAATATATTCTTCCGTTATGCCGGTAATTTCCAGCTTTTCTCCCAAAATTTCCATAATAAATTGTGTTGTGTTTAATTTGATAATATTTTCCGAATAGTCTATTATTCCTTTATATCCTTCTACTGTCGCTTCATGAATCCCGGTAATATTAAGAGAAGTTATTATCCCACTTTTGTCTTTTGGAATTTCAAAAAGTTCCAGCATTTTTTCTGAAACCTTTTTTTCGGGCAACTCATTTTTTTCTTTTTTCAAACTATTCACTCCTTAAAAACATTTTTATGCCATATATGTTATTTTAATGATTAAATAACATATACATTAAGTGGTGATTGTATTGAAATATTCTAATCTTTTTTTTATATTCTCTGCTATATACACTCTGCTGCTTCTGATATTTTCAAATGAAGTAATATTGGCAGCAAGGCATGCCCTATCGTTATGTTATATGTCTTTAATTCCGTCGTTGTTTCCTTTTTTTATATGCAGCAAACTGCTGCTGGAAACTGGCGGTGTACATATCTTTTCCAAACTTTTTTCAAAGATTATGAAACCTCTTTTCGGTCTTAGCGGAGAAAGCTCGGTTGCAATGATAGTTGGATTTATAAGCGGATATCCCATTGGAGCCAAAACTGCAACAGACCTTTTTATCTCAGGTAATATAACCAAATCGGAAGCCGAAAAGTTGCTAGCTTTTTGCAATAACTGTGGTCCGATGTTTATAATCGGTTCGGTTGGTACAACTCTGCTTTCAAATTCTAAAGACGGTTTGCTTTTATATTTGTCGCATATCATTTCTTCTTTTTGTGTGGCAATTTTTATGAGAAACATCCCCTGCACAACCAAAAGCACTAAAAGAAAGCAGTCCGGTTATGACAGCTCTTTTGGAGAAGCATTTTCAGATGCAATATCCACATCAGTTACTTCAATGCTTAAAATCTGCGGCTTTGTACTCTTTTTTGCAATTCTGATGAGTTTTATTGAAATGATGGGGATTATTAAAGCCATTTCCTCTCTGGGACTTGATTATACGCTTATAAAAACCCTTTTTTATGGTTTTTTTGAATGTGCCGGCGGTTGCGTTGCGGCATCCAATTTAAAATTTAATAAAATACTTGTGTATATGCTGCTGTCATCCATCCTGTGCTGGTCAGGAATAAGTGTTCATCTACAGGTACTCGGGATAATAAAAAAAGCGAAACTATCGCCTAAGCTTTACTTTAAAGGAAAAGCTTTAATGGCAATAATTTCGCCTGTTATAACATATATAGTTTTTAATTTTAAAAAGATATCACATTTAATTACAAACTACCCGCTAATGTTTGTTGTGTCTTTTATCTTGATTATCTGTACTTTGCACTGCCGTCAAGGTAACAGAACAAATCGCCCTGTCTGAAACTGTTTTTATTCATTTTTTCTTCAATCATATCACGTATTTTCCACCAGCTTGTATTGTCGTTAGCAATAACACAGTCGGCTTCGGGAACACGTCCAATAATTCTTTCAACAACAATTTCGGGCGAAAGGTGGCGCAGAAAAAGCACACATCTGTCAGCATATTCTCCCGCCCCTAAAAGTTTTACTTCTCCACTAAGATACATTTTTTCAAGCGGTGTATTTTTAACAACATAAAGAGAATGGAGTTTTACTCCGTCAACTTTAAGTGCAGATAAAATTTTTGCTCCCTCAGCAACATCTTCCCGATCATCCCACGGCAAGTCGGGAATCATGTGAGCACATATTCTTAGCCCATATTTTTTTGCCGCATTTACACAATCGATAAACTGAGCCAGGTCGTGCCCCCTGTTTAAAATTTTCAGTGTTTTATAATTTACCGTCTGAAGTCCCAGCTCAAGTGTTGTTTCAATATTATATTTTTCTTTTATCTCTTTTAAAAAAACAAGATGGTCTTCAGCAACACAGTCGGGACGTGTAGAAATTCCAATTTCAACGACATCTTCCTCTGCAGCTTCGGTAATATATTTTTTAAAATCGGAAAAAGGCAGATATGTATTTGAAAAGTTCTGAAAATAGGCAATAAATTTTTTTGCATTATATTTTCCGCCGATATATTCTCTGTTTTTCCTGATTTGATTTGAAACAGAAAGGTCAGAAGACAAACTTTCGTAGCCGACCCCCTTTTCTCCGCAATAAATGCATCCTCCGGTCCCAAGTGTTCCGTCTCGGTTCGGACAGGTTGCCGGTAAATTTATCGGAAGTTTATATACCTTTTCCCCATATTTCGCTTTTAAATAATCCGAATACACGTTATATAACATTTTTTATTTATCTCCAAAACTTATGCCAATAGTCCTCGCAATTTCTACAAGCTCATCCTTTGGACTTACAGGTCTGAAATTGCTGTTCATATCACTTGTCGGAATAACCTCTTCAAGTGTAGTCGTTGTAAGCTTGCCCTGTCTTAAACAAACCATGTGTTTGTTTTTTCCGGACATAAGTGCATCAATTGCGAAAGAACCATATCTTGTGCACAAAACTCTGTCTGCAGCCGAAGGCGAGCCACCTCTTGCAATGTGTGAAAGCGCAACTGCACGTGCTTCAACGTCCATAATTGTTTCGCTGATTGCATAACCGTTTTCGTCTCTATCAGAATTTATCATATCCTGCAGTCTTGAAGCTATTGTATCGCCAATCCCTTTAAGTTTAAACCCATCGGGAGAAAAATCTGTAGCTGTACCGGAAAACTTTCCCTCAGGATTTTTTACACCTTCCGAAACAACAACAATGGCATACTGTTTGTCCGATTTTAAAGCTTCTTTGACTTTTCGTGCCACAAGGTTAATATCATATTCAATTTCGGGAATAAGTATCACATCTGCTCCACCTGCTATACCCGAATGAAGTGCAAGATGCCCGGCGTTTCTGCCCATAACCTCAAGCACCATTATTCTGTGATGTGCTTCTCCTGTTGTCTTAAGTGCATCAACAGCATCAGTGCATCTTGTTATGGCAGTGTCAAATCCAAAAGTAACGTCAGTGGAATTAAGGTCGTTGTCAATTGTTTTGGGAACGCCAATAACTTT
>JAZNIU010000016.1:0-22259 GCA_045577655.1 Clostridia bacterium
TTCTCCCTTTGTCAATACCTTTTTTTATCTTTTTTTATTTTCTTTGACTAAAGTTTTTCTGCGATATCCCCTCAAACGAGTGGATTTTCAGTATATCACATCCCACACCCTCTTGTCAACCCTTTTTTTCCTTTTTTTTAATATTTTTTTATTTTGTTAAATTTTTTACAAAATATACATTAAAAATTCCCTCTAATCATTGCAAAATTTAAAAATATTATATATAATGTATATATTATGATAGTTAGGATGTGATTATATTGCAACCTCTGGCTGATCGAATTCGCCCATCCTGTCTTGATGAAGTGGTAGGACAGTCTCATCTTATAGGAAAAGGCAAAGTTTTACGCACACTTATAGAAAACGGCAATCTCCCCAATATGATTTTTTACGGGCCGTCCGGTACCGGAAAAACCACTCTTGCAAGAATTGCCGCCGAAGCTTCCGGGAAAACACTTCATTATATAAATGCAACAACCGGTTCGGTGAGCGATGTAAAAAACATTGCAAAAGACCAGAACTCTCTTTCAAACCCAAACGGTGTATTGTTGTATCTGGACGAAATTCAAAATTTTAACAAAAAACAGCAGCAGTCTTTGCTTGAATATATTGAAAACGGCTCTATCACTTTAATTGCGGCAACTACCGAAAATCCGTTTTTCTACATATATAATGCAATACTGAGTCGCAGCAATGTT
This sequence comes from Clostridia bacterium, assembly GCA_045577655.1. Taxonomy (GTDB): domain Bacteria; phylum Bacillota; class Clostridia; order RUG12999; family RUG12999; genus RGIG7450. Next base: position 699 of record JAZNIU010000016.1, read on the forward strand.
TTTGAATTTTACAAAATTTCTCCCGAAGATATCAGCCGTGCTCTTGTCCGCGGCCTTTCAACACTTAATGGCGAGTATAACTCCAACATCAGTTTTTCGGACGATGCTCTGTTTGCCATATCAAACATTGCATACGGCGATGTGAGAAAAGCTCTTAATCTTTTAGAGCTTAGTATGATTACTGCCATTCAGTCCAAAAAAACCTCTGTTGTTCTTGATGACATCTGTGAGATTTCGTCACTGCCGGCGTCCAGGTTTGACCGCGACGGCGACAGCCATTATGATATTCTCAGCGCTTTTCAGAAGTCAATACGTGGCAGCGACGAGAATGCGGCACTGCATTATCTTGCGCGGTTGCTGGTGGGTGGCGACCTCATTTCTGCATGCAGACGACTTATGGTTATTGCTTCTGAAGACATAGGACTTGCTTATCCTTCCGCTGCATCCATTGTAAAATCCTGTGTGGATTCAGCACTTCAACTCGGTCTTCCTGAAGCAAGAATTCCACTTGCACAGGCAGTTATTCTCCTTGCAACTGCGCCAAAATCTAATTCGGTGATTTGCGCTATCGACAAAGCCATGTCAGACATAAAAGATAAAGACACCGGCGATGTTCCGGCTCATCTTAAAGACGGACATTATGCGGGTGCAAAAAAATTGGGTAAATCGATTGGTTACAAATACCCCCACGCTTTCCCCGGGAACTATACACCACAGCAATATCTGCCCGACAAGATAAAAAATGCAGTTTATTATGTTCCCGGCGAGAACAAGTTTGAACAGGCTTCTTCTGAATACATGAAAAAATTAAAAGAGCAGAAATCTTAACGATTCTGCTCTTTTATAATATTTATGATATCTTTATACATATATAATGAACCCACTGCAACGACAGGAAGGTTTTCTTTTTTTGCCAGCACCAGAGATTTTTTTATTGCTTCTTCAAAGGAAGCGCAAGTCTCAGCCATACCATCAGTGAAGTTTTCTGCATAATCTGCTGCAGAAAGTGCCCTTGTATTGTCCGGGGTTACTGCAAAAACTTTTCTCGCAAAATGTTCAAGCACTTTTGCCATTTTACAGTGGTCTTTATCTGCAAGAACTCCTGTCAGGAAGATAATCTTTTCCCCTCCAAAATATTCTTTTATGCTTTCTGCAACCGCTACCACACCGTGAAGATTGTGTCCTCCATCGAATATTAAAAGGGGGGTTTTGTTTAAAATTTCAAACCTTCCCTTCCATTTTACTTTGGACAGTCCGCCCACAATATCATCGTCTGTGGTTTTTATCCCTTCGGAAAACAAAATGTCCACTGCGTCCATCGCAATGGCAGCGTTTTTCAACTGGTATATCCCGGGTAGAGAATTTTTTACACTAAGTCCACGATATTCAAATTCGCTGCCGGTTATATCCGAAGATACAAGTTCTGCTTTATCGGTCTTGAAAAATTCACAACCCTTCTCTTTTGCTTTTGCCATTATAACCTTTTCCGCCTGCTCGTCTTCTCCCCCCCAGAGCACCGGAGCCTTTGCTTTTATAATCCCTGATTTCTGAGTTGCTATCTCCTCTATACTGTCGCCAAGAAAGTTTGTGTGGTCTTTAGACACGCAGGTAATAACCGACAAAATTGGTTTTTCTATTATATTTGTAGCATCTAAAAGTCCACCCATGCCCGTTTCAACAATCGCCACGTCACATTTTTTCACTTTAAAATACAAAAAAGCAGCTGCCGTTATTATTTCAAATTCGGTTGGACTGTCGGTCATTTTGTCCGCAGCTTTTTTAACTTCAGATATTATTTCTGCAAGCTCTGTATCAGATATCTCTGCTCCACAGAAAGAAATCTGCTCATTTATTTTTTCAATCCAGGGCGAAGTAAATCTACCTGTTTTATAACCCGCCTCAACAAGAACCGAATCTATCATAGCGCAAACCGACCCTTTTCCGTTTGTTCCCGTAACATGTATTATTTTAAGGTCGTTTTGTGGGTTGCCAAGTTTTTCAGCGAGAGAAACTATCCTTTCAAGACCGGGTTTACTTCCCAGCTTTTTTATATCATCAATATATCTGATTGCTTCAACATAATTCATTGTTTTCCCCTGATTCCTTTTAAAAATAACGGCAGAAGGTTTTCTAAAACTGCCAGAGCTATAAACTGTATTACTGCCATAACAATTGCCGCGGGAAGTCTGATATAAAACGCCGCGCCAAAATCCGCCGGCATATATCCTGCTCCCATAAGTATATATGTTTTTAAAACCGCATTCACCACAAACTGAAAAGCCACACATAATCCGACAGTTGCAACCTTTTTCCATACAGGTTTTTTGCCCGGATGTCTTACGTAGAAGAAAACCCCAAACAGAGCACCATATACAAACTCAATTATTCCGAGCTGCCACAGATATGCTCCTATCGGGTTAAAAAGATGCGAAAGAATGTCGGCAGCAATCCCAACAAATCCGCCTATCACGGGGCCGAACGCCGCTGCAGCTACATAGACAGATACAAAGCTCACCGAGAATTTTATTGCGTTGCCTATTCTGAGATATCCCGATATGTAGCTTAAAACTGTAGTTATTGCAACAAGCATTGCTACCATGCACAGTTCTCTCGTTGTCAGTTTTTTAATTCTTGTCATAAAAAATCCTCCTTTTTACCGCGCAACATGCGGTAAAAAAGAGGTCTTTTGTCACCGTATTGAAGCGGGATGCAAAACCATAACCGCAAGACAAACTGTCTTTTCGTTCGTCCGACAACTCCCCGTTCGGATGACACTTGACGAAATGGTTTTTACTCTTCGTGTTTTTTCATAAAAGCCAAAGCCTATGCTAAAGCCCCCTTATTGCAAGAGGGCTTCTACTGTTTTTTAAAACTGATTACACGGCTCTTTCAACTTTACCTGAGCGTAAGCAGCGTGTACATACATGCATTTTCTTGTGTGTACCGTTAACAATTGCTCTGACACTTCTGATATTCGGTTTCCAGGTACGATTGGAACGTCTGTGAGAGTGGCTGACTTTAATACCAAAAGTTACGCTTTTTCCGCATACTTCACATTTTGCCATAATATATGACACCTCCCTATGTTGTTAACACAATACAAACATTGTATCAAAATTTTATTGTTTTTGCAAGAAAAATTTTAAAGTTAGTGAAATTTATATGTTTTTTTACTGTGTAAGCCTGTTTTTGACTGTTTTTTTGTTAAAAGTGCACATATAAATTCACTTTTGATCATTACGGAGTAACTTCTATTGGGTATCTTACTGCATATATAGTCTTGTACGCTTCGTTTTCTCCCTGCCATACATAAACCATATCTCCTACAAAGAGACTGCCCATAGTAGTTTTGCCGAGACGCTGTTCTTCGTATGCAACTTCGGCTCTGTAATTGTAGAAATGAATCTGTGTCCCACCAAAATAGGTTGACCCAACGTTTAATCTGCTTGTTGCTCCACCATTGATCTCAAGGTCTACCCAGCTTGGATTCTGAGCAGTGTCAACTGCAGAAATTTTACCTACTCTTGAATAATAGTAAATCGTCCTGTCTTCTATCTGGTCCAACGCCGTGCTTTGCGAATTGTACTTGATTGCAACAGATTTTGCCTGAGCATTTTTCTGGTCTTCGCTTATGTCGTAAACAAGTTCAAGGTTTCGCAGAAGGCTTCCGTCAGGACTGTGCCCTGCGCGGATTACGTCGCCCACAGCTATTTCTCTTCTTTCACCTGTGCGGGTGTAGTTTTCATCTAAAACCCATGCATTGGAATACGCACTGCTAAAAGTATAGGTTTTAGTTGCATTACCCACATAACCGGTTATCCTTGTAAGACTATTCTCAACAGGTTCTATGGTTTTTACTATAATATTTTCCGAACGGTAATTTGCATAATTGTCCAGACTTTCATTATATATAACAAATATTTTGTTTTCCGGTGTGCCGTTGTCTGCTCTTCTAATATAATATGGTTCAATATTGTAATCCATATATGCTACAAGTTTTGAAAGAGCCGCCGAACCAATTTTGTATTGGTTTTTGTCTTCTTTGACACTTATTCTGTCGTTTGGAACAAATATAAACAATGCATCATTTCCATCTGCAGAGAAAGTATTTCCCTCGTCTGTAAAACTTTTGACGTTATTACTTACTTTGTACTGTCTTTTTGTTCCGGTGAAACTGTTTGTTGTATTAGGCTCAACAGATACAAGGTCTGTTATTGTTGTGCCCGAAACTGCGTAAAGCACCGGCTGAGATATTACCCCACCATTTCTGAGTACAGTAGATTTTCCGGTATTTATAACATCCGCATTTTCCTTGAGCGAATTATAAATTAGTTGTTCATCAAGGTTTTTATACATATTGCCATGTTGTGTTCCTGTACTGTTAGGGGTCACTCCGGCAAGACAGCTGACCGCTCTTGTAATATATTTGGGACGGTCTGCCATTGTGTATTTTGTGATATTTCCATCTTTACCTAAAATCCAGAGTGTCATTTTTTCTGTATCAGACGAATAGGTCGCATGGGTAAGATATCCTGTCTGGTAACTCACGGCTGCAACTTCAAACCACAAAATTTCATTGTTACTGTTGCAGTAAACGGTAATTGAATCGCCTACTTCATGATCTACCGAATTTCCATTGTTTCCAATATAATAGTTGCTTAAAGTATATTTACCAAGTATGTTTTTAAGAGTAATTTCTACATTTCCGGTGCGGATTGAATTTATTACACCCTGTTTTCTGACATACTTTGTAACAGTGATGTTGGTATACTCTCCGCATTTAGATTTTGCAACAGTCAGAATGTCATTCGCCGCAATATCTTCAACTCTTTTTCTCACGCCGCCATATATAATTTCAAGCTTTTCGCTGTCCGAGTCGTCCAGGATAAGTTCCAGGTCAATATCTGTTTCAGGAATCTTTCTGAATTTGTCGGTTATTTTTTTTGGCGATGTGTGGAAACTTCTGTTGCCGACAACATATGTTTCATAAGAGTTTACCCAGATGAGGTCAATTCTTGAGTCGAGACGGTTGGCATCTACAAGCCTTACATTGCCCTGTTTCGGCATTAAATCTGATATTGTAATAATGTCAATTTCAGAATCTTCCCCTTCAAATGACGGGTTAGCAGTTCTGTATGCCGCTCTCATTTCGGCAACATCAATTATTTTATTATTATAAACAACTGTCAGTTCATCAAGGTCGGTTGTATAAAGAGATTGTTCAACAAGGGTGTTTTCTGAATTATAGTAGCAAAGATACTCGGTATCCGAAGCTGCATTTTTTTCGCTTGTTGCTGTCGAGCTTATACTTTTTGCTTCTATTTCTGTAACTTTAGCTTTTTCGTGCCAGTCAACAGACTGAACTTCATATCTTCCACCAACAACATCGTGAGGGTCAAACTGATATATTATTTTAACATTAGCGCCAAGATAGGAACTGTGATCCTGGTTACCGACATAAAATCTTGCATAGTCTTCACCATTAATCTGGTTATCAAGTTTTACGACAATATACCCGGCAAAATCCCCGAGAGGTTCTCCGCCTATAACAATATTTTCATCAATTATAAGCTCTTTTCTTATTTCATTTATAATAACTTTTTCTGCAGCGACAACCATACCGGACGCTCTTAAGTTTTCAACAACATCCGTGCTGTTTTCAATGTCGGTTTCCGGTTCGGTTCGACCACCGCCGCCATAGCTTCCGCCACCTACGCTGCCGTTGATAACCGGAATTCCCTGCTGCTGAACAACCGGAACATCTTTTACGTTATATACCATCTGTGCAACATTTGACCTTGTTGCATTAACTCCGAGCGCATAGTCAGCATTTGTTGCAATTTTAAGTTCTTCACCCATTTTGAGGTATCCGTCCGGCCAGAGAGGAATGTCAAGCTTTGAAGCATTTGTTTTTGCCATATCCCCTCTTCCGAGACCGCAAACCACCATTTTGATGGCTTCTTCATATTTAACCGGGTCATCGGGTTTGAAAAGACCATTTCCGAAACCATTGATTATTTGCTTATCAACGCCAACTTTTATATATCCTGCAGCCCAGTGCTGAGGAGCGAAGACACCATTTTCATTTTTCACGTCAACATCAGAAAATCCTGTTTTCACAATTGCACTGCCATACATATTGCCAATGCCAAGAGATTCCAGGAGTATTTTTATAAATTCCGCACGGGTTATTGTGTCATCAGGGCGGAAAGTACCGTCCTCATAACCGTTTATAACCCCTTTACCTGCAAGATAGGAAATGGCAGTTGAATGTTTGTTGTCTTCCGCCACATCCGGGAAGGCAAAGGTCTGTGCTCCGGGGAATAAGCTTACACATATTATAAAAGCTATTAAAAGTAATAATCCTCTCTTCTTCATTACAAAAACACCCTTTCTTGACCAATATTAAAAATCATTTATCATACTTTATCATACTTTATAAGCTTGGTTTTTATCTCGTCTTATGTAAATAGATACACAGTAATTATATCATTAACAATTGATAAAGTCAATATTTTTTAGAGTAATCAGCGTATGTATTTTATTCCATTGTTGTTTTTTGAATTTTTTGTAGAAAACACAATATATTGTCTATAACACCTCTTGACAATCACTATATATTGTGGTATAATAATTTTAATAGGGTTAAACAAATCTTTTTCCGAAAGGATGATTGGTTTTGAGTAGCAAAGTAGAATTTATCCGCAAAGGCATTGAGGCTGAAATTGGCAGCCGTGTCAGAATTACAACCAAGGAAGGCAGAAAGAAATTTACCACTCGCAAAGGGACAATAGAAAATACATACCCCAATCTGTTTGTGGTTCGTTTTGACAATAAGAGCGACGAAGCCGGCGGACTTACAGCTTTCAGCTATATCGATATTTTAACTCATAATATTGATATTGCGGTCTATGCTTCAACTCCCGCATAATAAAAGTATAGTTGCACCTGCGGCATTTTTTGTCTGCCGGTGCTTTCTTCTGTTTTAAGAAAGGTGTTCGTTTATGGTTTCTAAAATTTTCAGCAGTGGCATTTCCGGCATAGACGGGTTTGCCGTTGAGGTTGAATGTTCTCTTGCTCCGGGGCTCCCCTCTTTTGACATTGTCGGTTTACCGGACGCTTCGGTTAAAGAAGCCCGGGAGCGTGTTCTTGCTGCAATAGGAAGCATTGGATACGATTTTCCTGCTGGAAAGGTCACGGTTAACCTGGCTCCCGGAAATATCCGGAAAGAAGGTGCCGGTTTCGACCTGCCCATAGCACTTTCAATCCTTGTTTGCTCGGGTGCGCTTTCCCAGATTCAGACAGACGGCTACATTTTCTTTGGCGAACTTTCTTTAAACGGCGAGCTTCGCCCCCTGCCCGGCGTTTTGCCAATGGTTATTTCCGCACGCGAGCTGGGATTTAAAAAAATAATACTCCCCGCAAAATGTGCACGGGAAGCTTCGGTTGTAAAAGACGTTTTGGTTTTTGGTGCCGAAAACTTGCAGGAAATCATTCTGCACCTCACCGGCACACAGGAAATTTCTCCTGTCCAATATGGTCCTCTCGACTTTGAAGAAACAGCCTTTTCATCTGCCATGGATTTTGCTGATGTAAAAGGACAGGATTCTGTTAAGCGTGGTCTTGAAATAGCTGCTGCCGGCGGCCATAACTGTATTATGGCAGGCCCTCCCGGTTCGGGAAAAACAATGCTTGCACAAAGGCTTCCCTCAATACTTCCCTCAATGTCTTTCGAGGAAGCACTTGAGGTTACAAAAATTCATTCGATAGCAGGATGTCTGCCGGACGGCGTCCCTTTTATGACAACCCGCCCTTTCAGAGCACCCCATCACTCGCTTTCGCCCACAAGTCTGACAGGCGGAGGCAGAATTCCCAAGCCCGGCGAGGTAAGTCTTGCCCATAACGGCGTTCTTTTCTTAGATGAGTTCCCGGAATTCAGCAGGTCTGCTCTTGAAATTCTGCGTCAGCCTCTTGAAGATATGAAAGTGACTGTTTCAAGAGTGAATGCAACGGTTACTTATCCCAGCAACTTTATTTTAGTTGCGGCGCTTAATCCTTGTCCTTGTGGTTTTTTTGGCGACCCGTCAAAACACTGCACATGTTCTCCTGCGCAGATACACAGGTATCTCAGCAAGATAAGCGGACCGCTTCTGGACAGAATAGACATTCAGCTTAATGTTGAAGCGGTAAAATATGAAAATCTTGCGGACGAAAACAAAGCGGAAAGCTCGGAAGAAATAAGAAAACGTGTTAATGCCGCAAGAAAGCTCCAGCTTGAAAGATATAAAGAAGAGGGCGTTTACTGCAATTCCGACCTTTCTTCCGAACAGCTTAAACGCTACTGTCCTCTTGGTGACAACGAAAAATCTGTTCTTGAAGCCGCCTATAAAAAGCTTGGTCTTTCCGCCAGAGCATACACACGGATTATAAAAGTTGCGCGTACCATTGCCGACCTGGCAGGCGAAGATAAAATAAATTATCTGCATATTGCAGAAGCCATAAACTATCGCAGTCTGGACAGAACCTTGCTGCACGTTAAATAAAAAAACCCGGGATGTGTCATCCCGGGTTTTATTGTTTTACATATTCTTTTTCATATGACTTAGTGCCGACTTTTCAAGACGGCTGACCTGTGCCTGAGAGATCCCTATTTCTCTGGCTACCTCCATTTGTGTTCTTCCACGGAAAAACCGCAGATTTAAAATGTGTTTTTCTCTGTCGCTGAGTTTGTCCATGGCGTGATGGAGAGCAATATTTTCTATCCAGTTCTCGGTGGTACTTTTATTGTCTTTAACCTGGTCCATAATATAAACCGCATCTCCGCCATCGTGGTAAACCGGTTCAAAAAGAGATACCGGTTCCTGAATTGCATCAAGCGCAAAAGTTACTTCCTCTCTTGATATTTCAAGTTTTTTTGCAATTTCATCAAGCGTGGGCTCCTGTCCCGTTTCCGCTATGAGTTTTTCTTTTATCTGCAAAACTTTATATGCCGTATCTCTTATAGACCGGCTGACTCTAATAGGATTGTTGTCCCTTAAATATCGTCTTATTTCTCCGATAATCATAGGAACTGCATAGGTTGAAAACTGAACATTCTGGGAAGTGTCAAAATTGTCAATGGCTTTAATAAGTCCCACACACCCCACCTGAAAAAGGTCGTCTGCATTCTCTCCGCGTACCGAAAACCGTTTCATCACACTTAAAACAAGTCTGAGATTGCCGTGGATAAACTCCTCTCTCGCCGCGCTGTCTCCCTGCTTTATTTTTTCAAAAAGCTCCTTTTTTCTTTCGCGGGACAAAACAGGTAGTTTAGAAGTGTTAACTCCGCATATTTCAACCTTTTTCATTTTGTGCACCTCCGGTAATAATCTTCTGTTATTATTACCGAAGACAGCGCCCTTTACTCTGAATTTTTACCATTTATTTTCGACAAAAGAAAATGCTCTGTGTAAAAACAGAGCATTTTAAAATCATACACTGAATAAAAGTTCGCCGTATGACGGTACCGGCCAGATTTGCGAATATACAATCATTTCCGCACCGTCTACCGATTCTCTCACCTTTTCCATAGCGGGAATAACCTTTTCCGCAAAGAACCTGGAAAGAGCCATATAATCTTTAAGACTGTCCTTTTCTTCCATAACCTTTTCAAGCACTTTTATATCGGCGTAAAGCTTTTTACCATAGTCCGCCATCTGCTGGAGAAGTTCTTTTTCTTCTTTTGCATCAACGCCTGTTTCGTTATAGAGTGAAACAGTTCTTGCCGCTTCTCTTGCAGCCTTGTGAATTGCCGGCAGATAGTCTCTTTTTGCCATCTCAATCATTGTAAGTGCTTCGATGTTCACTGTCTTGCAATAGTTTTCCAGCAGAATTTCACATCTGGATTTAAGCTCGGACTCCGTGAACACACCGTGGCGTGTCAGCATATCAACATTCTTTTTGTCAAGAAGTGTGGGTATACAGTCGGGCGTTGTACGAAGATTCAAAAGTCCTCGTTTTTCAGCTTCTTTCACCCACTCATCAGAATAGTTGTTACCACTGAAAATAATGCGTTTGTGCGCTTTTATGGTGTCTTTTATAAGAAGTGAAAGTTCTTTGTTAAAATCTTCCGCTTTTTCAAGACGGTCAGCAAACTGTCTGAGCGACTCGGCTACCGAAGAGTTGAGCATGATGTTTGCGCTGGAAATTGAGTTTGAAGAGCCCAGCATTCTGAACTCAAATTTGTTTCCTGTGAAAGCAAGGGGCGAAGTTCTGTTTCTGTCAGTTGTATCAACAGGGATTTTGGGAAGCAGGTCAACGCCTATTTCCATATATTTTTTACCGTGTTTTTCATATTTTTCGCCTTTTTCGATAGACTCAATAAGCTCGGTCAAATCGTCTCCGAGGAAAATGGATATAATCGCCGGAGGTGCTTCGTCGCCGCCAAGTCTTAAATCGTTGCCGGCAGTGGCCGCCGAAGTTCTGAGCAGATCCTGATAGTCGTCTGCGGCTTTAAGTACTGCACAAAGGAAAAGCAGAAACTGTGCATTGTCTTCGGGAGAATCGCCAGGGTCAAGCAGATTGCCCACTTTTCTTGCAGAAAGAGACCAATTGTTGTGTTTGCCGCTTCCGTTTACGCCCGCAAAAGGTTTTTCGTGGAGCAGACACACAAGCCCGTGTTTCTCTGCAATTTTCTTCATAACCTCCATAGTAATCTGGTTGTGGTCGGAAGAAATGTTAACGGTTGCAAAAATAGGTGCAAGCTCGTGCTGAGCAGGAGCTGCCTCGTTGTGTTTTGTCTTTGCAAGAACGCCGAGTTTCCAGAGTTCTTCGTCCAGCTCTTTCATATATTCAGCAACTCTTGTTTTGATGCTACCGAAATAGTGGTCGTCCATTTCCTGACCTTTCGGAGGTTTTGCGCCAAACAGAGTTCTGCCCGTGTATATAAGGTCTTTACGTTTATTGTAAAGCTTTTTGTCAATTAAGAAATATTCCTGTTCGGGACCAACCTGCGGAACAACCCTTGAAGTTGTTTTGCCAAACAGAGCAAGCACACGTTTTGCCTGTTTATCCACAGCATCCATAGAACGCAGAAGCGGAGTTTTCTTGTCAAGTGCTTCCCCGTTATGAGAACAGAAGATTGTCGGTATGTAGAGTGTTTTGTCTTTTATAAATGCATAGGACGAAGGGTCCCACGCGGTATATCCTCTTGCTTCAAAAGTAGCTCTGAGTCCTCCTGACGGAAAACTTGAAGCATCCGATTCGCCTTTCACAAGCTCTTTGCCGGAAAACTCCATGATAACATGGCCTTCCCCGTCAGGCACAATGAAACTGTCGTGCTTTTCGGCAGTTATGCCTGTCATAGGCTGGAACCAGTGACTGTAATGTGTAACACCTTTTTCAATCGCCCAGTTTTTCATTGCTTCTGCAATTTCCGGTGCAAGTGCTTTGTCAAGCGGTGCCGCTTTTTCAATTGTACGGTGCAAAGATTTATAAATTTCTTCCGGAAGTCTTTCTTTCATAACATCATTGTTAAAAACCATACTTCCAAAAATTTCCGGTATGCTTTTCATATTTTCACAACCTTTCTGTCTACAAGAGCATAATTCCTGCTTCACTGCATTTACTGATTGTTTCATCGTCCCATAAAGAAACCTGAACCTCGCCTATGTGCGCTTTGCCCAGGATAAGCATTGAAAGCCTTGACTGACCTATTCCGCCGCCTATTGTAAGCGGAAGCTCTCCCGCCAGGAGTTTTTTATGGAACTCAAGGTTTCGTCTGTCTTCACAACCCGCTTTTGTAAGCTGCTCATCAAGCGCCTTTTCATCAACGCGTATTCCCATACTGGAAATTTCAAACGCCTGCCCCAAAACATCGTTCCAGAACATTATGTCGCCGTTTAATTCCCAGTCGTCATAGTCGGGAGCTCTGTTGTCGTGCGGTTTGCCGTTTGACAGTTTACAGCCAATTTTCATAATAAACGCTGTTTTATGTTCTTTAAGATACGCATTTTCTCTTTCCTTTGCCGTCATATCGGGGTAAAGGTCCAAAAGCTCCTGGGAGGTCACAAAAGAAACCTCTCTTTTGATTTCGCTGCTCACCTGCGGATAACGTTCTTTTATTGCATCAAGAGTATCACAGATTGCGCCCACAATGTCGCTTACCGTCTGTTTAAGATAATCTACCGTTCTGTCTTCTCTTGTTATAACCTTCTCCCAGTCCCACTGGTCAACATAAACAGAATGTATATTGTCAAGCTCCTCGTCACGTCTTATGGCGTTCATATCAGTGTAAAGCCCTTTACCGGGACGAAAATCATACTTGCCTAAAGCCATCCTTTTCCACTTTGCAAGCGAATGAACCACCTCGGCATTTTTCTTTGTGTCGGGAATATCAAAAGAAACCGGTCTTTCAACCCCGCTTAAATTGTCGTTCATTCCTGTGTCAGGGTCAACAAACAAGGGGGCGGAAACTCTTTTGAGATTGAGTTTTTCTGCCAGATTATCTTCAAATATTCTTTTAAGCTTTCCAATAGCTATTTGTGTATCAAATAAATTAAGCGACGACTTATATCCTGCCGGCACCCTCGTTTTACTCATAACACATCTCTCCTATAGGCATAGAATAATAATTTATTATATTATAAAAATACATATATGTCAAGCATTTGATTGTGATGATATCTTCTGATAGAAATAGTTGTCAACCGCCAAAAAACCGTCTGAAAAATTTTTTTAGAAAAACTATTGACATTTTATAGAATATATGTTAGAATTCTAATAGAATTAGGAGGAGGTAAAAATGAACTACGAGAAAATTATTATTGAATTACTTGGCAGAATACAGTCTTTGGAAGAAAGAGTGGACGCTCTGGAAGGTGGGAAAAAAACTGACTTTCAAATTTCAACAGGGGACATCCGTGATTATATTGTGAACCAGAAAGATATTGCAAAAAAAGCTGGAAAGTCTTCCATTATACTTGTTGCAAGAGAAATACATAAAGAGCTGAATTTGAAAAGCAGATTTCCTATGGTATGTAACGCCATGCGCCAGTGCATGAAGCCAGGAGATATAATTTTGTTTCAGCCGCCAAAAGGCTACTCTTCCACACTTGAAATTCAGTATAAAATATAACCTAAGGAGGCAGAAAAATGTTTTTTAAAAAGAAATTTTCATGGGACACTATTGTCAAAGAATACTCCAAAAACCCTAGGGATGTTAAAACTGTTCCGCTGAAAACTGATGGTAGATGGTTTTTTGTTTCTGTTCAGGACAGAGATGTCTACATAACTAATGCAAAAAACCACTCTGTCAGTTCAAAAATCAGCCAACCAAGAAAGCTGGACAAAGAAAATTTTAACACCATGCTTTCACTTTACAACAAACGAAAAAAAGGCGAACCGGTATCAAAAACAGCGGCAAATACAACGCAAAACCAAGTTTATTGGTACGGAATATTTGCAGATATGGGTATATAACCCTCTCTACTGCAACAAAACCACATCACAAAGTTGTGATGTGGTTTTGTTTTTTATATATTATCCAGCTTTTTTTCTTTTTGCTCAAACTCGCCGTTTAAAAGGCGGCTCGTCTGAAAAAGGATATCTTTGGGAACTTCCATAGGTTTGCCGGCGTTGCGGTAATCAAAACTATCAACAAAATTTTTAATGTAGCTGTGATGTTCAGCTACACGTTTTTTCTGGTGTTCGGCAACCGGCATAAAATATTTTTTAAAATCGCCCTCCGACAATTCCTCTTTTGCTTTTTTTGCAAGCATTATAAAATGCTCCATACAAAATCCGTCTGTATTTAAAATTTTCTCCAAAAAATCTTGGTCTTTTTTCAAAAGGTAGATATAGTTGTCTATATATCTTGCAAAGGTGTTTTCTATTCTTTCGCAGATAACACAAGAATCCCCGATTTCTTCAAGTGACGACACAAAGTTTTCTATCCCATCATCTTTTTTAAAAAACCCCTTTTTATCGGATAAACGGACGTCCATAATCTCTTCAATCTCGGCAAGATGAGTGTCAAAAACCAGTGCCAGAGCAAGCGCCTTGCTTTCTGCATTAAGCTCTGCAATATGCTTTTTGCAAAACCCTTTTTTATTGGTGAGTTCTCTGAAATCGGGTTCCATCATAGCGGGCCCGACTGCATATTTAACCTCACTACGCTCAAGGTCTTTTTTCATCTCGCACAGAGGACAAAAACACTGTTTCTCCAAAGCTTCATTTATAGGTATTGTGTAAATTGTTTCTTTCATAATCATTCTCCAATCAGATGCGGGCAGTTCACGAATCGCCCCTGCAATTTTAATTATATCATTACGGGAGAAATAGTTCAATAGACGATATGCAGAAAAATATTTATGAAATCGTTTCCTTTAAAATGTTATTTTGGATATATTGCGCTTTTGTCAGATAATCCTTTTCATCTCTGATTATATGTTCATAATATCCCCGCTGCCATATTTTTTTGTTAAACGATTGGTATTTCTTATCATTGACATTTTTAATGAATTCGTTTGTTGTCATTGTTTTAAACCAACCCACAATATCACGTAGGGGCGACCCTGTGTGGTCGCCCCTACAATTTCACCGAACAATTTTTGTCTGTTATGTGTGCAAATTGTTATAAAATAATAACCATCTGCGGAATAATCGAAATTTTTCAACCGCAGGTTTTCGTTTTGGCAATTCTGACATATTACCACAACCTTTCTCTTAAAAAATCCGCATCAGATTGATGCGAATTTCCTTAATCATCCAAGAATATTTTCATACGGAACATTAAAAATTTCTTTAAGCGCTTTTATTTCATCTACATACAAATGGCGCTGTCCAACCTCAATTTTTGCAAGTGCGCTGCGTGTAATATCACATCCCAAAACCTGCAGCTTTGCTGCCAACTGGTCCTGCGTTAATTTTCTATTCTTTCTAAGTGTTCGAATGTTTTCTCCCACTTGTTTTTCATATTCCATATTCATAATATCACCTTTTTGCACCTAAATAAGTATATTTTTCTTGATTATATACTTATTTTGTGGTATAATTGCACTTATATAAGTGCAAAGGAGCGGAGGTATTATTTATGGCTGAATTTTGTCTTAAATGTTTCAATAAAATTCACGACACAAACATAGATGAACGCACATACATATTGTCCGATTATTTAGATTTGTGTGAGGAGTGTGGCGAGTGGAAGCGGATTGTTGTTTGTCCGCGTAATAAATATTTTTCTTGTCGGTTTGGGTTTTTTATTTTACTGTTTAAAATTTTCTCCCGGCTTTTATCTGTTTTATGGCGTTTTCTATGTATTCCCTACACAATATACCGTAGCAGAAAAAATAAAAATTCCGCATCAGATTGATGCGGATTATCATTTTAATAATTCTTCGTAGGATGTATCCAAAATTTCTTTAATAGCTTTTAACTGTGTTGCATAAATGTGCTGTATGCCACGTTCAATTTTAACCAGAGATTCTCTTGTTATATCTATTCCCATCAGTTGCATTTTGCTTACAACATCAATTTGCTTTATCTTCTTTTGCTTCCTTATCGCTTTTATGTTTTTCCCAATAAAGATAGCGTCCTGTTTAATCTTTTGTTCTGTCATAATATATCCCTCACATAAATGAACCGAAATAAGCACTTTTTCTTGATTATATATTCATTATGTGATATAATGGGACTAATATTAGTCCATTTTAGGAGGTGCTTTATGATTGTAGATATAACAGGAATTATACTCGCTCCCGGAAATCTTGGCAATGATTGTTTAGGAAACGGCAAATATTTTCATGTAAACGGCACGCCTATAGACTGTTGCTGTGACGAGTGCGATTATTTGATGTGTTGTTCTCGAATAAACAATTCCGCATATTGCCTCAACTGCAAAGATGAATTTTGTCCTCGCAAAAATAAAAAATCCGCATCAGATTGATGCGGATTATCATTTTAATAATTTATTATTTATTCATTGCTTCTTCAACTGCAACGGCAACTGCAACAGTCATACCAACCATTGGGTTGTTACCTGCGCCGATAAGTCCCATCATTTCAACGTGAGCGGGAACAGAGGAAGAACCTGCAAACTGAGCGTCAGAGTGCATTCTGCCCATTGTGTCTGTCATTCCGTAGGAAGCTGGGCCTGCTGCCATGTTGTCCGGGTGAAGTGTACGGCCTGTGCCGCCGCCCGATGCAACAGAGAAATATTTTTTGCCCTGCTCTACACACTCTTTTTTGTATGTGCCTGCAACAGGATGCTGGAAACGTGTTGGGTTGGTGGAGTTACCTGTGATGGAAACGTCAACACCTTCAAGATGCATAATTGCAACACCTTCACGAACGTCATCCGCGCCGTAGCAACGAACTTTTGCTCTTTC
Source organism: Clostridia bacterium (assembly GCA_045577655.1). GTDB lineage: Bacteria > Bacillota > Clostridia > RUG12999 > RUG12999 > RGIG7450. Next base: position 17,063 of record JAZNIU010000016.1, read on the forward strand.
GCCGTTTGAGTATGCTGTTTCTTTAACAACATTAACCTTGCCTGTTGCATAGTCAAACTGTGTCTGAACGTATGTGAAACCATTTATTCTTGAAATTATCTGGGCAGCGTCTTTGCCGAGACCGTTAAGAATAACGCGGAGGTCTTCTTTTCTTGCTTTGTTTGCACTTCTTGCAAGACCGATTGCACCTTCAGCAGCTGCAAAAGATTCGTGACCTGCGAGGAATGCGAAACATTTTGTTTCTTCTCTTAAGAGCATTGCGCCGAGGTTACCGTGACCGATACCAACTTTTCTGTCGTCTGCAACAGAACCGGGGATGCAGAAAGACTGAAGACCGAGACCGATTTTTTCAGCAGCGTCTGCAGCTTTTGTGCAGCCGTCTTTGATTGCGATTGCTGCACCTACAATGTATGCCCAGCAAGCATTTTCAAAACAGATTGGCAGAATTCCTTTTACCATATTGTAAACGTCGATGCCTTTTGCATCACAGATTTCTTTTGCTTCTTCAATGGAAGAAATGCCGTGTTTTGCGAGCTCTTCGTTTATTTGTTTAATTCTTCTTTCATAACTTTCAAATAATGCCATTTTCGCTTACCTCCCTCTCAAATTATTCATGTCTGGGGTCGATGAGCTTATCTGCATCATCAACTCTGCCATACTGACCGCTTGCTTTTGCGAGCGCTTCGTTTGCATCCATGCCTTTTGCTACCATTTCCATCATTTTGCCGAGGTGAACAAATTTGTAGCCTGTAATCTGGCCTTCTTTGTCAACCGCAATTTTTGTGATGTAGCCTTCAGCAAGTTCCAGATATCTGGGACCTTTTTTGAGGGTTGCGTATGTAGTACCAACCTGGCTACGGAGACCTTTGCCAAGGTCTTCAAGACCGGCACCAATCGGGAGACCGTCTTCAGAGAAAGCTGTCTGTGTGCGGCCATATACTATCTGGAGGAAAAGTTCTCTCATAGCAGTGTTTATAGCGTCACAAACAAGGTCTGTGTTGAGTGCTTCAAGAATTGTTTTGCCAACAAGAATTTCAGAAGCCATAGCTGCTGAGTGTGTCATACCGGAGCAACCGATTGTTTCAACCAGAGCTTCCTGGATAACACCTTCTTTTACGTTGAGGGTAAGTTTACAGGTTCCCTGTTGGGGAGCACACCAGCCAATACCGTGTGTGAGACCTGAAATGTCTTTAACTTCTTTTGCCTGTGTCCATCTTCCTTCCTGAGGAATGGGAGCAGGACCGTGATATGCGCCTTTTGCAAGAGGGCACATAGCTTCTACTTCGCTTGAATAGTTCATAGAAATTCTCCTTCCTTTATGTTGAATTTATTTTAATACATAAAAAATCATTGTATATTATAGCATATTTCTACACTCTTTGCAATACCCCTGCCATAAAAAATTTGTTGTCCGCACGCCGTCGGACAACAAACCGATTTTCTATTTTCTTTTTCCTGTCACCGTGAGAAACGTTTTCAGAATTTTGGGTCTGGCATCGATAAACTTTGTCCAGACAGACGCATAAATCCGGTAAAAAAGATTTTTGTCGTCAAACTCTTTACCTTTGCGGACAATTTTCTTTGCCACCGCAATAACCTGCGATTTTTCAACCGGATATTCCACATCCATCTGATTGTCGCCGCAAAGTGCAAGCTTTCCGTCTTTTATGTCCACAATTCTGTGCAGAACATATCTTCCGTTGTTTCTCTTATAAAGAATTATATCTTTTTTCTTAAGCTCACCGTGTTTTTCAAGAACGACGCTGTCCCTGCCTTCTATAAGCGTGGGGAACATACTCGTCCCCGAAACTTTAAGACGAAAAGTCCCGCCCGCGTCAGTCACGTCCTTGATTACCGGTTCAAGCTCACTCATTTCATATTCTTTCATAATCATTTCTATTCTTCAAGCACTCCGACTTTTCTTAAACTTTCAACAAATTCTTTAACGTCACGTTCCGCCTCGTCAGCAGAAACATTGTACTCTGAAAGCACAGTGTTTATAAGGTCTTCTTCAGTAACATCCTCGGAAAGTCTGTTCCAGAGAAGCACGCCTGTTTCGTTTAAGGAAATCATCCCGTCAAACTGTTCTGCAGAAACGCCCACCGGCATAACAACATTGCTTCCCGCAATATTTTTCAGAATAAACAAATCTTTTACTTTCATTTAAAGCACCTCTTTTTTTATATTCCAAGTTCGCTTTTAACCGCTAAAACCGCTTCTTCCGAAATGTTGCATTTCAGCAGAAACACCGGTGTTTTTGCAAGAATTTTCTCAATCTGTTCCAGGGTGGGATTCATAAACTCTGCAAACATAGGTCTTGAAACCTCGTTAAGTGTTCTGAACACTGCCTCGTCTATGGAAATTCGGCTGATGGAGTTTACAGCATTTTGTTCAAGCATAACAATTGCCCCGAGTTTTGCAGAAATGTTGGCGTTTATATCCGTTTTCCCACTCCACGGCGTTCCGTACACCGTGATATCTCCTTTGTCTGTTCTGATGGCCGGAGAATCGTCGTTTATAATTGTTACATCTTTGGGGAAATATTTTTTCCAGAGCCCCGAATGAGTTGATTTTCCGGTGCCCGAGGGTGCCGAAAAAGCTATGCCCATATCTTTATATTTTATACATGACGAGTGAAAAACCACCCCGTTATTCTTAAGTATAAAATACCTGAACAGTTCACCCAGCATATTAAAACTGCGAATGGGAACCGACATGCCGCCATAGGCTGAAATATCCGTCATTTCACCTGTTGCCTGTTTAACGTTTTTATCAAACAGAAGGGATGCACAAAAAGTATCCGGCTTTCTTAGCAGGTCGTAAAGACCATACCCACCATCTGTTTTGTAGCATTGTCTGTACCCGTCAATTGTGGAAACATAATTGCCTTCCGGTTTGCCGATTTCCGCAGGCAGCTTAAGTGTCGCTTTCATATCGGCAGACAGAGTTTTTTCACTTTTATACTCTTTCAGTCTTTTTTCCGAATAGTCGCTTTCAAAGCCTGAATATTCCAAATGAAATTCTGCAATATCATAAAAAGGCATAGGCGTTCTCCTATCTGTTATACTTTATTTATTCTATCATAACAATTATAATATGTCAACCAAAATGAATCGTTGACAAATTTCTGCAAATAATATATACTCTACTTAGTCGAAAGGACTGACTGAACATGAAAAAATATATACTACTTATATTGATTTTAGCTTGTTTTATTCCTGTATCAGCAGAGAATGTCAGCATTATCACCCGTGACAACATATCGGTTTTTCTTGACGGACAACCTGTTTCTTTTGACGTTCCGCCTTTTTTGTCAGAAAACCGCGTACTTGCTCCCGTCCGCGCAATTGCAGACACTTGCGGAGCTTCTGTTCTGTGGGATGATGCAACAAAAACTGCTTCCATAAAAGACGAAAGTCTCGACGTTTCGTTTGTTATAGGCGACCGCGGTATGACTGTGAATGGTGAATACCGCGAGATAGATACGGCTGCCACCATTGTTTCGGGCCGCACCTTTGTGCCTCTTCGTGCGCTTACGGAAATTTTCGGGCTCAGCGTCGAGTGGGACGGAGAAACAAACACCGTTTTGCTTTCAACTAAAAGCCAATATCTTTTACCTGTTACATACTATGTCGAATCGGAAGCGTCGGACGGTTGCGTTCTGGCATGTAAAGCAATGGTAATTTCAAATTATTTTGACAAACCTTTTTCTTTTGAACAGTTGCTTGACGCAAACGAAGGTTCCACTTATGTTCAGTGGGCTCCGGAATTTTCTTTTGACCTTTCTTTTGAAACTCTTATGGAAAGTGAGCTTCTGCTTAAAGAGGAGGCGGAAGACTATACCGTGTCCACTCTTACAGTTGAAGAAAAAATGGACCTTATAAAAGAGACCTTGCCATTATCGACGGGCATAATTGCACAGTTTTCAGACGGAAAAAAAGAGCACGGTGTTGTAATAACGGGGTATACTGCAGAAAATGAACTTGTTTTGTGCGACCCGGACACTGACTCCGACCATCCTGAAAACACGCTCCTTGCCGGCGCTTGTCTTGCTGGCATGTTTAAGCTCTATACAACAGAAGAAATTTTGCCCTATCTGGTTTCCATGCGTTTCCTGACTAAGTAAAAAAATCATTGACAAATGGGTTAATCTGTGCTATATTATTCATGTTGTATTTCGCTGATATAGCTCAGCAGGCAGAGCACTTCCTTGGTAAGGAAGAGGTCACCGGTTCGAATCCGGTTATCAGCTCCACGTCGGAACAAGTTGCGCTTGTTCCGATTTTTTTGTGCAAAATATTACCCGTTTTTTACCATAAATTCTATTGACTTTTTACAGCGGTTATGCTACAATTATGGAAACAAAAAATAAAGGAGAAAATCAATATGTTTATTGACATTCACGCACACGCATATTGGGAGCCGGTTCCTTATGTTGCAAATTTTGCCACACCGGAACACTTAATTGAGGTTTTCGACAAGTACGGTATTGAAAAGGGCGTTCTTCTCCCTGTGGTAAACTGCGAAATATATTTCCCCCAGTCAAATGAGGATATTCTCAATATGGCGGAAAAATATCCCGACAGATTTATTCCCTACTGTAATATCGACCCCCGCGCAATGTCCAATTCCCCCGAAGCGCCCCTTGACAAAATCCTGCAATATTATAAGGACAGGGGCTGTAAAGGTATTGGCGAAGTAATGCCCAACCTGGAGATTTTAAATCCATTGGTGCAAAATCTTTTCCGTTGCGCTGAAAAGGTAGGTCTCCCCATTGTATATGATGGTTCAATTCAGAAGACAGGCTGTTTCGGTCTTTATGACGACCCCGGTCTTCCCGGTCTTGAATATTCTCTCCAGAAATTCCCCGAGCTTAAAATCTTTGGTCACGGGCCGGTATTCTGGACAGAGATTGCAAAACTTGATACAATTGGCGAACGCGGCGTAGGTATGCGTCCTGATATAAGCCAGTTTGAAAGACTTCCCAGCGGTCCTATTAAAGAGGAAGGTACTGTGCCCAAGCTTTTCCGTAAGTATGAAAATCTGTATGGTGATTTGTCCGATGGCACCTGTTATCTTGCACTTACCCGCGACGAAGAGTACGGACCTAAGTTTTTGGAAGAATTCCAGGACAGACTGTATTTCGGTACAGATTATTGCAGCTGCGGAATGGATATCCCGCTCACAAGAAAGTTGG
>JAZNIU010000017.1:0-55878 GCA_045577655.1 Clostridia bacterium
TTTTTATCAGATAAACCCTGTTCAGACAGAAAAATTATATCAGCTTGCTGCAGAATGTGCAGGAGATTTAAAAGACAAGGTTGTGTTTGATTTATATTGCGGCGCGGGAACAATTTCGCTCTTCTTATCAGAAAAAGCAAAAAAAGTTTACGGTGTTGAAATTGTACCCGAAGCAGTAGAAAATGCACATGAAAACGCAAAGACAAACGGAATAAAAAATGCTGAGTTTGTTTGTGGTGATGTGCAGAAAATTATTGAAGAAATTTACGATACAGGCGTGCGTGCCGATGTTGTTGTTATGGACCCGCCGCGTAAAGGCAGTGACGAAAAAACACTTAATATAATCCTTGATATGAAACCTGAAAAAATTGTGTATGTGTCATGTAATCCCGCAACACTTGCAAGGGATTTAAGAGTGCTTGAGGATGGTGGATATAAAACGGAAAAAGTAACACCGGTAGATATGTTTCCGCATACTTGCCATGTGGAGACGGTGGTATTGTTGTCCCGACTAAAACCTGACGATGTAATCGAAGTTGAGTTGAAATCAGAAGATTTGCACTTGACATCTATTGAGGTAAAAGCAACTTATCAGGAAATAAAGGATTATATTTTTAGAAAATACGGTTTTAAGGTATCAAGTTTATATATCGCACAGGTTAAACAAAAACTCGTACTACCAATGGGCACGAATTATAACACAAGTAAAAAAGGAACAAAGGTTCCAATTTGCCCATCCGAAAAAGAAAAAGCAATTAAAGATGCACTAAAGCACTTCAAGATGCTGTAAGGAGATATTTTGATTATGAAAGTGAATTTGATGACTTGGAATACTCGGTTGTACGAATATGGGAATATTATTGATCAACAGAAAAAGAAACCTGTAAAACCAATTGATGTTATCAGAGATAACGCTGTTCTTGAGGTTATAAAGGACCATATTGATAAAAAAGAAAATGCTATTGCTGTATTGCAAGAGATTCCTCTTCGTAGCAACATAACTAATAGAGAACATGAAATTTTTACCCTGATATGTGATACTTTCCCAGAAAAAGATTACACCATACTATATAATGTAAATGAAACAGTCAGAAATCAAATAAAAATGACAGTTGTTATTTCGAAAAAAAACTTCGTTAAAAAAGATGAAGATGGAATAAATAGTAACAATAAAGACTACTGCAACTGCTTTGTTTCGTTTATGGTTGGTGAGTTGAAAATTTTGGCAGTACACCAATCGCTAAGAAAAGATGGATTTATAGAGGATAAGATAAAAGATACCAATTATAATCCAGATATAATCATTGGTGATTTTAATGCAGGTGATTATAATAAAAGTAATGAAACGAAAGAGTTTCAGGAAAATCGCGAAAAATATAGGGACTTAATTAAGAAATACACAGATAAAGTGAAAAAAGTTACATCAATAAATAATACTGAAATAGACCATATTTTGGTAAAAGATGGTCTAAATTTAAAAAATGAAAGTTGTTATGTTGATGATAACAATATCCTTTCTGACCACTATCCAATATACTATAGTTTTGAGATTGAGCATTGCGAGAAATACTTGGATGCGGAGGAATATCCTGTTGATAAAGAAAAATATCCCTACGCCTATGAGTGCACAAAGTGTGAAAGAGTTGTAAAAAACGAAGAAATGTATGCTATACCCGATATGTGTGACGAATGTAGAAATGGGTGAAATTTATGATTTATGTTTGTAGTGACATTCACGGATTTTATTCGGAATATTTAGACGCCATATCACTTTTAGGAAATAGCGATGAGTTATACATAATAGGCGATGTTCTTGACAGAGGCAGTGATGGGATAAAAATCATTCAAGATATTATAAAGAGAGACAATGTTACTCTTGTCAAGGGAAACCACGAGTTAATGATGCTGGAGATTTTTGAAAATATCCTTTTTAGTTTTGGCAATGGAAACGAGATACAGAGCATTATAGAGGAGGAACTCAAAATTTCTCAAATTGGTCAGGAGAAAACCTTGATTGATTTTTCCAAACTTGATAGATGCGAACAGAGTGAAATAATAAACTTTATAAAAAGTCTACCGCTTTATGAGGAAGTAAAAGTAAATGGTAGAAACTACATACTGGTACACGCTGGTATTCCTGATTTTGATGGGTTGCCAATCGAGTATTATGAGGAAAATGAACTTTTATTTGGACCTCACGATTATAAAGAAATTCATTATGAGAATACTACGATTATTTGCGGGCATCTTCCTACGCGATTTATTGATGGCGCCACCCCTGATGTAATATACAGAGGTGCAGACACAATAAATGTTGATTGCGGCTTAGGATTTGGTGGACAACTTGGAGTATTATGTTTAGACACAGACGAAGAAATCTATTTTTAGCGATTTAAATTGACCATGTTGGGAAAACAAAAATCACGTTGAGTGCGTTGCATTATTGTGCAGGAAATAATATGCATATACTTCATTATTCATCAAAATAATACAAAAACTATTGACTTTTTTTCTACATAATAATATAATATATTTCATAAATGCGATGATCGGAAACAAGTAGCGCTGCAATTATGTTTTCAAGAGAACTGTCGGTTGGTGCGAGGCAGAAACAGTTGCAGAGGTGAATACATTCCGGGAGCAGTGCACCGAACGGCAAGGATTTTGCTTAGTAGGCTGCAACGGGAGCACCCGTTACAGTGCGGGGGCATAGTTCTTCTGTGCCTGAAAAGTGGTCGCATCTTTATGCGGCAATTGAGGTGGTACCGCGGATATAATTCCGTCCTCTGCAAAAAAATGCAGAGGGCTTTTTGTTTTAGAAGCCCTGTGCAGATTTAAACAGGAAGGAAAGAAAAATATGCCTATTACCGAAATTTTACAAAAGAATGCAGATTTTTATCCCAACGATGTTTCCCTTGTTGAGATAAATCCGAAACTTGAAAACCAGACGAGGCTTACATGGAGGGAATATTCGCTGATAGAAACAAGTCCCAACGAAGCTTACAGAACAGAAATTACCTGGAGTCAGTTCAACAAAAAGGCAAACCGGTTTGCAAACCTTTTGCTGACAAAAGGCATTAAAAAGGGAGATAAGGTTGCCATCCTTTTAATGAACTGTCTTGAATGGCTGCCCATTTACTTTGGTATTTTAAAAACGGGAGCGCTTGTTGTTCCGCTTAACTACAGATATACTTCTGACGAAATAAAATACTGTCTTAAACTTGCAGAGGCAGATGCCATTATTTTTGGTCCGGAGTTTATCGGCCGTGTTGAAGAGATTTTTAACAGAATACCCAAAGTTAAAGACTGGATTTATGTTGGCAACGACTGCCCGACTTTTGCACAGTCCTATGACAAGCTTGTAACCTACTGTTCATCATCGTCGCCGAAAATAGAACTGTCGGACGATGATGAGGCAGCAATATATTTTTCTTCCGGAACAACCGGTTTTCCGAAAGCTATTGTCCATGCACACAGAAGTCTGATGCATGCTGCCAGAACGGAACAGGCACATCATTCCCAGACAAAAGAAGATGTTTTTCTGTGTATTCCGCCCCTTTACCATACAGGTGCAAAAATGCACTGGTTCGGAAGCTTTTTAGTTGGCGGCAAAGCTGTGCTGCTTAAAGGTATTAAACCGGAATGGATTTTAGACACTGTTTCCAAAGAAAAATGCTCAATTGTCTGGTTGCTGGTACCCTGGGCACAGGATATTTTAGACGCTATAGACAGGGGAGATATAAACCTTGAAGATTATGACCTTTCAAATTGGAGACTTATGCATATCGGAGCTCAGCCGGTGCCTCCGAGCCTCATAAAAAGATGGAAAAAGCTTTTCCCAAACCACGAATATGACACAAACTATGGTCTTTCTGAATCTATCGGACCGGGTTGCGTTCACCTTGGAGTCGAAAACATTCATAAGGTTGGTGCTATCGGTAAAGCCGGTTTTGGCTGGGAGGTTTCCATTGTAGATGAAAACAAAAAACCGGTTAAAAAAGGTGAAATCGGTGAGCTTGCAGTTAAAGGACCTGGCGTGATGCTTTGTTATTTCAAAGACGAAAAAGCGACAAACGAAGTTCTTGCTGACGGTTGGCTCTATACGGGAGATGTTGCCCAGGAGGATGAAGACGGATTTATTTTCCTTGTTGACAGGAAAAAAGACGTTATCATTTCGGGCGGAGAAAATATCTATCCTGTTCAGATTGAAGATTTTATCAGGAAAAATGATAAAGTAAAAGACGTTGCGGTAATTGGACTTCCGCATGCAAGACTTGGCGAAATTTCTGCAGCTGTTATAGAAGTTAAAGAGGGCTGCACGATGACTGAAGAAGAAGTTGAAGATTTCTGTTTTGATTTGCCAAGATACAAACGACCGGGTAAATTTATTTTTGCAGAGGTTCCGAGAAATCCGACCGGAAAAATTGAAAAACCAAAGCTCAGGGAAATTTACTGCGGCGAAAGTGTTGTTGCGCAACAAAATGAGATTAAATAAGGAAAGGGAAGTTTAAAATGAAAGAATTGATGCTTGGTAATGCAGCTGTTGCAAGAGGGGCTTACGAGGCAGGGGTTACAGTTGTTGCTTCTTACCCCGGAACACCCAGCACAGAGATTACCGAAAACATTGTTAAATATGACGAAATATATGCAGAATGGTCGCCCAACGAAAAAGTTGCGGCAGAAGTTGCTATCGGTGCGTCTATTGCAGGGGCAAGGAGCATGTCCTGTATGAAACACGTGGGTCTTAATGTTATGGCAGATCCGGTGTTCACTGTTAGTTATATCGGTGCAAACGGTGGGCTTGTATTTTGTGTTGCCGACGACCCGGGCATGCATTCTTCGCAGAACGAACAAGATTCAAGACACTATGCAAAAGCTTCTAAAATTGCAATGCTTGAACCTGCTGATTCAGAGGAATGTAAAGAATATACAAAACTTGCTTTTGATATTTCGGAAAAATATGACACCCCTGTTTTCATAAGATTGTCTACAAGAGTTTCTCACTCGCAAAGTCTTGTTGAACTTGGCGAAAGAAAAGAAGCAGGACTTAAAAATTATGAAAAGAACATCGGCAAAAACGTTATGATGCCGGGTAATGCAATCAAACGTCACGTTGTTGTTGAAGAAAGAATAGAAAAGTTAAAAGCACTCAGCGAAGAAACATCGCTTAACAGTGTTGAAATGAACGGTAGTGATATTGGCGTAATTTCTGCCGGAATTTCACATATGTATGCTAAAGAGGCTTTAGGCGACAGGGTTAACTACCTTAAACTCGGCATGGTATACCCTCTGCCGGAAAAACTTATAAAAGATTTTTGCAGCAAATGTAAAAAAGTGTTTGTTGTTGAAGAACTTGATCCGGTGATTGAAGACCATTGTAAAGCCATTGGTGCAAATGTCAGCGGCAAGGAAAACTTTACTCTTTTAGGAGAATATACGCCGACTATGATAAGAAAAGCAGTGCTTGGCGAAAAATCTCCCGAATTTAATCAGGTAGAAGAAACAATTCCGGTTCGTCCGCCGGTAATGTGTCCGGGTTGTCCGCACAGAGGAACCTTTTATGTTCTTAAAAAGCTTGGACTTACTGTCAGCGGAGACATCGGATGCTATACTCTCGGCGCGGTTGCACCTCTTGCAAGTATGGATACAACAATCTGTATGGGCGCTTCCGTCAGCGCGGCGCACGGTATGGCAAAAGCCAGAGGTGAAGAATTCAACAAAAAGCTTGTTGCTGTTATAGGTGATTCCACTTTTATGCATTCGGGTATTACAGGGCTTGTTGACATTGTTTACAATAAGGGAAACAATACGGTTATTATTCTTGATAACTCAATCACGGGAATGACCGGACATCAGCAGAATCCGACGACAGGATACACAATTAAAGGGGAAAGCACAAACCAGGTTGACCTTATTGCACTTTGTCGCGGAATAGGGGTTGAGCATATTGTGGTTGCTGACCCGTTTGACATTAAAAACTTTGAAAAAGTTGTTAAAGAAGAAACAGAAAGAGAAGCTCCGTCGGTAATAATTGCGCAGCGTCCCTGCGCACTTCTCAAAACTGTTAAATATTCAGGTTTTTGCAAAATAACCGACAAATGTAAAAAGTGTAAAGCCTGTATGAAAATTGGTTGTCCTGCAATTTCAATTAAAGACGGTAATGTTATGATTGACCAGAACCAGTGTAACGGTTGCGGACTCTGTACAAATCTTTGTCCGTTTGGTGCAATTGAAAAGGAGGAAAACTGATATGAGCGGAAAAATAATGATTGTTGGCGTTGGCGGACAGGGAACACTGCTTGCTAGCAGAATTCTCGGAGGTGCGCTTATAGGTGAAGGATATGACGTTAAGCTTTCCGAGGTGCACGGTATGAGCCAGAGAGGCGGAAGTGTTGTAACCTATGTTAAATATGATAAAAAAGTTTTTTCTCCCATAATTGACAAAGGGGAAGCGGACATAATTTTAGCTTTTGAAAAGCTTGAAGCATTAAGAGCACTCCCGTTCCTTAAAAAAGACGGAAAAATGATTGTTAATGACCAGACCATTGACCCGATGCCTGTTATAACAGGTGCTATGGAATATCCGGAAAATATCACGGAAAAACTTGAAAAAATTGTGGATTTAACAGTTGTTCCGGCGCTTAAACTTGCAAAAGAAGCGGGCAGCGCAAAAGCTGTTAACGTTGTCTTGATTGGCGTTATGGCAAAGAATACCAAAATTCCGTATGAAAGATGGATTGAAACAATAAAAAATACTGTCCCACCGAAATTTTTGGAAATTAATCTGAAAGCTTTTGAGCTTGGATACAACTTTTAACAGAGGTGTAAAAAATGAGTTTTTATCAAACTGAAATTGAGTGTATGGACCGTGAGGAACTTAAAAAACTCCAGTCTGAGCGTCTGAAATGGCAAGTTGAAAGAATGTACGACAAAGTTTCGTTATTCAGAGAAAGAATGCAGGAAAAAGGACTTACTCCCGAAGACATTAAAAGTGTTGACGACATTGTAAAACTTCCATTTTCATATAAGCAGGATTTAAGAGACTATTATCCATATGGGCTTTTTGCCGAGTCTATGGATAAAATTGTCAGAGTCCATGCTTCTTCCGGTACAACCGGCAAACAGATTGTTGTTGGTTATACAAGAAAAGATCTGGACGACTGGTCGGATTGCGTTGCCAGAATGCTTAGTGCAATAGGAGCATCAGAAGAGTCTTTTGTGCAGGTTTCTTATGGTTACGGACTGTTCACCGGCGGTCTTGGCGCACACGACGGAGCACAGAAAATAGGCGCAACTGTTATTCCTACTTCTTCCGGTAACACGGCAAGACAAATTCAGACAATGATAGATTTTGGTTCTACAATTTTGTGCTGCACACCTTCCTATGCAATGTATCTTGCAGAAACAATTGAGGAAATGGGTGTCAAAGACCAGCTCAAACTTAAAGCCGGAATTTTTGGTGCTGAACCCTGGTCGGAAGAAATGAGAAAAACCATTGAAGATAAACTCGGAATTAAAGCGTATGATATATATGGCCTTTCTGAAATAATGGGACCGGGTGTTTCTTTTGAATGTGAACATCAGTGTGGAATGCACGTCAATGAAGATATGTTTATTCCTGAAATTATCGACCCTGACACAGGCGAACCGGTTGAAGAAGGACAGTCTGGAGAACTGGTGTTTACAACAATTACAAAAGAAGGGTTCCCGCTTATACGCTACAGAACAAGAGATATTTGTTCTTTGAATTATGAAAAATGCAGCTGCGGAAGAACTTTTATCAGAATGAGAAAACCAACCGGCAGAAGCGATGATATGATGATTATCCGCGGTGTAAACGTTTTCCCGTCGCAGATTGAAGAAGTTCTGCTCAAGGTAAGTGGTGGAGAAATTTCTCCAAACTATCAGATTGTTGTAGACAGGGTAAACAACACAGACACTCTTGATGTTAATGTTGAAATGAGCGAAAAACTCTTCTTTGACGATGTTAAATCAATCGAAAAGGTAGAAAGAACCATCACCGAACAGTTGAGAAATGTTCTTGGAATAGGGGCAAAGGTTCATCTTGTTAATCCAAAATCCATTGAACGTAGCGAAGGAAAAGCAAAACGTGTAATTGATAAGAGAAAAATACACTGATTTGAAAGGATTGATTGTATGTTTATAGAACAGATTTCCGTTTTTGTGGAAAACAAATTTGGACGACTTGCAAAAATTGTTGAACTTTTCAGTAAAAACGATATAAACTTAGGCGCACTTTCAATTGCAGACACAACAGATTTTGGAATACTCAGAATTATTGTTGATAAACCGGACCTTGCGCTTAAAGTTCTTAAAGAAAACGGCATTACTGCAAAGAGCACGGAGGTTATTGCGGTTGCAATTGAAAATCAGCCGGGCGGACTTTCTAAAGTGCTTGATACACTCACCGAAAGCGAAATTGCTATTGAATATATGTATGCTTTTGTCGGTAAGGTTGAGGGGAAAGCGCTTATGGTAGTTAAAACAGACAAGATGGCCGAAACAGTTGATTCGCTTACCCAAAAAGGTGTTGAAATTTTTGAAAAATGTGCAATATTTTAATTGAAAAGAGGAAATGAATTGAGCAAAAAAAATAATATTTTATTGCCGGTATTTTCATTAGTTGTAGTTCTGCTCTTTTCGCTTATTCTTATTTTTCCGGGAACAAGAGAAGTATTTAAAGGGGCGTCCTCATCTCATCCTTTTATTATGGGATTTATAAAGTTTGCTTTTCTGGCAACGGTTGGTGAAATTCTTGCACTCAGAGTTGCCGCAAAGTGCTGGAAATCTCCGGTAAAAATCTTTGCACGGTTTGTTATTTGGGGGCTTATAGGCATCTGGATAACATATATGATGAAAATATTTTCTGCTGGCGTGGATGGCCTCATGAAAAGCGGCATGCTTCCGGGCGAAGGCAGCACTTTCCTTAAAGCATTATACACAAGTGCTACAATGAATCTTACTTTCGGCCCGACTTTTATGGCGGTACATAAATGCAGCGATAAATATCTTGAACTGAAAGACAGAGGAGAAAAAGAAATATCTGTCGGAAAAGTTGTGGAGGACATAGACTGGAAAGTTTTTGTTAAGTTCACGCTGTTTAAAACTGTGCCAATTTTCTGGATTCCGGCACACACAATAACCTTTATGTTGCCTGTTGAATATCAGGTAATAATGGCTGCAGCTCTTTCGCTGGCACTGGGGCTTATTCTCAGCATAAAAAAATAATACTAAGGCAGAGTGAAAGCTTATTTCCTCTGCCTTGTTTTTTTGCACATTTTTAGTATCTTTTAGAGACTCTTCAAACTTGACATTTGTTCTGTTTTACTGTATAATAAAACAGAATGGATTTTTATGTCTTATAGTAAGAAAACGGAGGTGCCGGAATTTGAAACGTGAACCTTTGAAGATGTTTATTATTCTGACAATAGTTGTATGTATCTTTGCTATTTGTATTGCTGCATATCTTATTGAACTGAGCACTGTTTCTGAATACGAGCCTACAGTTGTAAATACAGATAACTATGCAACAGAAAAAAATGCGCAGCACGATTATATAATCATTGACGTAAACGGCAAATTTTCTTTTGCCGACAGAAACGGCAACAGAATTTTATCGCCCGAGTATGATGTGCTTTCTACTGCAGAAAATGGAATGTATTATTTCAAAAAAGATACAAAAAACGGTTTTCTCGGCAGTGACCTCGGACTTGTTTTTGAAACGGAAGATTTCATATCTACAAACGTAAGTGAAGAGTTTGTTATATACCATATTGGCGACAAAAAAGGATTTATAAACATTTCAACCGGTGAAAAAATTGCCGCTCAGTATGATATGGTTTATGACTTTTCTGAAGGACTTGCTGCGGTTCAGATTGGCAATGCCACGGGATTTATTAACACGAAAGGCGAACTTGTTATTCCTTGTGAATATGCAAATAATGCAATTTATCAGTTCAAATCCGGACTTTGCAATGTTATGACCCACTCGGATAAAGAAGAAAAACACAGATGCTACTACATAAACAAAAATGGCGAAAAAGCCATAGACGATGAATTTGATTATTGCATGCCTTTTAGCGAGGAACGTGCTTTTGTTTCAAAAGATGGTGTTTGGTACATAATAGATATTGAGGGAAAAAGAGTCGGAGAACTTGAGTTCGGCCCCTATGATACAATGGCACCTACAGTGTTTAAAGAAGGCCATGCCGTTGTAATTTATGAGGGCAAATACGGCATTGTTGACCGTGACGGAGATTTTACAGTCAATCCAAAATATGAAATGATTTCAGATATTTGCGATGGTTGTGCAGTTTTCAAACAAAATGGGCTGTTCGGGTATCTTAATGTAAAAGGGTCTGTTATAATTGCACCGAGGTTTGAAACTCTTGGTAATTACAAAAACGGATATGCTGTTTATTCTGACGACCATAAGTTTGGTGTTGTTGACAGAGGTGCAAATGTTATAGTTGCGCCTGAATATGAAAACATTGTTTTGCTTGATAACGGTCTTATTAAAGCATCGAAAAATGATGGCGACTTGTTGTATCTCACCAAATACGGAAAAGTTATCTGGTCAGGTGCTGAAGAATAGGAAAGAGGTAGTGCATTGGAAAATGTTTTAATTGCAACTTTGGTTTCAAAGGTTATTGCTCTTCCTTTCATTTTTATCTGTCTCACAGTACATGAGTTTTCTCATGGGTTTATGGCTTACAGATTAGGAGACACAACTGCAAAGGAAGCAGGAAGACTTACGTTAAACCCAATTTCGCATATTGACTGGCTTGGCGTTTTAGCTATGCTTTTTCTTGGATTTGGTTGGGCAAAACCTGTGCCGGTTAATCCATACCGGTTTAAAAAAGCAGGAGCCCGCGGAATTGTGTGGGTCAGTCTTGCTGGGCCCGTTTCCAACATTATTTTTGCTTTTTTGATGCTTATAATCTGGAATATACTTGTTTTGTTTGCAGGCGACATTGCTGCAAACTATTATGTCAGCACAGTTGTTTCAACAATTGTCAGCTTAAACATTGGCCTTGCAGTTTTTAATCTTATTCCCATACCGCCGCTTGACGGGTCAAAGGTTTTGGAATATTTCTTGCCATATTCTGCAAGAAACTGGATGGCAAAAAACGGTAATTTTTTATATCTGATAATGATGCTTGCTGTTTTCAGCGGCGTTTTCAGCAGAATTATATCACCGGCAATAGGATTTATTTTTACTATGCTTTATAGGTTTGCACGGTTTATTATTTTATTGTTTATTTAGAAGGAGAGGTTTAAAGATGGAAGTTACGTTCAAAATTGAGACTTTTGAAGGCCCTCTTGACCTTTTGCTTCACCTTATACAAAAAAACAAGATGAACATAACGGATATACCCATTGCGGAAATTACCGCTCAATATCTTGAATATCTTGAAAAGATGAAACAGTTTGATATGGAAATAACAGGAGAATTTCTTGTTATGGCGGCAACGCTTTTATATATCAAATCAAAAATGCTTCTGCCAAAAACGGAAGAGGAAAAAGAAGAAGGCGACCCAAGGGCAGAACTTGTGGACAGGCTTATTGAATATGCAAAATACAGGGAAGCGGTTGAATTTTTGACTCCACGACAGGAATCGGGGAAATATATGTTTAACAAACAACCGGATAATGTTAAATTACCGAAAGTTCGTTATGTTGATGCTAAATTTCCTATTTCGTTGCTCATAGAAGCGTTTGCGAATGTCATGGAAAATCAGGAACTCAGGAAACCCATCAAAAAAGAATCCTTTGATGTTATTGTGCAGAGAGAGGTTGTAACGGTTTCTGAATGTATAAATAAAATTTTTAAACTTTTTGAGCTGAAAGCCGATATTTATTTCAAAGATTTTTTTGAAGGTGTAACAACAAGAGCACAGGCTGTTTCGACTTTTCTTGCGATTCTTGAACTTATGCGCCATGGGGCGATTATACTTGTAGATGATACAGATTTATTATTTAATTTAAGTGGTGAAGAAAATGAATTTGACTGGACTGGCAGCGACTATTGAGGCATTGCTTTTTGCGGCGGGGAAACCGCTTGAAATTGCTGAAATGGTTGAAATAACAGAACAAACAGAAATAAATATACTTGAAGCAATTAAATTCTTGAAAGAAAAACTTGAAAAAGAAGATAGTGGAATTTGTCTTATAAAGCTGGAAAATGCTTATCAGCTTACGACAAAACCGGCATACTATGAATATCTTGTAAAAATGGTTGCTCCTGCCCAGAAGAGTATGCTTTCGGGTGCAGCGCTTGAAACTCTTTCAATTGTTGCATATAATCAGCCGGTAACACGGTCAAGTATTGAATTTATTCGTGGAGTTAACAGTGATGGTGCACTTTCAAGACTTATTGAAAGAGGACTTGTTGAAGAATGTGGCAGACTTGATACTCCGGGAAAACCGTTGATTTATAAAACCACATCAGAGTTTTTAAAATGTTTTGGAATATCATCGCTTGATGAGCTTCCCGATATCAGCAATATACCGTTGCAGATGACATTTTATGATGTATAAGAGGGGATTTCTTTGATAATAACTTTTATTGTTATCCTTTTGTTGTTATTGGTGTTTCTGCTCAAACTGAGGATTTCCTATTCTTTTAGTGCAGACAATTTTAATTTTAAAAGTGATTTTAGTATCAGTATATTTTTTGGGAAACTTGTTCTTTTAAAACCTGGGAAAAAACCAAAAAAACAGACAAAAGAAAAAGAACCGTCAAAAAAGATGGATGCCGGAGCGCTTGGGAAAATTAAAAACGATATAGTTCCCATAGTTTACGACCTGTTTTGTGTTTTTAAAAAGCACTGTCGGTTTAGCCGGTTTGAAACAAAAATAAAACTTGCTTTGGAAGACCCTATGAACAATGGAATTGCATATGGAATAGTAAGTGGTGTGTTTAATACTTTTTATGCATACATTTATGATTATGTTAAAAAGCCGGTACTTGACATTTCTTCTGATTTCAACAGTGGAGAGGGAGTTATTTTCACTCATAGTGGCGAGATAATTATAAGACCGTTAATTTTGGCGGTTAAGCTTGGAACCAATGTGAAGCTTTTAAAAAAAATAAAAGATACTATCCAGAAAATTAAAACGGAGGTTGAATAATATGGCAGAAAAATTAAATGAACTTATTACAAGTGCACTCAGCTCAATTAAAGGTATGGTAGATGTAAGTACTGTTGTGGGTGAAGCCATAACTGCGCCGGACGGCACGATTGTTATTCCGGT
This sequence comes from Clostridia bacterium, assembly GCA_045577655.1. Taxonomy (GTDB): domain Bacteria; phylum Bacillota; class Clostridia; order RUG12999; family RUG12999; genus RGIG7450. Next base: position 13,279 of record JAZNIU010000017.1, read on the forward strand.
TACACAGGTTTCCTGCGGATTTGGTACAGGAGGGTCGGAAATTCCCACAGGCAAAATGAACAATGCCGGCACATATCCGTTTGGTGGTGGCAGCGGTGGTGGTGTGAAAATTAAACCGGTTGCTTTTCTGGTTATTGCAGGCGATAAAGTTCGTCTTATTCCCGTAACACCTGAAAACAGCACTTCTGTAGATAAAATTCTTGAACTTGTTCCCGATATGATTGAAAAAGTTAATTCTTATATCAAGCACAGAAAAGAGTTAAAAGCAAAGGGCGAGTAATAAAGATGAAAGGATTTCTCATATATATAAGTGAATATATATGAGGAGTAATGTAAAATGCAGAAAAAACTTACGGCTATATTGATGCTGATGATTACCCTGCTTGGACACTTTTCTGTCAGGGCAGATTATAATATAACGCCAACAGCAAAAGCCGCGGTTTTAATGGACGCCTGCACAGGAGCTGTTTTATACAGTAAAAATGCAAACGAGCGTCTGGGAATGGCAAGTACGACAAAAATAATGACCGGTATTTTAGCGATTGAACATGGTAATCTCACTGATATTGTTACAATTCCGGATGAAGGAGAATGGGTTGAGGGGTCAAGTATTTATTTAAACCCTAACGAAAAAATATCTCTAGAAACTTTGTTATACGGTTTGCTTTTAAAATCGGGGAATGATGCTGCAGTTGCAATAGGAAAACACATTTCCGGCAGTGAAGAGGCTTTTGTTAATCTTATGAATGAAAAAGCGGCAGAACTCGGACTTAAAAACACTCGTTTTGCAAATCCGCACGGCCTTTATCACGAAGAACATTATACAACAGCATACGAGCTTGCTAAACTGGCGAAATATGCAATGGAAAATCCTGTTTTTGCACAGGTTGTAAATACGGCAACCTATAAAGAAAATCCTCCCGAAGACAGAAATGGAAGGGTTATTAGCAACGCCAACAAACTCATTTCAATGTTTGGCGATGCAATAGGCGTGAAACCGGGGTTTACTCCCGAAACGGGAAGAACCCTTGTCGGAGCAGCTGAGAAAAATGGAATGAAAGTTATAACGGTCACTCTCGATTGTCCTGATGACTGGAATGAACATCGCAATATGTTTGACTATGCTTTTAATAATTTTGAAAAGAAAATTTTGTTTAAAAAAGGCGACAGCGTTGGTACTTTCAGAGTTTTGGGTGGAAACTATAACGAAGTGGGGCTTATTTCTGAAAACGAAATCTCCATGCTTGTTAAAAAGGGAGAATCTCCCGACTATAAAATAGAAATGGAACAAAAAACACTTGATGCTCCTGTGTTTAAAGGACAGAAAGCAGGAGTTGCAAAGATCTGTTTGGGCGAAAAAGTTATTGGCGAAATTGAAATTGTTACAAACGGAGACGTTCCTGTTCGTGAAAAAAACTTTTTTAAAATTTTAGGTCAATTATTTCTTGCACTTTTTGGAGTAGGCGATTAAATATGGAAATCAGATTACAAAAGTATATAGCTGATGCAGGGATTTGTTCAAGAAGAAAAGCAGAGGAACTTATTCTTGCCGGCAGAGTTAAAGTTGACGGTCAAACCATAACAGAGCTTGGAACTAAGGTTACCGGAGAAGAAACCGTTGAGGTTGACGGCAAAAAAATTAGTTCTGAAACAAAAAAATATTATATTATGCTGAATAAACCGTCAGGTTATATTACAACCACGTCAGACGCCCACGGCAGACAGACTGTTATGGAACTTGTGAAAGACATAGACGCGAGGATTTATCCTATTGGCAGACTTGATGCCGACACGGAAGGACTGCTTCTTCTTACAAACGATGGCGACTTTGCCAATTCTGTTATTCATCCGTCAAAAAAACGCGAAAAGGTTTATATAGCAGAAGTTAAAGGGTTGCCTTCGCTTGATATCATTAAAATGCTTAAAAAAGGCGTTGATATCGGCGGATATATCACCAGACCCGCAAACGTCGAAATGCTGAAAGGAAATTCAGGCATTTCCACATTTAAAATTGGTATTACCGAAGGGAAAAAACGCCAGGTCAGACTGATGTTTGAAGTGGTGGGATACCCAGTTATTTCGCTCAAAAGGGTTGAAATAGGGCCAATAATGCTGGGAAACCTCCCGAGAGGTAAATGGAGACACTTGAGGAAAGAAGAGATTAAAAGATTATGTTCAAAATAGCGCCTGTGGAAAAAAAAGATATAGAATATATGACAAAATATTTGAATACCTCTGTCAACGGAATAATCCTTGCATGTTATGAGGGCGGTAAAATTACCGGCGGTGTTTGTTTTGATATTGACGGCGGTTGCGGATATCTTGACAGTTTAAAGGCAGAAGAAGAAATTATGGAGGAAATTATTTTAAAGGCAGCAATGAATTTCCTTGAACTTCATAAAATATACGAATTTTATGTCAAAGAGGAAACGCCTCTATATAAAAGACTTGATTTTAAAGTTTCAAAAAAAGACGGTTACAAAATGTTCGTTAATTTAGACGGATATTTTGATACACATAAATGCACAGGTTGAAAGGAGTTTTAAAAATGAGAGATACTCTTTGGTACAACGATGCCAACGAAAAGAAAAACAGAGTGGAAGAAATTATTTCCAAAATTTACGAAGCACTGAATGAGAAAGGGTATGACCCTGTCAGCCAGATTGTCGGTTACATTTTGTCAGGCGACCCGACATATATCACCAGCCACAACGGTGCACGTGCGCTTATAACAAAGGTTGAACGTGACGAAATTCTTGAAGAGGTTGTTAAATTCTATCTTACAAAATTTTAATCGGGTGGCAAATATGACATTAGAAGAATACAAACAAGATATAAAAGGCAAAAAGGTTGCAGTTGTTGGTATTGGTGTCAGCAATATGCCGCTGATTGACTTTCTTTTGTCTTGCGGTGCAGAGGTTTTTGCGTGCGACAAAAACGAGAACATTGGTGAAAATGAAGAGTTGCTTCGAAGAAAAGGCGTTGAGCTAAAGCTTGGTGAAGCATATCTTGAAAACCTTGATGCCGAAATTATATTTAAAACTCCCGGTATGAGACCGGACAACCCGGCACTTGTTTCCGCAAAGCAAAAGGGTGCTGAAATCACAAGTGAAATGGAACTGTTTTTTCAGCTTTGTCCTTGCAAAAAAATTGCAGTAACAGGCAGCGACGGAAAAACTACAACTACAACGCTGATATATAACATACTGACACAGGCGGGGTATACTTGCCACCTGGGCGGTAACATCGGCAGGCCTCTTATCAGTGACATAGAAAAAATAAAACCCGATGATTTTGCAGTAGTTGAGCTTTCAAGCTTTCAGCTTTTTTCTATGAAAAAATCACCTGAAATTGCGGTTGTAACAAATGTTTCGCCAAATCATCTGGATTGGCACACCAATTATGATGAATATATTTTAGCCAAAAAGAATGTGTTTGCCTTCCAGGAAGAATCGGGGCTTCTGGTTGTGAATCATGACAACGACGTTTCTTTTTCCATGATGGAAGAAAGAAAAGGTGTCGGCAGATTTTTCAGCAGAAAAATGAAACCATTAAATGGTGCTTTTGCCGAAAATGGGGAAATTTTTATGTGCAACGCTGAAGAAACTGTGCGCATAATGAATGAATCTGATATTAGAATTCCGGGAAAACATAACGTTGAAAATTATCTAGCGGCAATTGCTGCAGTTTATGATTATGTTTCGCCTGAAGATATAGCGTTTGTTGCAAAAAACTTTGGCGGAGTTGAACACAGAATAGAGTTTGTCCGTGAAATTGGCGGAATAAAATTCTACAATGATTCAATAGCGTCCAGTCCGACAAGGACAATAGCGGCACTTAATTCTTTTGACAAAAAACTTGTTTTGATTGCAGGCGGGTATGACAAAAAAATTCCGTTTGATGTGCTTGGAGAATATATCAACAAAAAGGTTAAAGAACTTGTTCTTGTAGGACATACTTCCGAAAAAATCAAAAAAGCGGTTGTTGATGCGGGAAATAGTACAAAAATTACCCTTTGTGATGAATTTGAACAAGCTGTTTTGTCTGCATATAACAAAGCCGAACCGGGCGATGTGGTGCTATTTTCACCTGCATGTGCATCTTTTGATTTGTTTAAAAATTTTATGGAACGCGGAAAAGCATTTAAAAATATAGTAAATAACATCTAAGGAGAAAAAAGATGAAAGAAAAATTCTATATAACTACGGCCATTGCATATACTTCCAGAAAACCGCATATTGGCAATACTTATGAAATTGTTCTGACAGATGCAATTGCCCGCTACAAGAAAAAAAGGGGATATGATGTTTATTTTCTGACAGGTACAGACGAGCATGGACAGAAAATTCAGCAGGAGGCGGAGAAAAAAGGAATTACTCCGCAGGAATATGTTGACGGTGTTGCAGGAGAAATCCGTACAATATGGGACCTTATGAATACCACTTATGATAAATTCATAAGAACAACCGATGACTATCATGTTAAAGCTGTTCAGAAAATTTTCAAGAAGTTTTATGACCAGGGCGATATATATAAAAGCGAGTATGAGGGACATTATTGTGTTCCCTGTGAATCCTTTTTCACAGAAACACAGCTTGTAGACGGCAAATGTCCCGATTGCGGCAGAGAAGTTCAAAAAGCAAAAGAAGAGTCTTATTTCTTCAAGATGAGCAAATATCAGGACAAGCTCATGAAACACATTGAAGAAAACCCCGACTTTATTCAGCCTGAATCCAGAAAAAATGAAATGGTAAACAATTTCTTAAAACCCGGACTTCAGGACCTTTGTGTTTCAAGAACATCTTTCACTTGGGGAATCCCCGTTGAATTTGACCCGGGACATGTTATTTATGTATGGATAGATGCTTTGTCAAACTATATAACTGCACTTGGTTATTCTCCCGATGAGCAGAGTGAACTTTTTGACAAATACTGGCCGGCAGATGTTCACGTTATAGGCAAAGATATTTTAAGATTCCACACAATTTACTGGCCGATTATGCTTATGGCGCTGGGGCTTCCGCTTCCCAAAAAAGTTTTTGGTCATCCGTGGCTTTTGTCGGGTGAAGACAAAATGAGCAAATCCAAAGGTAATGTTATTTATGCAGATGACCTTGCAGACCTTTTCGGAGTGGATGCAGTAAGACACTATCTGCTCAGCGAAATGCCCTATGCAAACGACGGTACAATAACTTACGAAAATATAATTGCACGTTTTAATTCAGAACTTGCAAACACTCTCGGAAACCTTGTTAACAGAACAGTTTCTATGACAAACAAATATTTTGACGGCAAAATATTTAAACCGGAAAAACTTACACAGCTTGACGAAGAGCTTAAAAATGCTGCCCTTCTGGCAGTTAAAAATGTTGAAACTGCGATGGACAGCTACAAAACTGCCGACGCACTTGAAGCTATTTTTGTGTTTGCCCGTCGTTGCAATAAATATATTGACGAAACAACACCATGGGTTCTTGCAAAAGATGAAGCAGGCAAGGAAAGACTTAAAACCGTTCTTTATAATCTTATCGAAGGTTTAAGATTTATTGCTGTTATGATTGAACCGTTCATGCCCGAAACAACCGGTAAAATACTTGAGCAGATAGGTTCGGACGAAAATACATGGGAAAGTCTTTCTGTGTTTGGAGAGCAGGAAGACCGTCAGGTTGGTGAGCAACAGGCACTTTTTGCAAGAATTGATGAAAAAGTTATGCTTGAAAAAATTGCTGAAATGAACAAACCTGCAGCAGTAGAACTTAACCTTAAACCTGAAATTACAATAGAAGATTTTGCTAAAATTGATTTAAGAGCAGCAAAAGTTGTTGCAGCAGAAAAAGTTGAAAAAGCAAACAAACTCTTAAAGCTTACTCTTGACCTTGGTGGAAACGAGAGACAAATTGTGTCCGGAATTGCAGAAGGATATACTCCTGAAACAATTATAGGAAAAACAATTATTGTAATAGCAAATCTCAAACCGGCAAAAATAAGAGGAATTGAGTCAAACGGAATGCTTCTTGCTGCCGATGGCGAAAAAGCTCCTGTTATCTGTGTTCTTGACGGAGATGTTCCGAGCGGTACGGTTATAGGTTAATTGGAGAAAAGATATGTTATTTGATTCACATTGTCATGTTGATGACGACAAATTTAATGAGGACAGAGAAGACCTCTTATCCACCCTGCCAAAACAAGGGATAGACTATATAATGAACATTGGCGCCGATATGGAGTCTTCGCGTAAAGCGGTTGTACTTGCCAAAAAGTATCCCTATATCTATGCTTCCGTTGGTGTTCATCCCAGCGAAACAACAAATCTTTCCGAAAAGGATATGGACGAGCTTGCATTGCTTGCTACAGAACCAAAGGTTAAAGCAATTGGCGAAATTGGTCTTGACTATCATTATCCGGATACCAACAAAGAAATGCAGCATAAGTGGTTCAACCGTCAGATGGAACTTGCCATGGACCTTGGTATGCCGTTTATAATTCATGACCGTGAATCGCATTTCGATTGCATGGAAATTTTAAAGCGGTTTGATACAAAGAAAACGGGCGGGGTTATGCACTGTTTCTCGGGTAGTGTTGAAATGGCAAGAGAAGTTATTAAAATGGGTATGCACATTTCTTTTGCAGGTCCGATAACCTATAAGAATGCGGAAAAAGCCGTTAAGGTTGCTATGGAAATACCTATAGAGCACATTCTCATAGAAACAGACAGTCCTTATCTTGCACCAACTCCAAAAAGGGGAGAAAGAAACAATCCGGCATATGTTCGGTTTGTTGCTGAAAAGCTTGCTGAGATTAAAAATATGCCTTTTGAAAAGGTTTGCGAGATAACAAAAGAAAATGCCAAGAATTTATTTGGTATTTTATAAAAAAACACTTGAAATAATATATAATAAGTAGTAAAATATTATAAGAAAATAATAAAAAGGAGATATATTATTATGCCACTTGTTACAACAAAAGAAATGTTTAAAAAGGCTTACGAAGGCGGCTATGCTATTGGTGCTTTCAACGTGAACAACATGGAAATTGTTCAGGGTATCACCGAAGCTGCTCAGGAAGCAAATTCACCAATCATTCTTCAGGTTTCTGCAGGCGCAAGAAAATATGCGAAACATGAATATCTTATGAAGCTTGTTGAAGCTGCAGTTGCTGATACAGGTATTCCGATAGCTCTTCACCTTGACCACGGTGACAGCTTTGAAATTTGTAAATCATGTATCGACGGCGGTTTTACCTCTGTTATGATAGACGGTTCAAAATATTCTTTTGAAGAAAATATTGAACTTACAAAAAAAGTTGTTGACTATGCACATGCTCACGGTGTTGTTGTTGAAGGCGAACTTGGCAAACTTGCAGGCGTTGAGGACGATGTGAATGTTAAACCTGAAGATTCTTCCTACACAAAACCGGAAGAAGTTGAAGAGTTTGTTAAAAGAACAGGTGTTGACTCGCTTGCTATTGCTATAGGAACAAGCCACGGCGCTTTCAAATTCACAGGCGAAGCAAAACTCAGATTTGACATTTTAGAAGAGGTTGGCAAAAGACTTCCTCAGTTCCCGATAGTACTTCATGGTGCATCTTCTGTTTCCCAGGAATATGTTGAAATGATCAACACTTATGGCGGAAATATGCCCGGTGCGCAGGGTGTTCCCGAATCAATGCTCCGTCAGGCAGCAAAAATGGCTGTATGTAAAATCAACATTGACTCTGACATAAGACTTGCAATGACAGGTACAGTAAGAAAATATCTGCACGAGCATCCTGATCATTTTGACCCGCGTCAGTATCTCGCGGTTGCAAGAACAAGCATAAAAGAAATGGTTAAACACAAAATTGTTGACGTTCTTGGCAGTGATAATACTCTTTAATAAAAAAATAAAAGCTGAGCAAATTGCTCAGCTTTTTTTATATCATTTTTAAAAAGAAAACAGTGCACCAACAAGTCCGCCAAGTGCAATATAGAAAATGGGGTGTAGTTTTATTTTGTTGGTAAGAATAAGCATAATAACAAAGAAAACAGATGCTTTGACGTTTAAACTGAATAAACTTAAATCACTGATTGAATCGCTGCCAAATAGTGCAATTAAGAATATTCCCAGGCCGGCAGATGAAATCATACCAAGAACAACAGGTCGAATAGAGTAGAATGCATTTTTTACAAGTGTGTTTTCTTTGAATTTTGCAAACACGCCCGCTACAATCAAAATAATTATTATTGATGGGCAAATAAGCCCCATTGTCGCAGTAATTCCACCCAAAATTCCGGTTGCGTTAATTCCGGCATATGTTGCCATATTAACGCCAATAGGACCGGGCGTTGCTTCGGCAACCGCTATCATATCTCCCAGAATTTCTTTTGTAAACCATGTGTATTTTTCGGTTAGTTCGTATAAAAATGGAATTGTTGCAAGTCCGCCGCCGACGGCAAACAGACCTATTTTAAAATATTCAAGAAAAAGAGTTAAATATATCATGACTTTTTCCTCTCTTTCTTATAAAGCAGTCCGATGCAGGTTGAAAGTATAACCAGAATGATTGGCGAAACAGAAAGTATAAAGGAAAGCACAAATGAAACAATGGCAAGTGATATTGTGAATTTGTCCGAAAGTACTTTTTTTGCCATTGTGTAAACAGCGTTAAAAATAAAAACGGAAACAACAACTCTTATGCCGCTAAGTGCATGACCTACCACTTCATACTGAGAAAAGTTCTTGATAAAGAGTGCAAGAATTGAAATTATGATTATAGGCACAAAAATAATGCCGAGTGTAGCAACAATTCCGCCAATTACACCTTTACGTTTATATCCGATAAATGTTGCAGTGTTTACGGCAATTATTCCCGGAGTACACTGACCAATGGCATAATAGTCTAAAAGTTCGTCTTCTTCAACCCAATTTTTTTTATCGACAAGCTCTTGCTTCAAAATGGGAAGCATGGCAATTCCACCGCCAAAAGTTATTGCTCCAATTTTTGCAAAAGTGAAAAACAGAGTCCAGAGTTCTCTCAAAACCGGTCTTCCTTTCAATAGAATTTTACTGTAAAAATTATACTATATAAGAATATTTTTGTCAACAAATAGTCAACGTATGTATAATATTTTTCACGTGAGAAAAAATATTTAAAAGGAGGAGATAATATGAATTTCAAAGAAAGTAAAACAAAAGAAAACTTAATGCGTGCATTTGCCGGAGAGTCGCAGGCAAGAAACCGTTACACATTTGCGGCATCTGTTGCAAAGAAAAACAATCTGTATGTAATTGAAAGTGTGTTTAATTATACTGCAGGTCAGGAAAAAGAACATGCCGAAGTATTCTATAATCTGTTAAGTGAGTGTGCAGGCGAAACAATTGAAATTGACGGCACATATCCCGTGGATATTGACAACAATGTTGCAGGACTTTTAAAAAGTGCGGTACACAACGAAATGGAAGAATATGAAGATGTTTATAAATCTTTTGCAAACACTGCAAGAGATGAAGGGTTTGAAAACATTGCAATTAAATTTGAAATGATTGCAGAAATAGAAAAAACACATGCTGAAAGATTTAAAAAGTTTTTGACGCTGCTTGAAAATGACAAACTGTTTCTTGACGAAACAAAAACAAAATGGATTTGTCTTAACTGCGGTCATATTTCGGAAACAAAAGGCGCTCCTGAAATTTGTCCTGTTTGTGACCATAACAAAGGATATTTTATCAGACACGGTCAGTCGCCGTACGAAAGCTAAAAAAAGGTGTAAAAATTTTTACACCTTTTTTATATTGAATAAAACTTTGCTTTCTCGCCGAGTTCTTCTTCTATTCTTAAAAGTCTGTTGTATTTGGCACATCTTTCACTACGGGAGGGAGCACCTGTTTTTATCTGTCCCGATCCTAAAGCAACGGCAATGTCTGCAATGGTTGTGTCTTCTGTTTCACCGCTTCTATGAGAGATTATACTCTTATATTTGTTTTTGTGTGCCAGGTCGACAGCATCAAGCGTTTCAGTCAGTGTGCCTATTTGGTTTACTTTAACTAAAATCGCATTTCCGCATGATAAATCAATTCCGGTTTTAAGTCTTTTAGAATTTGTAACAAAAAGATCGTCTCCAACAAGCTGAATTTTTTTGCCAAGTCGCTCGGTTAAAACTTTCCAACCGTCCCAGTCTTCTTCGGCAAGACCGTCTTCAATTGAAATGACGGGATGTTTTTCGCACAAAGAAGATAAATATTCTATCATTTGCTCACGTGTTTTAAATTCGCCGCTTTTCCAGAACAAATATCCGTCTTTTCCGCTTGTTTTTGCTTCCTCAAACATCTCGGTTGATGCAACATCAAGGGCAATTTTTATGTCTTTTCCCCATACATATTTTGCTTTTTCGGTGGCTTCGGCAATAAGTTCAATGGCTTCTTCGTCCGATGAAAGATTTGGAGCAAACCCACCTTCGTCACCAACGGCAGTAGAAAGCCCCTTTTTCTTTAAAACTGTTTTAAGACTGTGAAAAATCTCTGAACAGCATCTCAGGCAAGAAGAAAAATTGTGAGAAGCAGAGGGAACAATCATAAATTCCTGAATGCTTAAATTGTTGTCAGAATGTTTGCCGCCATTTAAAATATTCATCATAGGAACAGGGAGAATATGTGCATTTGTTCCGCCGATATAGTTGTAAAGACTTGTGCCGAGCGAAAGTGCTGCTGCTCTTGCACAGGCAAGAGAAACTGCCAAAATGGCATTTGCGCCTAAATTTGATTTGTTTTCTGTTCCGTCAAGTGAAATCATTTTACTGTCAATCAGGGATTGGTCAAGCACATTCATTCCAACGATGTTTTTTGCTATAATCATATTGATATTATCGACCGCTTTTTTAACGCCCTTGCCTAAAAAAGCATTTCCGTTGTCTCGAAGTTCAACCGCTTCAAAAGCACCGGTAGAAGCACCTGAAGGGACAGAAGCTCTGCCCACTGCACCGGTTTCTGTGCAAACATCTGCTTCAACAGTCGGAATACCCCTGGAATCAAGTATTTGTCTGGCAAAAACATGTGTTATTTTAATTTTTCTGAACATAAAAAATACTCCTTTCATATGAAAGGAGTATTCCCAAAAAATTAAATTTTAGTCAATAAGACTTTTTCCTGCCATTTCAGCGGGCTGCTCAATGCCTAAAAGCTCGAGGATTGTGGGAGCAATATCTGCAAGTTTTCCCTCATGAAGTTTTGCATCGTCTTTACCAATGAGAATAAAAGGAACTTTGTTTGTTGTGTGCGCTGTGAATGGACCACCGTCTTCGTCAACCATACAGTCTGCGTTTCCATGGTCGGCAGTTATAAGAACTTTTCCGCCTAGAGAAAGGATTTTATCAACGATTTTTTGTGCGCAACAGTCAACTGTTTCAACCGCTTTAACAGCTGCTTCCATATAACCGGTGTGACCAACCATATCACAGTTTGCAAAGTTTAGAATTATAACATCATAAAGGTCGGAATCAATTCGTTTAAGAGCTTCTTCGGTTACTTCATAAGCGCTCATTTCCGGTTTTAAATCATAAGTAGCAACTTTAGGTGAGGGGATAAGGGCGCGGTCTTCACCGTCATATACCTTTTCTTCACCGCCGTTGAAGAAGAATGTTACATGAGCATATTTTTCTGTTTCGGCAATTCTGAGCTGAGAAAGACCGTTTTTGCTTAAAATTTCGCCAAGAGTGTTTGTAAGACTTTCCGGTTTGAATGCAATTTCCACATTAGGCATGCTTGCGTCGTATTGTGTCATGCAAACATAATTTATTTTAGAAAATTTCTCACGGTCAAAACCGTCAAATTCAGAGTCAACAAAACATCTTGTAATTTCTCTTGCTCTGTCGGGTCGGAAGTTGAAGAAAATAAAACTGTCTCCTTCGTCCACACCAGCATTTTTGCAACAAACAGTAGGGATTACGAATTCATCATAAATTTCTTTTTTATATGACTCGGCAACTGCATCGGCAGCAGAAGGATTTTCTTCACCTTTGCCGAGAGCGATGGCATTGTATGCAAGGTTAACTCTGTCCCAACGCTGGTCGCGGTCCATTGCATAATATCTGCCCATAACTGTTGCTATCTTCCCAACGCCGATTTTCTTCATTTCTTCTTCAAGTTCAAGAACAAAGCTGTGTGCAGAGTTGGGAGGAACGTCACGGCCATCAAGCAAACAGTGAACATAAACTTCGGTAAGACCAAGTTTTTTAGCAAGAGTCAAAAGTGCATAAAGATGAGTATTATGGCTATGAACACCGCCATCTGACAAAAGTCCTGCAAGGTGAAGCTTTGTTCCGTTTTTGATACAAGATTCAATGGCAGACACAAGAACTTTGTTTTCAAAAAAGTCGCCGTCGGAAATTGATTTTGTAATTCTTGTAAGTTCCTGATATACAACTCTTCCTGCACCAATGTTTGTGTGGCCAACTTCGGAATTGCCCATCTGACCATCAGGAAGACCAACATCCATTCCGCTTGCACTGATAAGGGTGTTAGGATATTTTTTAAGATAACTGTCCATGACAGGAGTTTTTGCCATATAAATTGCATTATTTTCGCCGGGAGCAGCAACTCCGTAGCCATCAAGTATCATAAGACATAATGGTTTTTTCATTTTATATTTTCCTTTCTGCAATTTGAAAGGGCGAAAAATCGCCCTTTTTGCTAAATTATTTAGTTTGCGGCGTAAGCGATGGCAGCAAACTTTTCGGCAACAAGGGAAGCACCGCCGATAAGACCACCGTCAATATCCGGCTTTGCAAGAAGTTCAGCGGCGTTTTTTTCGTTCATGCTGCCGCCATACTGAATTGTAATTTCTTCTGCAATGTCATTAGAATAAAGCTGCGAGAGAACATTTCTTATACCGAAGCACACTTCCTGAGCCTGGTCTGATGTTGCAGTTTTTCCTGTGCCTATAGCCCAGATGGGTTCGTAAGCAATAATTATTTTCTTTGCAAGGTCAGGTGAAATGTCCATAAATGCTTTTTTAATCTGCATAGAAATAAGGTCCATTGTAACGCCGGATTCCCTTTCTTCCAGACTTTCGCCAACACATACAATGGGAACAAGACCTTTTTCAAGTGCTTTTTTTGTCTTTAAGTTAACAGTTTCGTCTGTTTCGGCAAAATACTGTCTTCTTTCAGAATGACCGATAATAACATATTTAACGCCGATGTCCAGAAGCATATCTGCACTTACCTCGCCGGTGTATGCGCCCGAGTCTTCAAAGTAAAGATTTTCGGCACCAATTTCCACGTGTGTATTTTCTGCAGCTCTAACAGCTTCAGAAAGACAGAGAAAAGGGGTGCAGCATACAACGGTGCAAGAAGAATTTTCTGTTGCGTCGGCAATTTCTTTTACAAAATTGTATGTCTCGGAAGGAAGTTTGTTCATCTTCCAGTTTCCTGCAATAACAGTTTTTCTCATTTTATATTTCCTTTTCTAAAAAACTTATTTATCGTTAAGAGCTACAATGCCGGGGAGGTCTTTTCCTTCAAGGAATTCGAGAGAAGCACCGCCGCCTGTTGAAATGTGGCTCATTTTGTCGCCAAGACCGGCCTGGTTTACGGCTGCAACAGAGTCGCCGCCGCCGATAATTGTTGTTGCATCAATTTCAGAAAGAACTTTTGCTATTGCGTTTGTACCTTTTGCAAAGTTGGACATTTCAAATACGCCCATAGGTCCGTTCCACACAACAGTTTTTGCTTCGCGGACTGCATCAGCATAAAGTTTAATTGTTTCTTCGCCGATGTCAAGACCCATCCAACCTGCTTCAATTTCGCCACGACCAACGGTTTTGTACTCTGCATCGTTTGAAAATTCTTTAGCGACTACTGTATCAATAGGCAGAAGAAGTTTAACATTTTTGTCTTTGGCTTTCTGAACCATTTCGTTTGCATAGTCGAGATAATCAGCTTCAAGAAGAGAATTGCCGATTTCTTCGCCGGCAGCTTTCATGAATGTATAAGCCATACCGCCGCCGATTATAAGTGTATCTACTTTTTCAAGAAGATTGTTTATAACAGAAATTTTGGATGAAACTTTAGAACCGCCGAGAATTGCAACACAAGGACGAACAGGGTTATTAACAGCGTTTCCTAAAAATTCAATTTCTTTTTCGATAAGGTAACCGCAAACAGATTCACCTTCAATAAATTCTGTTACACCTACGGTTGAACAGTGTGCTCTGTGCGCGCTGCCGAAAGCATCGTTTACAAAAACATCTGCAAGAGATGCGAGATCTTTTGAAAAGCTTTCAACATTTTTTGTCTCTTCTGCTCTGAAACGTGTGTTTTCAAGAAGAACAACATCGCCGTTTTTCATATTGTTTACAGCAGCTTTTGCATTTTCGCCGACAACGTTTGTGTCTGCAGCAAAAACAACTTCTTTGCCTAATTTTTCAGATAATTTTTTTGCAACGGGAGCAAGAGAAAATTCAGGTTTTGCTTCTCCTTTGGGTTTGCCGAGATGAGAGCAAAGAATAACTTTTGCACCATTTTCGATTAAGTATTTTATTGTTGGAAGAGCGCCGTTAATACGGGTCTCGTCAGTGATGTTTCTGTTTTCATCAAGCGGAACGTTAAAATCGCATCTTACCAGAACTTTTTTTCCTTCGACAGAAACATTTTCAATTGTTTTTTTGTTCAACATATATAACACACCTCTCTAAGCAATTTATATAACTATTTTATACCATATTATAGTATTTTTCAAGTAAAAATATATAATTCATAAAAAAAGCACAAAATATTCGACAATTTACTTTAAATTGTGTGTAAAATAACTGTTTTTACGATTATTTTAAATTTACTTGCAAAGAGGAGAGAAATTTGCTATAATATATCATGAAAAAATTTTGGTGGTGAAATGCTATGAATACTTTTTTTGCAGCAATGCTTTCTCTAAATGCAATACTTCTAATTGTTATTTTATCCGTTGTTTTTATAAAAGGCAAAGATAAAACAAATGTTGATGCTGTTATAAGAGAGGAAAATTCCAGACTCAGAACTGAAATAGACAAAAAAATTGGAATATTTGAAAATAATGTTATTACAAGACTGGAAAACAGTTCCGGCAACCAGACAAAACAGCTCAGTGAGGTAACAAAAACCAATAACGAGGTTATGAAAAATCTCACTGAAATGATGGAAAATAAAATGAATGTTTTGAGCAAAAACAACGAGCAGAAGCTTGAAGAAATGCGCAAAACAGTTGATGAAAAGTTGCATCAGACTTTGGAAACCAGGCTGACCGAGTCTTTTAAAACAGTTAGCGACCGACTTGAACAGGTGTATAAAGGTCTTGGAGAAATGCAGACGATTGCCCAAGGAGTAGGGGACCTTAAAAAAGTTATGAGCGGAGTTAAAACCAGAGGGATTCTTGGGGAACTTCAGCTTTCAAATATTATTGAACAGATTCTTACTCCGTCGCAGTATGAAAAGAATATTGCTTTAAAACCTGGCAGCAGAGATGTTGTGGAATTTGCAATTAAACTGCCGGGGAAAAATTCTGACCCGGTATATATTCCTGTAGATGCAAAATTTCCTATGGAATCATATCATAGACTTTTAGACGCTTATGACGCAGGGGATGTTGACCTTGTGAATTCTGCCACAAAAGAAATAGAACAGGCGATTAAAAAGTCGGCAAAAGATATTTTGGAAAAGTACATATACCCACCCGCAACCACCGATTTCGGTATAATGTTTTTGCCGATTGAAGGGCTTTATGCAGAGGTTGTCAGAAACACTGTTTTATTTGAAACCTTGCAGAACGATTATAAAATTCTTGTTGCCGGTCCGTCCACTTTTTCTGCTCTTTTAACAAGCTTGCAAATGGGATTTAAAACCCTTGCTATAGAAAAACGTGCTGCAGATGTATGGAACGTTCTTGCAACGGTTAAAACTGAATTTGTTAAGTTCTCTGATGTTCTTACAAGTGCACAGAACCGCATAAATCAGGCTAACAATGAAATTGACAAGCTTGTTGGTGCAAGAACTAAAAAAATTATGGTTCAGCTTAACAAAGTAAGCGACACAGACGACGCAAAAGAAATGTTGGAGGAATAGAAATTGATTAAATTATTTGAAAAAGGTGCATATTTGTGTGACGGTAAGCCTGTTAGCGAGTCGGAGCTTATAAACAAAGACAAAAGTGTTTCCAAAAAGGGAACAATGGCGTATAAAATTCTTACTGCCCATAACACATCAGGCAACGATGAAAAACTTAAAATCAAGTTTGATGTTATGGCATCGCACGATATTACGTATGTCGGAATAATACAGACTGCAAGAGCAAGCGGGCTTGAAAAGTTTCCTGTTCCGTATGTTTTGACAAACTGTCACAACAGTCTTTGTGCAGTTGGCGGCACAATAAACGAAGACGACCACGTTTTCGGGCTTTCTGCAGCAAAAAAATATGGCGGAATTTATGTTCCTGCACACCAGGCGGTTATTCATCAGTTTATGAGAGAAATGTTTGCCGGATGCGGCAAAATGATTTTAGGTTCGGACAGCCATACAAGATATGGTGCGTTTGGTACAATGGCTATCGGCGAAGGCGGCCCGGAACTTGTTAAACAGCTTCTTGAAAAAACCTATGATATTGACTATCCTGAAGTTGTGATGATATATCTTGAAGGTGAACCGGTAAACGGCGTTGGACCTCAGGACGTTGCACTTGCAATTATCGGAGAAGTTTTCAAAAACGGATATGTAAAAAACAAGGTTATGGAATTTGTTGGTCCGGGAGCTTTAAAACTCAGTATGGATTTCCGTATCGGCATTGATGTTATGACAACAGAAACAACCTGTCTATCTTCTGTATGGGCAACTGACGATAAAACAAAACAGTATCTTAAGATACACGGAAGAGAAGAGGCATATAAACCTATGGCTCCGGAAGAAGGAGCATATTATGACGGCGTGGTTGTTGTAAACCTTTCCAAAATCAGACCAATGATTGCAATGCCTTTCCATCCCAGCAACACATACACCATTGATGAAGTTAATAAAAATGCAAAAGACATTCTGCACGAGGTTGAAGTTCAGGCAAAAGCACAGCTTGACTCTCCAAACATCGATTTTAAACTCACAAACAAAATTGTTGATGGCAAAATTGTTGTTGACCAGGGTGTTATTGCAGGATGTGCAGGCGGTGGATTTGAAAACCTTGTATATGCCTCGGAAATACTTGCAAATAAGAGTATTGGCAATGGCGAATTTGCGCTTAGTGCATATCCGGCAAGCCAGCCTGTCTTTTTAGAGCTTGTTAAAAACGGTGCAATAACAAAGCTTATGTCGGCGGGTGTTACTGTCAGAACGGCATTTTGCGGACCTTGTTTCGGAGCAGGGGATGTTCCTGCAAATAATGCACTCAGTATCAGACATTCAACAAGAAACTTCCCCAACAGAGAGGGGTCAAAACCCGGACAGGGACAGATTTCCTCGGTTGCTCTTATGGATGCCCGTTCAATCGCAGCTACAGCAGCAAACGGTGGTGTGCTTACTCCTGCAACAGAGCTTGATATTTCTTTTAAAATGCCGGAATACAGCTTTGATGACTCTGCATACACCAGTAGACTCTATAATGGTTTCGGTAAAGCAGATGAAAATGCTGAACTGAAATTTGGTCCAAATATTGCTGACTGGCCTGAGATGTCAGAGCTTACTGACAATTTAATCTTGAAAGTTGTCAGTGAAATACACGATCCGGTTACAACAACAGACGAGCTTATTCCCTCGGGAGAAACATCTTCCTATCGTTCAAACCCGCTTAAACTTGCGGAATTTGCACTTTCAAGAAAAGACCCTGAATATGTTGGTAAAGCGAAGAAAGTTCAGGTCTATGAAAAAGAAAGACTTGCGGGCAAAAATCCTGAAACGGTAGACGACGAAATAAAGAATGTGTTTGACAAAATCAGAAAAATTGTTCCCGGCATAGTTCCTGAAGAAACAGCAATCGGCAGTACAATTTTTGCTGTGAAACCGGGTGACGGCTCTGCAAGAGAGCAAGCAGCTTCCTGCCAAAAAGTACTTGGCGGTTTTGCCAATATTGCAAACGAATATGCAACGAAAAGATACAGAAGCAATCTTATAAACTGGGGTATGATACCGTTTGTTATTGACGGAGATAATCTTCCTTTTAAAAACGGCGATTATATTTTTGTTAAAGATGTTAAAAATGCTATTAAAAACAAGCAGGATAAATTTGATGCATATATCGTAAATGATGATATGAAATCCTTTGAACTTAAAATTTCTGACTTAACAGATGACGAAAGAGAAATCATTCTCTCCGGATGTCTTATAAATTTTTACAAAAAAAAGTAAAAAAACTATTGATATCTAAAACAAAACGTGTTATAATATGATATTATAATCAAAAAAATTCGGAGGTATTTTATGAATACAGCAATGACAATCGTGGGTATATTACATATACTCGTTTCCATCGTTATTATTCTGCTCATTTTGCTCCAGTCCGGAAAAGCTGCAGGTTTGTCCGGTGCAATCAGCGGCGCGGCAGATTCTTTCTTTGGAAAAAACAAGGGCAGAACACTTGATGCAATTTTTGCAAGATTCACAAAGATATGTGCAGTTGTTTTTCTTCTCACTTCTTTGTTCCTTGCGTATGGTGATTCTGTTATAAAGTAATATAACGCTTTCAGCAGATTTTTTGGCTGAATAAAAAAGAATAAAAGCATCCTTAATTTTTCAGGATGCTTTTTGTTTAATAGTCTTCTTATTTGAAGAAAAAGTGCAATAACCCGATTATTACGGATGAAATTGTTCCGTAGACAATAACCGGTCCGGCTATTGCGAACATTTTTGCGCCAACTCCCATTACATATCCATCACTTTTAAATTCCATCGCGGGAGAAACTATTGAGTTTGCAAAACCGGTAATTGGTACGGCTGTTCCGGCACCTCCGTGCTTACCGATCTTATCGTAGACACCAAGACCGGTGAGGAGGGCTCCGATAAAAATTAAAAGAATTGATGTGTAGGAAGCAGCAGTTTTTTCCGGCATATCCATTGAAAGAAAAAACTGTCTTACAACCTCGCCGACAGTGCAGATTGTTCCGCCGAACAAAAATGCTTTCGGAATGTTAAGATACCACTTTGAACCGGGTGATTTTTTCTCAACAAGTCTGCTATATTCTTTTTTGTTCAAACTATCACCCCCGTGCATACAAATATTTTTCCTGAACTTTTTTTAGGAACGGAAGACAGTGCTCCGAGATAGACCAAAAAGACTAAAAGTATACTTAGAAGTATTGCACAGAATATATTTAACAAACGATATTTATTTTTTGATTGCATAACAGTATCCTTTCATACTTTGTATTATTAGCCTTTCAAATAGTAAAAAAAATATACCTATCGCTTTTTAAGAAAAAGGGAGGACTAAGCTTGATTTCAAACGACTGGAATGAAGTTTTAAAAGAAGAGTTTCAAAAAGACTATTTTAAAAGGATTTTTGCTTTTCTGGAAAATGAATATAATACCAAAAAAATTTTTCCGCCCAAAGACAAAATCTTTTCTGCACTTGAATTTTCATCTTTTTCGGAAACAAAAGTGGTTATTTTAGGGCAGGACCCGTACCATGGCGAAGGACAAGCTCATGGACTTTCTTTTTCAGTTCCTCCTGGAATTGAAGTGCCCCCATCTCTTAAAAATATGTTTAAAGAACTGCAGAGTGACGTTGGTTTTGCTATTCCCAACCATGGATATCTGATTGACTGGGCAAAACAGGGCGTGTTGCTTCTTAATGCGACACTGACAGTTGAAGAGGCGAAAGCAAATTCGCATTTAAAAATCGGCTGGACCACGTTTACCGATAAAATAATAGAAAAATTAAATGAGAGAAAAGACCCTGTCATCTTTGTTCTTTGGGGAAACAATGCCAGAGACAAACTTTCTCTTATCACTTCTCCGCAGCATTTTGTATTGTGTGCAGCCCATCCAAGTCCGCTCTCTGCAAGTCGTGGTTTCTTTGGCTGCAGACACTTTTCAAAGATAAATACCATTTTAAAATCTTTAGATAAACAGCCGATAAACTGGAAACTTGAAATGATATGAACATAAAAGAAAAAATTAAACTTTCGGCAGAAAAACTTGGAATTGATTGTTGCGGTGTTACAAACTACTGTTGCAACAGTTTTATTGTTTGTCTTTTTCCATACTATATTTCATTTGAAAAAGGCAATATTTCACGATATGCTGCAGTTAAAGACTATCATAAGATTTGCAAACAATATCTTGTGCAGATTGCTGAAAATGCTGATATTACTGATTATGATGTGTTTGCAGACATTTCACCCTATAACGAAAGAGAACTTGCAAAAAATGCAGGACTTGGCGTTATTGGCAAAAACGGTCTCTTAATTAACAAAAAATATGGAAGCTATGTATTTATTGGACTTATTCGTTTAAATAAAACTCTTTTGGAAGAAGACATGCCTTGCACAGAACAATGTCTTGAGTGCGGCAAATGCGTAAAAGGATGTCCGACAGGCGCATTGGCAGACGACACTTTTTTAAAAGAAAAATGTTTGTCTCACATAACCCAAAAAAAAGGCACGCTTTCGGGATGGGAAGAAGAAATGATTAAAACGGGCGGTATGGTCTGGGGATGCGACAGATGTTCAGAAAACTGTCCGATGAACAAAAACGTGCAGGAAACACCAATCAAAGAATTTAAAGAAGACATTTTAAAATCTGTCTTTTTAAAAGATATATGTGATTTATCAAACAAAGAATTTCTGGAAAAATATTCAGAAAAGGCTTTTACTTGGCGTGGAAAGTCTGTGCTAAAACGAAATTGCAAAATAATAGAAGAAATATAATATGTGCCTAACATGGCGGAAAGGAAATTGATATGGCTTTTTATTTCAAAGAACCTTCACACACTTTTGGAGAATATCTGCTTGTACCGGGTTATTCTTCCGACAAATGTATCCCTGCAAACGTTGATCTTTCAACACCACTTGTAAAATATAAAAAAGGGGAAGAATGTCCCCTTAAAATAAACATTCCTCTTGTCTCTGCTATCATGCAGTCTGTTTCTGACGATCGTATGGCAGTTGCACTTGCAAAAGAGGGCGGTATTTCCTTCATTTATGGTTCACAGTCTATAAAAGACGAAGCAGAAATGGTAGCAAGAGTTAAAAACTATAAAGCAGGATTTGTTACAAGCGATTCTAACATCACTCCTGATGCTACTCTTCAGGATGTTCTTGACTTAACAGAAAAAACAGGACATTCCACTATCGCTGTAACAGAAGACGGCAGTGCAAACGGAAAACTTATCGGTATTGTTACAAGCAGAGATTATCGTATAAGCAGAATGACAACCGACATCAAAGTTTCCGAGTTTATGACAAAGTTTGAAGACCTTGTTTTTGCTTATGACGGAATCTCTCTTGCAGAAGCAAATGATGTTATTTGGGAAAACAAATTAAACCAACTGCCGATTATCACAAAAGACGGTCATCTTAAACATATGGTTTTCAGAAAAGACTATTCTTTCCATAAGGAAAACAGACTCGAACTTCTTGATTCGTCAAAAAGATATATTGTAGGAGCCGGAATTAACACAAGAGACTTTGCGGAAAGAGTACCTGCGCTTATTGAAGCAGGTGCAGATGTTCTTTGTATTGACTCTTCCGAAGGTTTTTCCGAATGGCAGAAGATAACACTTGATTATATTAAAAAGAATTATGGCGACTCCGTTAAAGTGGGTGCAGGCAACGTTGTTGACAAGGAAGGATTTTTGTTCCTCGCTGAAGCAGGTGCAGATTTCATAAAAGTTGGTATAGGCGGCGGTTCAATCTGTATCACCCGTGAACAAAAGGGTATAGGTCGCGGACAGGCTACAGCTCTCATAGAGGTTGCCGAAGCAAGAAACGAATATTATGAAAAAACAGGCATATACATTCCTATTTGTTCTGACGGTGGTATTGTTTACGATTATCATATGACACTTGCACTTGCAATGGGAGCAGACTTTATTATGCTCGGAAGATATTTTGCAAGATTTGATGAAAGCCCCACAAACAAACTCAACATCAACGGAAGTTATGTTAAAGAGTATTGGGGAGAAGGTTCAAACAGAGCAAGAAACTGGCAGAGATATGATATGGGCGGAGACAAAAAGCTTTCTTTTGAAGAGGGCGTTGATTCTTATGTTCCATATGCAGGAAGCCTTAAAGACAACGTAACACTCTCTCTTAACAAGGTTCGTTCTACAATGTGCAACTGCGGAGTTCTTTCTATTCCCGAACTTCACGAAAAAGCAAAGCTTACTCTTGTTTCGGCAACAAGTATTGTTGAAGGCGGAGCTCACGACGTTATCCAGAAAGAAAAACAAAATATTAACTGATTTAAAAACCCGAACTCTCGTTCGGGTTTTTTTATATATAAAAATCATGTTCGCCGATAGTTGTAAAATAGTCTCTGTTTTCCGGTATCCACAGACTTTGCGACTTTTCAGGGTTTAAAAAGTAGAGACACTCTCCGACCACGTTTTCGCCCTCAAGACAAAGCTTTGCAGCAAGATATGAATCACGGCTTGGTTCTTTATATATCGTACCGTTTGCAACAGGTTGAAACTGAACACCAAATTTTTTGTCAAAGATTACAGAATATATGGTGTTGGGATAGTTTTCGTGTTTTACCCGATTTAAAACTACATTACCAACAGCGATTTTCCCATCCATTGACTGAGTTTCACTTTCGGCAGAAATAATTTTGGCGAGCCAGTAAATTTCATCATCGCTATATGCTCTTTTAAGAATTATTTCGTCCGGCAAAGTTATTTGGTCGCATGTTAAAATGACAGTAAAATAGTTTTCCTCCCAATCAACTTCGGCCCCCATATTTTCTGCAAGAAACCGTAGCGGCAAATAGCTTCGATCGTCAAAAATTTTTGCATTGCCGCGGATTTCGGTTTCTATTCCGTTGACAATAGCTGTGCTTTCGTTTATTTTGAAAGTAAAAATATTTCCGTTGTGCAAAACAGTTACCTGCTTGTTTGCTTCATCCCAGACAACATCTGCAGAAAAAATTTCACAAAATAACCTGACAGGAAGATATGTAGTCCCGTTTAAAAGAATAGGTTTTGATGAGAAGTTTATATATTCGTTATTAAATTTAACCGATACAGGTATATCTCTTGCAAAAGCATACATTCCTACAATAAACAAAAAGATTATAGAACAAAAAAGAAGTTTTAATTTCATAAAAAACACCTCCGGTTATTAAGTATAACTTAAAGTCGGAGGTGTTTGCAATGTAAAGATTATCCTAAAAATATATAAAAATCCTGAAATGTTATTTTTCTTCAGAATATTCAATATATTTTTCCAGAATTTGTTTAACGGTGGAAAAAATTGTGTCGGGGGAAGAGGGAATGCCCGATACCGAAAGGTATGGTTTTGCTCCGCCGCTAAAAAATATTCTACCAGGTAAGAAGGAAGCGAGTTTCATTATTATATTGCCGTCAATGTTGGAAGACGGATCGAAAATTAACAGAATTTTTGCGCCTTTTTGAGAAACTTCGCAAAAACCGGCTCTTGATGCAAGAGAACGGATAAGAGAGATTTCTATAAGATTAACAACACTTTTCGGTGGAGCGCCAAACCTGTCAATTATTTCATCAATAACAGATTCTTTGTCTGACTCGCTGCAAATAGAAGCGATTTTTTTATATATTTCAATTCTTATATTGTGAGAAGAAATATATTCTTCCGGAATAAAAGCATCTGCTTTTATGTCCACGGAAGTTAAAACATCCTGCTCTTCGGGCAAACCTTTAGCGTCTGCAACGGCATCTTTAAGCAGTTTGCAGTACATATCATATCCTACCGCGTCCATATCACCGTGCTGTTCAGCACCAAGCATATTTCCGGCACCTCTGATTTCAAGGTCGCGCATTGCAATTTTAAAGCCGGAACCAAACTCTGTAAATTCGCGTATTGCTGTGAGCCTTTTTAAAGCCGTTTCGGTAAGTGCTTTGTCTTTTCTGTAGGTCAGATACGCATAGGCAACTCTGTTTGAACGACCAACTCTTCCTCTGAGTTGATAGAGCTGAGACAGACCCATCTGGTCTGAGTTTTCAATTATTATGGTGTTGATATTTGGAATATCAAGTCCGGTCTCTATTATGGTTGTACAAACCAGGATGTCTATGTCTCCGTTTAATGTTTGCATCATAACATCTTCCAGCTCGCGTTCGCTCATCTGACCGTGACCAACGGCAATCCGCGCATTTGGTGCCATTTCCTGAAGCCTGTTTGCAACCTTGTATATTCCTTCAACACGATTATATACATAATAAACCTGACCGTTTCTTCCAAGCTCTTTTAAGATGGCATCTCTTACAACAGAATTGTCATATTCCAGAATATATGTCTGAACGGGATATCTGTCTTCGGGTGGTTGAGCGATTATACTCATATCACGGACACCTACGAGGGACATGTGAAGAGTTCTGGGAATTGGTGTAGCCGAAAGTGTTAACACATCAACGTCCTTTTTAAGCTCCTTTATAAGCTCTTTGTGGGTCACACCAAAACGTTGTTCTTCGTCAATTATAAGAAGACCGAGGTTTTTAAACTTAATATCTTTTTGCAAAATGCGGTGTGTGCCGATTATAACGTCAACTTCGCCGGTAGCAATTTTTTCTGCAATTTTTTTCTGCTGCGCACTTGTGCGGAATCGGGACATCATCTCAACGTTAATGGGGAAGTCCTGCATACGCTGAACAAATGTGTTAAAATGTTGTTGTGCAAGTATAGTGGTAGGAACAAGGTATGCAACCTGTTTGCTGTCCATGAGAGCTTTAAATGCTGCGCGAAGAGCAACTTCCGTCTTGCCGAATCCAACATCGCCACAAAGAAGTCTGTCCATAGGAAGCTCGCTTTCCATATCTTTTTTAACTTCTTCTATGCATTTGAGCTGGTCAGGCGTTTCTTCATACTGAAAGTTATCTTCAAATTGTTTCTGCCAATCATTGTCTGGCGAAAAAGCAAACCCTTTTTGCTGCGAACGGGCACTGTATAGTTTGATAAGACGGTCAGCTACATCTTTAAGAGATTTTTTAACTTTGTTTTTTACTCTTGAAAATTCAGCTCCGCCCATTTTGTTTAATTTGACTTCGTGTCCTTCGCCCGTCATATATTTATTGACGGCGTCAAGAGAGGTTGCAGGAACATATAAAATGTCTGCACCTTTATATTTAATTTTAAGATAATCTTTTGTAAGTCCGTCTACAACAATTCGCTCAAGTCCGAGATATTGACCAATTCCGTGAACCTGGTGAACAATATAGTCGCCCTCCGAAAGGTCAGCAAAAGATTTGATTTTTATTCCCGGCATTGAAGAAGCAGTTTTTCGGTGTTTTATAGCGCCAAAAGCTTCTGATGAAGAAATAACCGCAACGCCAACAAGCGGATATTCAAAGCCTTTTGAAATGTTGCCCGTTGTGACAACTGTTTCTCCGGGATTTGCAAAACGACTTTCTATAGATAATACAGCAGTGATGTTGTTGTCTGATAATGTTTTGTAAAATGCTTCTGCTCTTGTTTTACTTCCTGAAAGAATGGTTATTGCATAATTCTTATCTTTCCAGTGTTTAATATCTGTTAAAACAAGGTCTAACTTTCCGCTATATGACGGTATGCTGCGCGATGCAATATTAAACATATGTGTTTTCTTGAAAAGTCCGCTGTCGGAAGAAATATTGTCAAGAGCGATTATGGTCAGCGGAAGGGAAGAGATGGATTTTTTAATGTTAGAAACATAAAGTCCGTCAAGTATTGGCATTGAACCGTTTTCCGCAAAAGATGTAACGTTATTTAAAATTTCTGTGTTGTAGTTTACTTCCGCTTCTTTTATCCCTGACGGATAATTTAAAAACAAGGTAAAATTTTCATCAAGATATTCAAGAACTGACGGTATATTTTTATAAATCAGCGGAAGATATCTGTCAAGTGCAGGGAAATAGATGTGTTCGTTTATCATCTCAAGATCTCTGTTTGTCCATTCGGCTTCAGGATATTTTGACAGGCTTTCATAAAGCCCATCAAAGTCTTCGCAAATAAGCTCGCGACAACATGATATTTTGCATGAACCAACCGAATTTTCCGAAAGCTGAGTTTCCGGGTCAAAAAGACGTATGGTATCAATTTCGTCGTCAAAAAGCTCAATTCTGACGGGTTTTTCATTTGTTGGCGGGAAAATATCAATTATTCCGCCGCGAAGAGAAAACTGGGATTTTCCTTCAACCATATCGCAACGTTTATATCCCATCTGAATAAATTTTTCTGCAATGTTGTCAATAAACACAATATCTCCCGGTTTATAGACCGTTAAATGTTGTTCATAGAGTTTGCGTGGGAGAGTGTACTGCATCACAGACTGAGCTGTTGCAATTACAACAATGTCTTCCTCAGACAAGATGCGGTCCAAAACGGCAATTCTTGTTGTTGAAAGCTTCATTTCCGCAGTTTCTATATTATGAAAAATATATTCTTTTGCTGGGAAAATAACAATTTTTTCGGGAGAAATGTAGAAAGACAAATCCTCTTTTAAAATTCTTGCATCATACATATTTTCAACAATTATAAAAGCTTTTTTGGACGTTTTTTCTAAAAAAGAATATAGAAAATCGGCACGTGCAGAAGTTGTTATGCCTGTTACAACAATTTTTGAACAGGCAAGCTTTGACGCGCCAATAATATTATCAAATTCTTTCATTCTTTCCAGATTATGCATATTAAACTGCCTTTCAGTTTAGTTTGTTCATTGCATATTGTGTTCCTTCGGAAATAATCAGTTCAACAGCCTTTGAAGCATTTTTCACCGTATCTCTCAAAACTTCAATCTCTTGTTTTGTAAGCTTTTCAATCACGTGATCAGCAATATCTTTTGCAGAATTTTCCGGCATGCCGATACCAATTCTTACACGGGGAAAAGCATTGCTGTTTAACAAATATATGATGTTTTTTATTCCGTTATGTCCACCGTCGCTGCCCGAGGGACGAATACGGAGTTTCCCCAGAGGAATACTTATGTCGTCAAAAATTACAATAAGATTTTTTTCTTCAACCTTATAAAAATTAAGAATTTCACGAACAGCCTCACCGCTTAAATTCATAAAAGTCTGCGGCTTTACTAAGACAACTTTTTCACCGGAGATTGTACCTTGACCGTAAACGGATTTAAAACCGAGACGGTTGATGGGAATATTAAAGTCGCTGCTTATCTGGTCAATTGCGATAAACCCCATATTATGCCTTGTAGTTTCATATTTTGGTCCGGGGTTGCCAAGACCAACGATAATATACATATTAAATCACTCCAATAATATGAAAAATGCGACAAGCCAAATGACTTGCCGCTCCTATGGTCTGAGTGGGGAGACTTGAACTCCCGGCCTCTAGAACCCCATTCTAGCGCGCTACCAAACTGCGCCACACCCAGATATCTCAGGCGGCTTTCCTTAACCGCCGTAGATTATTATACACCATACAAGAGGAAAAATCAAGAGGAAATTTAATTTTTTTGAAATTTTTTATTTTAGTTCAACAATGGTTACACCCGTGTCTCCTTCGCCATAAGAGCCAAGCCTGAAATTTTTGACAAATTTGTTGTTCCTGAGATATTCGTGAACAGCCGCACGCAGAGCGCCGGTACCCTTACCGTGAATAAGAGAAACTTGTTTGAGAGAGGCAAGTAAACAGTCGTCAATAAATTTGTCTGTTTCCATAATGGCTTCGTGTGCCATAAATCCGCGCAGGTCAAGCTCGGTGTTGATTTTTAAGCTTTTTGAAGACAGGGAAGAACGTGTTTTTATAATTTTCTCTCCCTCTTTGTCGTATTTCTTTTCCTGTGCAGGCATAACATCCGAAACATTTGTTTTAACCTTTATAATACCTACCTGAACACTGAATTCGCCGTTGGAATTTGGAAGTGATATTACATCTCCCGTCTCATCAAGCGACAGAATTTTAACTTTCATACCAAGACGGATATCTTCTGCTTTTGTATTAGATTTAACCTTTTTAGCAGCAAGCTTTTTGTCAAAATTATCACTCTTGTCTTTCATTTTGTGTTGAAGCTTTTCCATCTCGGCAAGATGATTTTTGCCGGAAAGCTGAAGTTTTCGGAACTCTTTCAAAATGCTGCTTGTTTCTTCCTTTGCATTCTCAACTATGTTTCTTGCCTTTATTCTTGCATCTTCAAGTATTTTATTTTTCTTTTCGTCAATTTTGCGTTTTTCTGCCTCAATTTCCTGACGAATTTTTTCTGCCTCGCGAAGCAACTTATCTGCTTCAGAATTCCTAGCACCCAGTTCATCACGTTTTGTTTCAAGCTCTGTCACAATATCTTCAAACTTTACCGAATCGGATGAAATTCTTTTTTCGGCACCTGAAATTATATATTCTGAAAGACCAAGACGTTTAGAGATGGCAAAAGCATTACTTTTGCCGGGGATTCCGATAAGTAGACGATAGGTTGGTTTTAGCGTTGAAACATCAAATTCACAGGAGGCATTTTCAACTCTGTCCGTTGAAAGAGCATACATTTTAAGTTCGCTATAGTGTGTTGTTGCAACAGTTTTTGCACCGAATTTTTTAACAGTTTCAAGAATCTCAATTGCAAGAGCGGCACCTTCTACCGGGTCTGTTCCGGCGCCAAGCTCGTCAAACAAAACAAGGGAGTTTGGCATAACATTTTTAAGAATATCCACAATGTTGACCATGTGAGAGGAGAAAGTGCTGAGGCTCTGTTCAATGCTCTGTTCATCTCCGATGTCTGCAAAAATATTTTCAAAAACAGGCATATGTGTACCGATTTCTGCCGGAATGTGAAAACCTGATTGACACATGATGGACAAAAGTCCTACTGTTTTAAGCGAGACGGTTTTACCGCCCGTGTTCGGACCGGTTACAACAAGGGTGTCAAAATCTTTTCCGAGAGTTACATCAATCGGAACAACCTGTTTTGTTGCTATAAGAGGATGCCTTGCCTGAACAAGACATAAAATCCCTTCCTGGTTCAGTTCTGGACAGATGCATTTCATTTTATTTGAATAGGAAGCTTTTGCAAACAAAACATCAAGGCGGACTATAACATCATAGTTAATTATAATATTTTCGCCAAATTCTGCTACTTTAGAAGAGAAATCAGCTAAAATACGTTCAATTTCCCGTTCCTCTTCGATGGATATATCTTTAAGTTCATTATTAATCTGAACAATCGCAGCAGGTTCAATAAACACAGTTGCTCCGGTTGCGGAAGAGTCGTGAAGTAAACCGGGTACATTACTTCTATTTTCGTTTTTAACTGGCAAAACATATCTGTCGCCGCGCATTGTGACAATAGGTTCCTGCAAATATTTTGACACAGAAGGGGAGTGTATCATTGAATTTAAGGTATCTTTTATTTTATTGTTTAATGTGTTCTTTTTTCTTCTTAAAGCAGCAAGCTGCGGACTTGCACTATCTGCAACAAGCTCTTCGCTTATAAAAGAAGAAGTGATTTCAGATGAAAGTTTTTTGTTTACCATAATCGCAGAAGCTATTGCAGACAAAATGGGAAGCTTGTCTGTTTTTGAAATAAAAGCTAAAAGCTGTGATGATACTCTAAGGACTGCACCAATGTTCATAAGTTCTTTAATGGAAAGAATTCCTTCCATCTGAGCCCGTTTAACCGAAGCGTACACAGGATGTACCGGCGCAATGGGGGGATGAGCATACATAGCAAGCATAGATGAAGCCTGAGATGTTTCTTCCTGCATTGTTTTAACTTCTTCAAAGTCGGAAGATGGAACCAATGAAAGTATAATCTCTTTTGACTGAGCGCAGGCAGCATAATCGCTCGCTGCACTTAGTATTTTATTAAATTCAAGCACTTTTAAAACTTTCTTGTTCATAAAGTTCTCCATTCAGTTAGCACAAAATCCCCGAAAGCACGCTTTCGGGGGGGTGTTTTAAGGTTTGGTATAATATAAAACGCCGGTAAGTCCAGGGCCGGTATTTAAAAGAATTGTCGGACCGATTTTTGCAAGAGGAGCATTTTCAATTCCAAAGGTTTCGCTTAGTGCCTTTTTCATTTCATCGTTCTTTTGCTGGTCGCCGCCGTCGATGATATATAATGGCAACCCTTTTTCAAAACCTGTATTTTTCAAGAGCTCCATAATGCGCGGTACAACTTTTTTGCTGCCGCGGACCTTTTCAAGAGAATTTATAACACCGTCGTCAACTGTTAAAATTGGTTTGATGTTAAGGATTTCTCCAATTGCTGCAACGGCAGGTTTAATTCTTCCGCCTTTTTTCAAAAACTTGAGTGTATCGGTAACAAAAAAGGCATTACCGGAAGACAAAATTTCGTTTATTCTGTTTAATATTTCTTCTTTCGATGAGCCTGATTCTGCCATCTGGGCAGCTTCTATAACAGCTCTACCGTAAACATAGGTATATATTTTCGAGTCGATGATTTCAATGTCACAGTCGCCCTCGTCAAGCAAATACTGTTTTGCAAGATTTGCGGTCTGGAAAGTTCCGCTACCTGATGAAGAAATAGTAAAACAAATGATTTTATATCCATCGTTTGTCCATTTTTTAAAACGCTCTATAAAAGTATCAAGACTGGCTTGTGCAGTCGAAAACTTCGTATTATCATCACATGTTTTTAAAATTTCGCAAAACTGTTCAGCCGTCATTTCATAATAGTCTTTATATGTTTTATCATCTACAGTGATAAGCACAGGGATGATGTCTATATCATATTTATCAACAAGTTCTTTCGGAATATCTGAGCTGCTGTCTGAAATAATTTTAAATTTATCCGCCATGCGTTATTCCTCCAAAAAAATATATCATATATATTATATTTATAAAATGATATATTGTCAAGAGACAACGTTTGTTATTATTTATTCAGCAGAAACATTGTTTTCTTTGCAATTTATTAACTCAATTTTAGAAATGGAAATTTCAAACGCTGTTTTAGTTACAATTTCTTCTTCGCTGAGCTTTTTCTGATATTCTCTGCTTTGAATCCTTCCGGAAATTTCAATGTTGTCGCCGACCGAAAGGGTAGAAGCATACTTTGCATTTCTGCCCCAGGCAATGCAGGGAATATAATCGGATTTTCCGTATGCACGGTTAGTTGCAAGAATTATATCTGCGATTTCTCTGCCGAAAGGAGTGGTTCTGTATATTACAGGCTTACATATGTATCCATTTAGAAAAATTGAGTTTGCGTCTGTTTCAAGTGCAGACTCGTCAATATTAACTAAATCCTGCGCAAAAAGAGTAAGAATAAGCTTATTTCCGATTCCCGAATAGTTGTTATATGAACGGTACTGTCCTGTTGCCTGAACATATGAACCTTTTGATGTGTTTGCAAAATTCAAAAGCTTTTCTGACAGTGTGACGTTTATTATATCACAGCTTCCGCTAAGCCTTTTTACTTTAATGGGAAAAACATAAAAGGTTTCGTCAAGCAGGCTATGGCTGATTTTTGGGTCTTCTGTAATTTCTCCCCTAAGCATTGCATAGTTATTTGTTGTTTCCAATCAAATCATTCCTTCCTGTGTTTTATAATTTAATTTTATTTAGCAGTTTCAAAGGTACGTCGCACAAAAGTGCAACAGAAAGTAAAATTGATGCCGTTACTGTGTCTAACATAAGTCCATCAATTTCAAACGGAATCTCAAGTGGAGGAATTTTTTTGCCGCCAAGTGTAAAAAGTGACCGCTGCAGGCAAAATACACCTCCATTTTCGGATATACTGGACAGAGTAACGGTGTCTTTTGTTGATAAACCACAAGTAATTATTTTGCAGTTTTTATCTTTTGTTTTAAAAAGATTTCCTTTGTTTTCGGATGAAACAACTGCAAATTTACATTCTGGGAATTTGTTTCTGTTTCCCATAACAGAAATATCTGCATAAGAAATGTCAAAATTGTCCTGAATATCTGCAGTAACGTTAACAGACGCTAAAAATTGTTCCAGTAGTTTTTTAAGATTTTTGTCGCAAAGTATTTTACACATTCTATTCTCCTTGTTTAGAGCTGTTTGCGGGGATTTGTTTTCCTGCGTTATCAATGGTATAATTTTCTGTATAAATAAGTTCTGAAACGGGCACAAAATTAAATCCTTTTTCCTTCAGCATTGGAAGAAGTTTTTCTAATGCCGCCGGAGTATTTTTTGCTCCGTTATGGAAAAGCAAAATTGAACCGTTTTTTGTTTTAGATAACACTCTTGAACATATTTCGTCCACCGACAAATCTTTCCAATCCAAACTATCAACGTTCCATTGGATAACCTTGTAACCATTCTTGTTTGCGGTCTTTATAACCTCGTCCGTATATTCACCATATGGCGCACGGAATAATTTTTTACTAGTACCGGTGATGTCAGAAATTTTATTTTCGCAATCTGAAATTTCTTTCATAATTTGCTCCTCGCTTAACCCGGTAAGATGTGCATGGGTGTCCGAGTGATTGAGAATTTCATGGCCTGCATCACTGAATTTTTTAACAGATGCGGGGAATTTGTTTATAAAGCCTCCTACCATAAAGAAACTTGATTTTGCTTGATTTTTATCAAGAATTGAAATAAGCTGGTCGGTGTCTTCGTCGCCCCAGGCGGCATCAAATGTGAGGGCAATTTTAGGTTCCTCTGTTTCTACACAATATATTGGCAATGTTTCTTCATAGGAAGCTGTTGTGAAAACGGCATTTCCAAACCCGTTTCCAACAACAAAAATCCCAACAAGTGCAAGAAATATGGTGGAATATAGAATCAGAGAATTTTTTGTTATAACAAATACTTTCAAAATGTTTCCTCCTTAAATTTTGGAATAACAATATATATTTATTCACGGAGGTGGCGAGTAATACATATTTTTATTATTACGTCGTCTAAACATTTTTCAGTTAATAACAGTGCAGTGTTTAAAAGACTTTGTGAATCTATCTTGATAGGGAAAAAGGAATCTTTTATTTCATATTCACATAAATAAACATTATCCACGGGAAGAGACCTGCTCAGGTCAATTAAAAATACATTTTTACTCAATGCGGGCAAAAATCCATCCCAATAAAGCACAAGCCCCTCATGAACTCTTGAAACTA
This sequence comes from Clostridia bacterium, assembly GCA_045577655.1. Classification (GTDB taxonomy): domain Bacteria; phylum Bacillota; class Clostridia; order RUG12999; family RUG12999; genus RGIG7450. The sequence continues at coordinate 46,428 of JAZNIU010000017.1, forward strand.
CAGGAATTGCAATGCCGCATTTTTTCAGAAAATAGTCCGTAGTGTCATGTGCATCTTCCGACCGGGCAAGAGAAACAGAGTATCCATTTGTAAATAACTCCAAAAACAAATCGATTTTTGAAAAATTTTTTTCAAAACAAAAGACAATGTTTTGGTTTCTAACAATTGATTTTTCTTTAATAAACTTGGAAATGATTTTTAAAATAATACCTTTATCAGGGAAAGTGGCTGTTTCGTCAATAGATATAATAGAATTTTTTCGGGATATTTTATTTATTTTTTTGTTACTCATATCCGACGGAAACACAAAAAAATGATTATTATTTTTGAAATTAAAAATATCCGGTTTTTTTATAATTCTGTTATTTTTTTTGCTTTTATCAATATATCCAAAATTCATTTATTCACCGCCAAAATAAGAAAAAGAAAAAAATTTAAATTACCCTTGCATTTTAAGTATCTGTTGATGTATAATATATAGTATGACATTTTTATATTTATATTCGTTTTTGAAAGGATTTGGTGATTATTATGGCAAAAATTACAAAAGACACAATTATTGCAGATGTTCTTAAAATTAGCACAGAAACAGCTCCCTTCTTTTTTGAGATAGGAATGCACTGCCTCGGTTGTCCTTCGGCAAGCGGTGAAACAATCGCACAGGCTTGTGCAGTTCATGGTGTTGATGCAGATGAACTCATAAACAAATTAAACAATTTTTTAGCTGATAAATAAATTTTTATATTATTATCGGATATTTGAGGTAAAGTTTAATGAACAATAAGCGCAGCGTTGTTTTTTCAGTTATAATTACATTTATTCTTACAGTAACGATTACTCTGGGCGGCGTGTATGTTTACCAGTCGGGCGCACTTTTGAAGTATGGAATTCCAATGCCTGACGGAACCGCCAGCACTATACGTGCAGCAGAAGAGATAATTGATACAATGTATTATGAGGAAGTGGACAAAACTACATTGTATAACGGCGCTGTTAAAGGTATGCTTGAAGCTATCGGTGACGAATATACATGGTATGTTGACGAAGATTCCTATGAAAATCTTTCTGTTGATATGAGCGGAGAGTATACCGGCATCGGTGTTACTGTCACCATTGACGCCGCAGACAGACTTATAACTGTTATTTCTCCCATTGAAGATACTCCTGCGTACAAATTCGGAATTAAACCGGGCGACAAAATTTTGTCTATAGATTCAGTTGTTGTTTCTCAAGATAATTATCAGGAAGCAATCAATATTATGCGCGGAAGCGTTGAAGATGTCGGCAAAAATGTTGAGCTTGTTATTAAAAGAGCTGAAACCGGACTTACAGAAAAAATTTCGCTTGTTCGCGAAAGAATTGTTCTTAAAACTGTTAAACACAAAAAATTGCCCTCAAACATTGGTTATATCAGAATAACAAGTTTTGACGAAAAAACTCATAACGAGTTTAAAACTGCTTTAGACGCGCTTTCCTACACTTCATTGGACGGACTTGTTATTGACCTCAGAAATAATGGCGGCGGAACACTCACATCAATGCAGGAAATTGCAGATATATTGTTGCCGGAAGGAATTATTACTTATTTTGAATATAAAGACGGAAGAAAACAATATTTCAGGTCTACAGAGGGTCATATTGACATTCCTTTGTCAATTATAATAAATGGCTCATCGGCAAGTGCTTCAGAAGCTTTGTCCGGTGCAGTCAGAGACCACGGCAGAGGCACTCTTGTGGGTGAAAAATCTTTTGGAAAAGGAATAGCACAATCTGTATTTCCTTTTGCAAAGACCGACAAGGGAATGACCGCAATTTATTTAACCACTGCAAAATATTACACGCCGGCAGGCGAATGCATCCATAAAATCGGAATTACTCCAGATATAGTTGTTTCTCTCCCTGAAGAGTTTAAAAATGCAAATATAGACGAACTTACACTTGAACAGGATACACAGCTCAAGGCTGCCTGGGAAAACCTGTTAAAATAATTTTGTTTATTTTGGGAAATATAACTTATATCTTCTCGTTTGGATGTTAATGGCGAAAGGAAAGGTATATTTCTATGTTTAAAATAGTGCGAAAAGTTGTTTTAAATCCAAGTGTAACAAGAATGGATATCTATGCCCCGAGAATAGCAAAGAAAGCTAAACCGGGGCAATTTATCATACTCAGGGTTAATGAATATGGGGAAAGAATACCACTAACCGTTGCTGATACCGATAAAACAGCAGGTACCGTTACAATCATTTTTCAAATTGTTGGCAAAACAACTTCTGTTTTAAATAAACTTGAAGAAGGGGACAGTATACTTGACTTTGTTGGTCCGCTTGGAGTTGCTTCTCATCTTGACGGCTACAAAAAAGTTGCTGTTATAGGCGGCGGCCTTGGTACTGCGATTGCATATCCGCAGACAAAAGCTCTCCATCAACTTGGCAGCGAAGTTCATGCTATTTCAGGTTTCAGAAATACCGAACTTATAATCCTTGAAGAGGAGCTTAATGCAGTTGCGGATAAAACTGTTATTATGACAGATGACGGTTCTAACGGAAACAAAGGTTTTGTTACTGATGCTCTGAAAACTCTTATTGAAGAGGGAAATAAATATGACCTTGTCATTGCAATCGGTCCGCTTGTTATGATGCGGGCTGTTTGTAATTTAACAAAAGAATACGGAATAAAAACAATAATAAGCATGAACCCTATAATGATAGACGGAACAGGTATGTGTGGCGTTTGCCGTGTTACTGTTGGCGGAGAAACAAAGTTTGCCTGTGTTGATGGTCCTGATTTTGACGGTCACCAGGTTGATTTTGATGAAGCTATCAGAAGGAGCCGTATTTACGCCGACCAGGAAAAACTTTCTAGAGATGAAGATTGCAACCTTATGAAAAAGGAGGTTGAATAATTTGGCTAATATGAATCCCGAGGTTACTCCAATGCCTCAACAGGCACCGGATGTGCGAAATAAAAACTTTTCCGAAGTTGCTTTAGGATATACAACCGAGCTTGCTATAGAAGAGGCTACTCGCTGCCTTCAGTGTAAAGAACCGCCTTGTGTAAGAGGGTGTCCGGTAAATGTAAGAATACCTGAATTTATAAAAGAAATAACAAATAACAACCTTGAAAATGCTTTTAAGATTATTTCTACCACAAATGCACTTCCTGCTGTCTGCGGGAGAGTTTGCCCTCAGGAACAACAATGTGAGGGAGTTTGTGTAAGAGGTATAAAGCATCAATCTGTCGGGATTGGCAGGCTTGAAAGATTTGTTGCCGACTGGGCAAGAGAAAATGGAATCAGCAATTCTTTTGACGTTAAGAAAAACAATATTAAAATGGCGGTTATAGGCGCCGGTCCTGCCGGGCTTACCTGTGCCGGAGATTTGGCAAAACTTGGATATGATGTAACGATTTTTGAAGCGTTCCACGTTCCCGGCGGGGTTTTAATGTATGGAATTCCACAGTTCCGGTTGCCCAAAGAAATTGTTGAACGTGAAATTAACACACTAAAAGAACTTGGTGTTAAAATAGAACTTAATTCAGTTGTTGGCAGAATTTTTTCTATTGACGAACTTTTTGAAGAAGGATTTAGGTCGATATTCATTGGAACAGGAGCAGGATTACCATCTTTTTTGAATATTCCTGGAGAAAACTTAAATGGCGTTTTTTCAGCAAATGAATTTTTAACACGAATAAATCTTATGAGAGGGTATAAATTCCCTGATTATGACACACCGATAAAAGTTGGCAAAACAGTTGCAGTTATTGGTGGCGGAAACGTTGCTATGGACGCTGCACGCTGCGCTAAACGTCTGGGTGCAGATAACGTTTATATTGTTTACAGAAGAAGTGAGGAAGAACTGCCTGCAAGAAAAGAAGAAGTTGAACACGCACGAGAAGAAGGTATTGAGTTTAAACTGCTCAACAATCCTATAGAGGTTATTGGCGATGAAGCAGGCAATGTTACCGGACTTAAATGTGTTAAAATGGAACTTGGTGAGCTTGATTCTTCCGGTAGAAGAAATCCTGTTGAAATAAAAGGAACGGAATATACAATTGATGTTGATTCTGTTATAATAGCAATAGGCCAAAAACCCAACAAACTTATAAAAGAAACAACACCTGGGCTTAATTCCAAAGACTGGGGAGGAATTGTTGCTGACGACGAAACCGGTGCTACTTCCAGAGAAGGCGTTTTTGCAGGCGGAGACGCTGTTACCGGTGCTGCAACGGTTATTCTTGCTATGGGTGCAGGAAAATCGGCGGCAAAAGCAATGGACGATTATGTAAAATCATTATAAAAGAAGGGTCGTTATGACCCTTCTTTTTTGGTTTCTATAAAAACATATTTGCTTAAAAACAAAAGCGTAATAACGTTTGGAAAAATCATTAGTCCATTTAAAATGTCAGAAACAGACCAGACAATTTCGAGACTTAAAACTGACCCAATGTATATGGCAAAAGAATATAAAATTTTATAACAAAGGATAGGGGATTTCTTCTCTCCAAAAAGATATTCTACGGCTTTTTCACCATAGAACCCCCAACCTAAAATGGTTGCAGCGGCAAAGAAAACTATAGATAGTGCAATAAACGTTTCGCCAAACTCTCCGAAAACCGTTTTATATGCTGCCATTGTTAGCTCAATTCCGCTGATATTCTCTGAAAGAAGTTTTCCACCGTCTGCAGTAAGTATTACAAGACCTGTCATTGTGCACATAACCACTGTGTCAAGAAAGACTTCAAAAATCCCCCAAAGACCTTGCTTTTCGGCTGAATTTGTATTTGCAGATGCATGTGCAACCGGGGCAGATCCCATACCGGCTTCATTTGTAAAAACACCACGGGCAATGCCAAATTTTACTGATTTTGATGTTAAAAAACCAAAAACTCCCGACGATGCAGAGGAGACACTAAAAGCGTCATTTATAATTAAACTTACAGCAGCCGGAATTTGTTTTATGTTTAAAAAAAGAAATAATATTGTACCGAGTATAAAAAAGGCAGCCATTATGGGAACAATTATCTCATTTGCAGCAGCAATTTTTTTTGCACCGCCTATCATAATTATAAAACATATAATCGTCAAAAAAAAACCGACGGCTTTTGGTGACAAACCGAAGCTGGAGTTTAATGCTGTTGATACAGAGTTTGCCTGAACAGAGTTTCCGATTCCGAAAGATGAAAAAAGCAGCAAAACTGCAAAAATAGTACCAAGCAATTTTAGTCCCAGTCCTTTTTCAATATAGTACATAGGACCGCCGGAAAACAGGCCGTTTTTTGTAACTTTACGGTATTTGACAGCAAGTACAACTTCTGCATATTTTGTCATCATACCGAAAAATGCACTAATTACCATCCAGAACAGTGCACCGGGACCTCCAAAAGAAATTGCGGTTGCAACACCGGCAATGTTGCCCGTCCCAATTGTTCCGGCAAGGGCTGTTGACAGCGCCTGGAATGGTGAGATGCTGTTATTATCTTTCGGTTTTTTAAATATTGAAAGAGCAGTGTTTTTGAACCAATAGGGGAAACGTCTGAATTGAAAAAAACCTGTACCAACTGTAAAATATATACCGGTAAAAATAAGTAGACTGATTGTCGCCGGCCCCCACACAAAATTGTTTAAATAATCTAATGTTTTCACGCCAAACTCCAGTATGTTTTTTATTTAAACTGTATGTGGAGATGACAACATTTATTACATCAGAAAAAATCGATAGTATTTTTTTTAAGCCCCTCAACCGCTTTATCAATTCTTGATTTTGCTTCGTCGCCGGATTTGCTATCTTCAATATAGCGTATTATATTGTTTCTTTCCTCCTGAGACAGTCTTGTGAAATGGTGAAGAGCAATTTCATTTTGATACAATGCCATGCCAAATCCAATAGGCATATCAAGACCACTTGGGTCGGGATTTTTACCAATTCCAACAAAAACTTTATCCTGCATTTTTTCTTTTCCTCCAATAAAAATTTATATAATTTTAGTATTTCTAAAATGTTTGACAATAATTCATATTTAATATATAATTTAATTAAAGAATTTAATGGAAAGGTTATTCGTTTTATGAATATTCTTATAAAAAATGCAACCATTATTCCTGCGGACGGAAAAACCAGTTTTCTGGAAAAACAGCATATTGTCATTGAAGGTAATACAATAACAAGTGTTACCGGTGATGTTCCCGACGGGAAGTATGAGATTATCGATGCAAAAGACGGCATTGTTATGCCTGGCCTTGTAAATGCTCATACCCATTCTCCCATGTCTCTTTTAAGAGGTTATGCAGACGGTTTGCCGCTTGAAAAATGGCTTAATGATTATATTTTCCCAAAAGAATCACTGCTTACTTCACAAGATATTGTTCCTTCTGTGCTTGTAAGCATAATGGAAATGATTTCTTCCGGCACAACGCTTTTTGCCGATATGTACGATTTTGCGGAAGAAATTGCTGATGCTGTTGAAATGTCTGGCATAAAAGCTTTAATTTCAAGAGGAACAACCTATTTTGACCCATCTGTTTCTTTTTCTAAGCACCAAGGTGCTATCGAAGCGAAAAATCTTCTTAAAAGACATGGTAGTGCAAATGGCAGAATAAAAGTTGGTTTTGCTCCGCATGCTGTTTACACAACAACTCCGGAATTTATTAAATATTATTCGGATTTGGCTTATGAAAACAATACAATTTTACATATTCATTTGTCCGAAACTATAAAAGAAAATGAGGAGTGCAAAAACAAATATGGTAAAACTCCCGTAGAGCTTTTGGAAAGCATTGAAGCATTTAAAGCAAAGACACTTGCAGCACATTGCGTTCATTTAACCGAAAATGACATGCAGATTTTAAGTGACAGAAACGTTTGTGTTGCACATAACCCTACAAGTAATTTAAAGCTTGGAAGCGGAATTGCCGACACTGAAAAAATGCTTGAAAAGGGGATTGATATTTCTTTGGGAACAGACGGAGCTTCCAGCAATAACAGTTTGAACATGCTAAAAGAGCTTCAACTTGCGGCACTTGTTCCTTGCGGAAAAAGCATTAATCCGACAGCAGTTTCTGCCCAAAATGTAATTGACTGGGCAACAAACGCTTCGGCTCTTGGATTTAACGATACAGGCGAAATTGGGCCGGGGAAGAAGGCAGATGTTGCAATTTTTTCCAAAGATGCACCTAATATGACGCCTTGCCACAACCCTGTTTCTGCTATTTGTTATTCCGCAAACAGCTCAAACCTTGATTATCTGCTTTGCGACGGTAAAATGATTTATAAAAAAGGTGAATTTATAACTATTGACAAAGAAAAAGTATTTTTTGAGTTTAACAAATCTATAAAAAGAATATTTAACTGAAAAAGTTTTCATACTACCCAATAAAAAGGGGTGGTATCTTTTGAAAAATGTTCAGACTGACCTTGTTGTTGAAGCCCACGAAGATTATATGGAAAACAAAGCCGAAGATGCCGGCGGGGTGGAAAGCAGCGTTGTCAATATTGGTGATATAAAAAAGACGATTGTAAAAATAACTTCCGAGTCAGCAGAAAAATTATTACAAAAAAAACGCGGAAATTATGTTACCATTGAATTTGAAAAAATTGATTACATGAATGATGACCAGATTGACAAGCTTGAAGAAATAGTTACTGACGAAATATTTCTTCTTCTTGAAAAAAGAAAAATCGGGCCAGACGAAAATGTACTTGTTGTAGGATTGGGGAATAAGGATATAACGCCTGACGCACTTGGGCCTCTTACCGTTTCAAAACTTGAAGTTACCAGACATCTATTTGACGTTATTCCAAAACTCTCTAAAGAAAATTTTCGGCCCGTAAGTGCAATTTCTCCAGGGGTTCTTGGCAGCACGGGAATTGAAACCCAGGAAATAATCAAAGCAATTATAGAAAAAACAAAACCATCTGCCGTTATTGCGATAGACGCACTTGCTTCCAGGAGTACAACGAGACTTGGTAGAACAATCCAGCTCGCAGATACCGGAATTTGCCCCGGCTCGGGTGTTGGAAACAAGAGAAAAGGACTTAATTTTGAGTCGCTTGGAATTCCGGTTATAGCGCTTGGAGTCCCCACCGTTGTTGATGCTGCAACCGTTGCAGACGATGCAATAGAAACGGCGATAGTAAGCATTAAAAACAAATTACCCGACCTTTCAGATCTGCTCGATTCCTTTAACGCGGACGAAAGATATAATTTTTTAAGACGTTCAATGGGTGATGAGGCAGCGGACATGATGGTAACCCCGAAAGAAATAGATTCTATTATGAACAAAATTTCATCCCTTTTGGCTGATGGTATTAACTGTGCGCTTCAAAGGTAGGAGGAAAATATGTATTTATTAGAAAGACCTGTTACCGACCTTAAAGGTGTTGGCGAAAACAGGGCAAAACTATTGTCAAAACTTAAAATTAAAACCATAAACGACCTGCTTTTTTACTTTCCGAGATATATCGAGGACAGAAGTAAAACGCAGCCGATTTTTTCTTTGACGGATGGTGTCAGCACCACCGTCAGGGCGGTTGTTGCCGGTAGACCGCAAAAAATGGTTATACGAAAAAATCTTACGATATATACTATGCCTGTCCGCGACAATTCAGGTACAATGTATATGATCTGGTATAACAATAAGTATATCGAAAATGCATTTGTAGTTGGTAAAGAATATAATTTTTTTGGAAAAACAGAAATCAAGTATGGCAAAAAACAAATGGAAAATCCAACTTACGAAGCATCCGATAAGGTTCTTCATACCGGCAGAATTGTTCCGGTTTATCCTCTGACAGAAAATCTTCATCAAAAATCCATCAGAATGATTATGAAAGAGTGCGTTGATGGAACAGTAGGGAACATTAACGATTATCTGCCTGCTTATATAAGAGAAAAATATGGCATTTGTGAACTGAATTTTGCATTGTCTGCAATACATTTCCCTGCGACTGCGGAAGAATATGAAATGGCAAGAAAAAGATTTATTTTTGAAGAATTTCTTTTTCTGCAGTTTGGTATGTTACATATAAAAAAATCAAAAAAAGATGTACAAGTTAAACCGATAAATACAGAACCAATAAGCGATTTTACAAAAAATCTGTCTTTTACACTTACAAATGCGCAAAAAAAAGTAATTGGTGAAATTTCAGCAGATTTTTCTTCCGGAAAACCAATGAACAGACTTATTCAGGGTGATGTTGGATCGGGGAAAACAATAGTGGCTTTCGCCTCAATGTTTGCCGTAAGGGAAGAGGGCAGACAAGCTGTTTTGATGGCACCCACAGAAGTTTTGGCGAAACAACATTTTCTTTCTGCTCATGACTATTTTGAGAAAGATGAAATCGTTTTTTTAAGCGGCAGTATGTCCGCAAAGGAAAAGAAACTTTCTTTTGAAAAAATAAAAAGCGGGCAAGCGAAAATTATTGTCGGTACGCACGCACTTTTAGAAGATAAT
>JAZNIU010000018.1:0-6640 GCA_045577655.1 Clostridia bacterium
AAAATAAGTAAAACTAAAATAATGTTATTAAAATATTCTGAATAACATTATATAATATATTGCAAAAGAATAAGAAGAAGCAGTAAGAAATACATAAAAAGACTATTATTTTAAAGGAATTTGCCAAAACCCCTTGACAAATTCATATTACTATTATATAATTCTAATTGGGCAAAATATCAATTTTGCCCAATTAGAATTTCGAAAGAAGGTTTTTATGATGAAGTCTGTCTTCCCCGGCGACTTTAAAGATGTTCCGTACTATGTAAAGGACTTTTTAAATTATCAGACGGTTATTCAGGGCAAATCAAAAAATACTGTTCTGGAATATCACTATGACCTTAGAACATTTTTGAAATTTTTAAAAACAGTTTTATATTCTGAAGCTGTAAAAGATTTAACTTTTGAAGAAGTTGTTGTTACAGATGTTACTCTTGATGATATAAAAAAAGTTACCTTAAGCACTTTATATGAATATCTTTCATTTTTAAATACAGTTCGCGGAAACGATACATCTGCAAGAGCAAGAAAAATTTCAAGTCTCAGAGCATTTTTCAAATATATGACTGACAAGGCAGAGCTTTTAACAGAAAATCCCACTTTAAAGCTTGAAACACCAAAACTACGTAAATCTCTCCCCTCCTATCTCACTCTGGATGAAGCAAAAAAGCTGTTATCTGCAGTAAAAGATGGTGAATTCAAAGAACGTGATTTATGCATTATAACACTGTTTTTAAATTGCGGTATGCGTCTTTCCGAGCTTATAGGCATAAATTTAAGAGATATAAAAGATGATACAATAAGAATTTTAGGTAAAGGAAACAAGGAGCGCACAGTTTATCTTAATAAGAGTTGTCAGGCGGCTTTAAATAACTATTTAAGAGTACGACCGCGCGAAGGCGTTAAAGATGTTGATGCGCTTTTTTTAAGCAAAAGACGCTCAAGAATAAGCGATTCTATGGTGCAGACGCTTATTAAAAAGTATATTGAAGCAGCGGGTCTTGATTCCACAAAATATTCTCCCCATAAACTCCGCCATACTGCTGCAACTCTTATGTATAACTATGCCGATGTAGATATTCTTGTTTTGCAAGAAATTTTAGGACACGAAAATTTAAATACCACCAAAATATACACACATGTTGATAACAAAGAAGCCAAAGAAGCTGTAAGCAAACATCCGTTGGCGTAAATAAGGAGAAAAACATGAAAAAGATTTTAAGCTATACAAGACGTGCAGTTGACGATTATAATATGATTGAATATGGCGATAAAATTGCTGTTGGTGTTTCAGGTGGAAAAGACAGTATGGCACTGATGCTTGCACTGAACTCATTAAAAAGATTTTATCCAAAAAAATTTGACATTGTTGCAATTTCTCTTTCTTTAGGGTTTGAAGAAATGGATTTCTCCCCTCTTGAAAGACTTGCAGAAAAAGAAAATATAAATCTTGTTATAGAAAAAACTCAAATTTCTGAAATTGTTTTTGATGTCAGAAAAGAGCCGAATCCTTGTTCGCTTTGTGCTAAGATGCGAAGAGGTGCACTGCATGACGCTGCAATTAAAAACGGGTGCAACAAAGTTGCTTTGGGCCACCATTTTGATGATGTAATTGAAACTTTTTTCCTTTGCTTATTCAACGAAGCCAGAATAAACTGTTTTTCGCCCGTCACCTACCTTGACAGAAAACAAATAACAATGATAAGGCCTTTTATTTATCTGCCGGAAAAAGAAATTAAATATTTTGTAAGCAAAAATGATATTCCCATATTGCATAATCCGTGCCCCGCAGACGGAAACACAAAAAGACAGTATATGAAAGACCTTATACGAGGTCTGGAAAAGGAAAATAAAGGACTTTATGAACGTATTTTCCACGCTATAAAAGAATCGGAAATTCAGGGGTGGAAAATATGACGAGAATGCTTATTTTTTCAGATTCTCACGGCGAAACAGAATATATAGAAAATGCTATTGAACGAATCATCGGTGTTGACTATATAATCCACGCCGGAGACAATGTAAAAGATGCCAGGGAAATTGAAATTTTGTATCCGGAAATAAAACATATATATGTCAGCGGGAACTGTGATTTTTTTGACCCCGAGCCTACCGAAAAAACATTTTCTGTTGACGGGAAAACATTTTTTGTAGCTCATGGTCATCGTTTTGGCGTTAAGACGGAACTTAAAAATTTAAAAAAATATTGCACCGAAAACCATGTTGATTGTGCGATTTTTGGTCATACTCATATCCCCTGCTGCACAAAAGAAAACGGTATGTTGCTGATAAATCCCGGATCTCCTCAAAGCGAAGCAGGAATTGGCGTTGTTGAAATAGAAAACGGCGAAATAAACGGTTGTATAATTAAATAAAGGGTGCGCAAAATAACCTTAAATAGTTTTAAGGAGGATTTTTACCGTGACCACAATAAATTGCACTCTTGGATGTAAATATCAGAAAGAAGGCAAATGCACGCTGGACGACATTGAATCTGCCGGCGACGGTAACGAAAAATGCGCATATTTTTCTCCTTCAAAGCAAGAAAAAAAAGACAAGTAATTTTTACTTGTCTTTTTCTATTATCAGCCCGGAGGCCATGTCATATCTCTTCCGCCAAGCAAGTGAAAATGGACGTGTTCGACTGTCTGTCCCGCATCCGGGCCACAGTTGGTTACGACTCTGTAACCGCTTTTTTCAACGCCCAACTGTTTCGCAATTTCAGCTGCAGAAAGGAAAATTTTAGAGATAAGTTCTGCATTTTCTTCGTTTAAATCGTTTATGCTTCCAATATGTTGTTTTGGTATAATTAAAACATGTATCGGAGCTACCGGACTAATGTCATTAAAAGCGTAAACATATTCATTTTCATATACTTTTGATGAAGGAATTTCGCCTTCAATTATATTACAAAAAATACAATTACCCATAATTTCATCTAACCTTTCTTTGTTATATCAATGTTTCAACAAGGTCAAGGGCGGAATCAATTTTTGAAACATCTTTAGCTCCGGCTTGTGCAGCATCGGGTTTACCGCCACCACCGCCACCGCAAGCTTTGGCAACTTCACGAATAATATTTCCTGCATGAATACCTTTTTTAACTGCATCGGAAGAAGCCATAGCAACGAGAACTGCTTTTTCGCCGCTGACGCCTGCAAGTACAATCAAAATATCTTTTTCTTTTTCTTTTAAACTGTCACCCAGTTTTCTGAGAGCATCAGCATCCATGTCGGGAAGCTTTGCACAAACAACTTTTGTTCCTTTAACATCTTTTGCACCGGCAAGCAAATCACCGGAAATGTTTCCTGCCATTTTTGATTTTAAAGAATCAATTTCTTTGCCTGCGTTTTTAAGATCATTCATTATGCTTTCAGCTTTAACGGAAATATCGTTTACAGAAGTTTTAAGTGCAACTGCTGTCTTTTTAATTTCGGCATCTTTTTCATCAATATATTTTAAAACGCCTCTGCCTGTTACGCCTTCAATACGTCTAATTCCGGCAGCAACACCGCTTTCGGAAATAATTTTGAACATTCCTGCAAAACCGGTGTTTTTAAGATGACAACCACCGCACAGTTCTGTTGAAAAATCGCCCATTTTAACAACGCGAACACGTTCGCCGTATTTTTCACCAAAAAGTGCTGTTGCACCAAGTGCTTTTGCACTGTCAATATCTGTTTCAAATATTTCTATATCATATTGTGAAAGAATTGCAGCATTAACAATTTTTTCAACTTTATCAAGTTCTTCATCTGTCATTGCAGAGAAATGACTGAAGTCAAAACGGAGTCTGGTTTCCGAAACGTAAGAACCTGCCTGTTCAACATGGCTTCCCAGAACATCCCGGAGAGCTCTCTGGAGCAGATGTGTTGTTGAATGGTTTCGTTCAATATCTTTTCTTCTCTGAACATCAACAGATAGTGTAACAACATCGCCTTTATGAACTTCGCCTTTTTCAACAGTTCCTATGTGCAGGAATTTGCCGTCGGCAGTTTTTTTGGTGTCGGTTACGTTCATTTTAAATGTATCTGCACTTATATAACCGGTATCCCCTACCTGACCGCCGCTTTCGCCATAAAAAACAGTTTTATCTGTTACAATAGTAACTTCATCTCCTGCAGAAGCAGAGTCAACAAATTCACCGCCACGTGCAATAAGGAGTACTTTACTGTCACAAACACTTTCATTATAGCCTGAAAAAACAGTTTTAACGTCTTTCACTTCAGAGAAAATGTCTTTATCCCATCCGTCGCCTTCGCCTGAATTACGGGCATTTCTTGCTCTTTCACGCTGTTTTTTCATTTCATTTTCAAAACCGTCTAAATCAACACTTAATCCCTTTTCATCAACAATTTCAAGTGTAAGGTCTATCGGGAAACCAAATGTGTCATACAGTTTAAAAGCATCTTCTCCTGACATTGTGGTTTTGCCTTCTTTTTTGAGAGAAGAAATAATACCCTCTAAAATGTCAAGACCGCCGTCAATTGTTTTGTCAAAGCGTTCTTCTTCCTGCTTGATAACAGTTTTAATATAATCTGCTTTTTCTTTAAGCTGAGGATATGCACCGCAAGACTCCTCAATAACAGTATCAGCAATTTTATAAAGGAATTTTTCTTTAATTCCAAGAAGTTTGCCGTGTCTTGCTGCACGTCTTAAAAGGCGGCGCAGAACATATCCGCGACCTTCATTTGATGGAACAACCCCGTCAGAAACAAGGAAAACCGTGCTTCTTATGTGGTCGGTAACAACTCTGAGCGAAACGTCTGTTTTTTCATCTTCTTTATATTTAACACCGGCAATTTCGCTGATTTTCAGCATTATATTTTTTATGGTGTCAACCTCAAAAATATTACTAACATCCTGCATAATAACAGCAAGTCGTTCAAGTCCCATACCTGTGTCTATATTAGGATGTGCGAGTCTGTTGTAGTTTCCTTCGTCGTCTTTATCAAACTGAGTGAAAACAAGGTTCCAGAATTCAACAAATCTGTCACAGTCGCATCCGACTTTACAATCTTTCGAGCCGCAACCATATTTTTCGCCACGGTCAAAATATATTTCAGAACAAGGACCGCAGGGACCTGTACCAATTTCCCAGAAATTATCTTCTTTTCCAAATTTAACCATATGAGACGGGTCAACGCCAATTTCTTTTGTCCAAATATCATATGCTTCGTCATCATCAAGATATACACTCACATAAAGACGGTCTTCCGGCATCTCAAGAACTTTGGTTATAAATTCCCACGCCCATGCGGTTACTTCGCGTTTAAAGTAATCCCCAAAGGAAAAGTTGCCCAACATTTCAAAAAATGTACCGTGCCTTGCTGTTTTACCAACTCTCTCAATATCAGGAGTTCTGATGCATTTCTGACAAGTTGTAACCCTTTTTTTAGGCGGTGTTTGTTTTCCTGTAAAATATGGTTTAAGCGGAGCCATTCCGGCATTTATCAGAAGCAAGCTGTTATCCGATTGCGGAACAAGCGGAAAACTTGCAAGTCTCAAATGATCTTTACTTTCGAAAAAAGTTAGAAACTTTTCCCTTAATTCGTTAAGCCCTAAATTTTGCATAAAAAGTAACTTCCTTTCGTTAACAATCCTTTAAATTATAACCCAAAAACAGGTAAATGTCAACATTTAGCCTATTATGTTGCCATTCCACACACCGCTATAGAGCTGATTTATCTTTTGTTTTAAGAAAAAATGGATATTCTGTGTTAAATTAAGGTCTCTATCCAGAATGTCTCCTGCTGCCTGACCGGCTTTTTTGAGCAGTTCCATATCATCAAAAATATTTGCGATTTTAAGGTCTGGCATACCGTGCTGACGGGTTCCAAGAAAATCTCCCGGCCCTCTGAGTTCAAGGTCTCGTCTTGCTATCTCAAATCCGTCGTTTGTCTTTGTCATAATATCAAGACGTTTTCTTGTGAGCTCGCTTCCTCCGTCCGAAAACATAATACAGTAGGATTTTTCAGCGCCACGACCTACTCTGCCTCTTATCTGGTGAAGCTGAGACAGACCAAACCGTTCAGCATTTTCAATTATCATAACCGTTGCGTTGGGCACATTCACCCCAACCTCTATAACCGTTGTTGAAACAAGAATATCAATTTCTCCTAAAGAAAAACGTTCCATAATATCGTTTTTCTCTTTTGCTTTCATTTTACCATATAACAGTTCAGTTTTATAGTTTGGTAAAATTTCATTCTGAAATTTTTCGGCAAGATTTTTCGCAGCCGTAAGGTCGCTTTTTTCCGATTCCTCAATAAGCGGACAAACAACATATATTTGTCTGCCTTCAATTATATTTTTTTCAATAAACTTGTTTATTCTGAAGCGCATGGTTTCATCCACAGAAAAAGTATCAACCTTTTGTCTGCCGGGAGGAAGCTCGTCCAGTACCGAAACATCAAGTTCTCCGTAAACTATAAGAGAAAGAGTTCGGGGAATTGGAGTAGCAGACATAATAAGAATGTGCGGACTCTCCCCTTTTTTTGCAAGAACTCCGCGTTGTCTGACACCAAATCTGTGTTGTTCGTCAGTAACAACCAGTGCAAGGTCATTGAATTCTACATTATCTTCCAAAAGCGCGTGCGTACCGACAATAATTTTCGCTTGTCCGCTTTTAATTTTTTCA
>JAZNIU010000019.1:0-24138 GCA_045577655.1 Clostridia bacterium
ATTTTCACGCTGTTTGAAAATTTATTTAACGGAATAATAAGAGGATTAAACCGTTTTATATTTTCAAACGGAATGAAAATTGTTGCCATATTGTTCAGGGCGGTATTGAGCTTCGCTGTTTTATATTTCTGGAGAAGTGCAATGGCACTTGTACTCATCAGTCTATTTATCAATATAGTGATTATGAGTGCGCAGATATTTTATATTAAAGCACGTATTAAAATGAAAATACGGCTTAAACATTGGGACAAAGATTTATTTAAAGAATCCTTTAAATATACTATGCTTATGATGTTGCAATCATTAGCAGTACAAGCAAACGGAAATGTAGACAGTGTTGTCATAGCGGCCACAATCGGCGCTGCGGAAGTAGCGGTTTATTCTTTTGGAATACAGATGTTTAGTATGTATCAAAATTTTTCAGTAGCTTTTTCTCAATTGATGCTGCCAAGCGTTGCAATGAAAATTTCCGAAAATGCAAGCGACGAGGAATTGCAGAACTTTGTGACAAAAGTGGGGCGGTTACAGTTTGTAATTCTTGGTGCAGCACTTTTTGGCTTTATAGCTATCGGTAAAGAATTTATTTTTTTGTGGCTTGGCAACGGGTACGAGGATGTATATTATCTGGCGTTGATCCTGATAATTCCTGCCACATTAACCTTGATAGAAAATGTTTGTCTCTCTATACTCAGAGCAAGAAACATGATGGGGTTTAGAACAACCTCACTGATACTTTCCGCTTCATTAAATGCGGGTTTAACAATTGTAGGAACAACACTGCTGAAAAATTATTATATTGCTGCAATCTGTACAGCAATTGCAGTCGCTCTGGACAGTGTTATCGTGTTAAATATTTACTATCACAAGAAATTAGGATTTAAAGTATTCAAATTTTATTTTGACGTATTTCGCAGAATTTTAATTTGTGCAATCATTCCTTCGATTGTAATATATGCTTTAAGCAACTATATCAGCGGAACATGGGCTGCATTTGTGCTGAAAGTAGGAATATATGGAATTATTTATTTAGGCTTGCTTTGGGGATATGCTCTTGATACTTCTGAAAAGAAAATGATTTTAAAAAGATGAAGAATATTTTAACTGATAAAAATCCGAAAGGAAAGATAGATATGATAAAATCAAAGCTTTTTAAAGGAAAAACACTTATGATTACAGGGGGGACGGGGTCTTTTGGTTCGACAGTGCTCAAACATTTTTTAGATTCCGAGCTTGCAGAAATAAGAATTTTCTCGCGCGACGAGAAAAAACAGGACGATATGCGCCACGAGCTTTTGAGAAACCATCCTGACCTGGCAGAAAAAGTGTCTTTTTACTTAGGTGATGTCAGAAACATAAGGTCTGTTGAGGATGCAGTTTCAGGCGTGGACTATATTTTCCATGCGGCAGCGCTCAAACAAGTACCTTCCTGCGAGTTTTTCCCCATGGAAGCGGTGAGAACAAATGTTGAGGGAACAGACAATGTGCTTCATGCGGCAGTTGCGGCAGGAGTTAAAAAGGTTGTGTGCCTTTCAACAGACAAAGCGGCATATCCCATAAATGCAATGGGAATATCAAAAGCTATGATGGAAAAGGTTGCGGGAGCACACGCCCGTGTTGCTGCAGGTAAAACAACAATTTGTACCACCAGATACGGAAATGTTATGTGCAGCCGCGGCTCAGTAATTCCGCTGTTTATAGACCAGATAAAAGAGGGTAAACCTATTACAGTTACAAATCCCGATATGACAAGATTTCTTATGAATTTGGACGAAGCGGTTGACCTTGTTATGTTTGCTTTTGAACACGGCGAGCCGGGCGATTTGTTTGTTCAGAAATCGGATGCAAGTACAATCGGCGACCTGGCAAAAGCTGTTCAGCAGTTGTTTGGCGACACAGGTATAAAAACCATTGGCACACGCCACGGTGAAAAGCTTTTTGAAACCCTGCTCACAGAGGAAGAAAGTGCCCGCAGCGTAGATATGGGAGATTATTATAAAGTTCAGCCGGACGGCAGAGACTTAAACTATGACAAATTTGTAATCAGCGGTCAATCTGAATCTAAAGCTATGGGCAGCTACACTTCCCATAACACAAGACGGCTTAATGTTCAGGAAACGGTGGACAAAATTCTGACAACCGACTATGTTAAAAAGGCTCTTGAAGAGAGGAAATAGAAAATGAAAATTCTTATAACGGGTGCAAAAGGGTTTGTCGGGAAAAATCTTATGCAGGCTCTTTCAAACATCAAAGATGGCAAAGACACCTCTTACCGATTTCCTGATGCCGACACGCTGCAGATTGTCGGATATGATGTAGATAGCGGAGATGCGGTTTTGGAAGAAGCTGCAAAAGATGCGGACTTTGTGTTTAACCTTGCGGGTGCAAACAGACCGACCGACCCGGCAGATTTTATGAAAGACAACTGCGGATTTGGAGAAAAACTTCTTTCCCTTCTTGAAAAAAACGGCAACAAATGTCCTGTAATGCTTGCAAGCTCTGTTCAGGCGTCGCTTGAGGGAAGATATGCGGGCTCCGAGTATGGAAAATCAAAGCTTGCGGGAGAAAACCTCTTTTTTGACTATGCAAAAAGGACAGGGGCAAAGGTGCTTGTTTACAGGTTTCCAAACCTGTTCGGCAAATGGTGCAGACCAAACTATAACTCGGCGGTTGCAACCTTTTGCAACAATGTTGCTCAGGATCTTCCCATTACTGTCAACGACAGAAGTACAGTCCTTGAACTTTTATATATCGACGACCTGATTGATGAAATGGTGGCAGCACTTCTGGGAAAAGAGCACAGGGACGGAAAATTCTGCTATGTGCCAGGAAGTCACAAAGTATCGCTTGGAGAAATTGAAGATTTGCTTGGACAGTTTGACAGTGCCCATAAAGACGGTATGGTTCCTCAAATTCCAAAAAATTCTTTTGAAAAAAAACTCTATTCCACTTTCTTGTCTTACCTGCCCAAAGAAAAAATGGCTCGTCCACTGAAAATAAATGCGGATGAACGAGGAAGTTTTACAGAACTTTTAAAAAGTGAGAAAGTCGGCCAGGTTTCTATCAATATAAGCAAGCCGGGACAGACCAAAGGGGAGCATTGGCATCACACCAAATGCGAAATTTTTGTGGTTGTCAGCGGTCACGGGCTGATAAGAGAAAGGAAAATAGGAACAGACGAGATAGTTGAATTTGAAGTTACGGGCGAAAACCCCGTTGCAATATATATGCTTCCGGGATACACCCACAACATAATAAATTTGTCTGATACCAAAGATTTGGTAACGGTTATGTGGGCAAACGAACAGTTTGACAGAGAAAAACCCGACACATTCAGAGAACTTGTTGACAGGAGAGATGAAAATGGAAACTAAATTGTCGTATGAAGATATAGAATTCCGCAATGACGGGAAACTGAAGCTTCTCATTATAGTTGGCACCAGACCTGAGATAATAAGACTTTCGGCAACCATAACAAAATGCAGAAAATATTTTGACTGCATACTTGCGCATACCGGCCAGAATTATGACTATAATTTAAACGGAATATTTTTCAGCGATTTGGAGCTTGCCCCGCCGGATGTGTATATGAACGCTGTGGGAGATGACCTTGGTGCCACGGTGGGCAACATCATCAACTGCTCATATAAACTGATGTGTAAAATAAAGCCCGATGCTCTTTTAATTCTTGGGGACACCAATTCCTGTCTGTCAGCAATTGCAGCGAAAAGACTGCATATTCCTATTTTCCATATGGAAGCGGGCAACCGTTGTAAAGACGAATGTCTGCCCGAGGAAACCAACAGAAGAATTGTGGACATTATTTCTGATGTTAACCTTGCATATTCAGAACATGCAAGACGCTATCTTGCTGAATGCGGACTTCCCAGAGAAAGAACATATGTTACAGGGTCGCCAATGGCAGAGGTGCTTGCAAAAAATATAGAAAAGATAAAGAACTCGGACATTTTGAAAAAGCTTGGGCTTGAAAAGAAAAAATATATTCTTCTGTCGGCTCACAGAGAGGAAAATATTGACACGGACGAAAACTTTAATTCCCTCTTTTCAGCTATAAATGCTCTGGCGGAAAAATATTGTTTGCCCATTGTCTATTCCTGCCATCCCAGAAGCAAAAAGAAGCTTGAGGAAAGCGGATTTAAGCTTGATGAAAGAGTTGTCTGCCACGAGCCTATGGGATTTAACGACTATAACAACCTGCAGATGAACGCTTTTGCGGTGGTGTCCGATTCGGGCACATTGCCGGAAGAAGCAAGCTTTTATAAAAGCATAGGAAGTCCCATTCCGGCTGTTTGCATCAGAACATCAACAGAACGCCCTGAAGCATTGGACAAAGGACTTTTCATGCTTGCCGGGATAACAGAAAAAGGGCTTCTGCAGGCAGTTTCTATTGCAACAGAAATGGCAGAAGAGGGGGAAGACGGAATCCCCGTGCCCGACTATGTTGACCAAAATGTCAGCACAAAGGTGGTAAAAATAATTTCCTCCTATACCGGCATAGTGGACAAAATGGTCTGGAGAAAAAAATAATATAAATAAAACGGTGCTTGCGAGCACCGTTTTTATTTTTCTTTAGGATTAAACAGAACAGAACATAAATAGCCAAACAGGACGGCGGCGGTTATTCCGCCGGCGGCAGCTGCAAGTCCGCCCGTAAATACACCTAAAAACCCTTGTTTATCTACAGCGTTTATAACGCCTGTTGCAAGGGTATATCCAAAACCGGTAAGAGGCACCGTTGCACCTGCACCTGCAAATTTGACCAGCGGTTCATACACTCCGAAGAATGTCAGAAAAGCCCCTATGCACACAAACAAAACCAGGATACGTGCAGGAGTAAGTTTTGTAAAATCTATTAAAAGCTGGCCAAGAACACAAATCAGACCGCCAACAACAAAAGCCCATACATAATTCATATTTTTCACCTACTTTAAACTTATTTTAACAGCGTGCGCAACAGAAGGGATGCTTTCCCCTTGAAAACAGGAGTTGGTGCTGAGCAGCGCTCCTGTTGCCACAAACAGAATGTTTGAAAGGCTGCCTTTTTCCATTTCTCCGAGAAGTTTTCCGCAAAGCACAGAAGCACTGCACCCGCACCCGCTACCACCGCTGTGAACATCTTGCTCTTCCTGTGAATAAATCATACAACCACAGTCATTATACACTTTTTTTATGTCTAAACCATTTTCTGACAGAAGCTCAAGAAGCAACGATTTTCCCACACTTCCCAGGTCGCCTGTTACTATAAGATCGTAATCGTCGGGAGAAAAGCCGGTATCCTCAAAATGCGCTCTTATGGTTTCGGCGGCGGCAGGAGCCATTGCCGCACCCATGTTGTTGGGGTCGGTGACGCCAAAGTCCTTGACTTTTCCTGTTGTTATATGTGTTATTTGGATGGGAAGTGATGGGTCGTCCGACAAAATAACAGCGCCACTCCCCGTTACTGTCCGCTGGGCAGTGGGAGTCCGCTGGCCACCATATTCAAGCGGAAGTCTGAACTGTTTTTCAGAAGAACAAAAATGGCTTGAGGTTGCAGCAAGTGTGTGGTGGGCAAAACCGCCTGCTATTGCCATTGCCGCAAGAGAAAGGCTTTCTGCCATTGTTGAACAGGCACCGTAAATTCCAAAAAAAGGAATATCTAGATCTCTTACGCTGAAATGACTGCTGAAGCATTGGTTTATCAGGTCGCCTGCAAAAATATAGTCTATATCTTTTTCCTTAAGCCCCGCTTTTGCGATTACACTTTCCATAGCAGTTTTAAGAAGCTTGCTTTCGGCTTTTTCCCAACAGTCCTGACCGAAAAGAGCGTCTGTTTCCACCATATCAAAACTACCTTTTAAAGGACCCTCATCTTCGTTTTTTCCGACAATTGAAAAATATGATTTTATGCCCACTGCCTTTTTAAAACAAACAGTTTGTTTTCCGAGACGTTTATTCAAATTATCACCCTCATATTTATTTTGATATGTATAGTATAAACGATTTGGGAAAAGAATAATCAAAGAGGATGGATATTTTTAAAAAAGGAGAAGAAAAAATGAAGAAAAAGATTTATTTATATTTATCAATTTTATTAACAATGGTATTGCTTGTTTCTTGTGGAGGAACAGACAGTCAAGGTGAAACAGCGGTTGGCGGACAACCCAAAATAGGTGTCCTTATATATAAATATGATGACACTTATATTTCAACTGTCAGACAGGCGCTGGAAGAAAAAGCAAAAGGCAAAGCAGAACTTCTGCTTAACGACGGTAAAGGGGACCAGGGAACACAAAACGACCAGATGGATCTGGTGATCCAAAAGGGAGTGGATGTTCTTTTAGTAAATATGGTTGATATAGGCGCGAGTTCAACTCTTATAAACAAGGCAAAAGCGGCAGACATTCCTATTATATTCTTTAATCGTGAGCCCGACACCCAGACAATCAAAAGCTATAATAAAGCACGCTTTGTTGGTACAAATGCAAAAGATGCCGGTATAATACAGGGGCAGATTGCTGCAAAGCTCTGGCAGACAGGAAAATATGACACCAACGGCGACGGAGTTATGCAATATGTTATGTTTAAAGGGGAGCCGGACAATCCGGAAGCGGTTGCAAGAACAGAATATTCAGTTAAAACAATTGAAGAAAGCGGAATTAAAACACAAATGCTGGAGTTGCAGGTTGCAAACTGGGATACCGAGCAGGCAAACCGTGCTATGGAAGCGTGGCTCTCAAAATACGGCAACAAAATTGAGTTTGTAATAGCAAACAATGACGGCATGGCACAGGGCGCAATTGCAGCACTTCAGGCGGCGGGCTACAACAAGGGTGACGAGACAAAGTTTGTTCCGGTGGTTGGTGTTGATGCGACCGATGCGGCAAAAGACCTGATAAGCAAAAAATATATGTCCGGTACAGTATTGCAGGACGGGGATGCAATGGCAGAAGCGCTGCTTGCTCTTGCGCTGAATGCGGTAAACGGTGCAGATTTCCTTGAAGGGACTTACTATGAGTATGACGACACCGGTATTGCGGTGAGAATACCCTATCAGCCCTATACAGGAGAATAATTTTTGAAAGCGGTGAGGGACTGTGGAGAAAAACGAATATCTTCTTAAAATGGAAAATATCTCAAAATATTTTCCCGGAGTCAAGGCTCTTGACAATGCAAAACTTTGTCTTCGAAGAGGCAGTGTTCATGCTCTTATGGGCGAAAACGGAGCAGGCAAATCAACTTTAATGAAATGTCTTTTCGGAGTGTATCACGAGGACTCGGGGGAAATTTATGTTGAAGGCATAAAGACCCGGTTTGACAGTCCCGCCATTGCGCTTGAAAAAGGTGTTGCGATGGTACATCAGGAGCTTAATCAGGTGCTTGAACGCGACGTTATGGATAACATCTGGTTGGGCAGATACCCGACAAAAGGACTGGTTGTCGACAAAAAAACAATGTTGACTGAGACGGAAAAAATTTTTAAAGAGCTGGAAATAAATGTAGACCCCAGAGAAAAGATGAAAGGTCTTTCGGTGTCTCAAAGACAGATGGTGGAAATCGCGAAGGCTGTTTCCTATGATGCAAAAATACTTGTACTGGATGAACCTACCTCCTCTCTTAACGAACAGGAGGTGGCACATCTTTTTAAAATTATAAAAAAACTTAAAAACAAGGGTTGCGGAATTATATACATTTCTCATAAGATGGAAGAAATACTTGAAATCTGCGATGAAGTGACGGTTATGAGAGACGGCAGGTGGGTGAGCACTGAAAAAGCAGAGAATATAACCACCGACAAAATAATAAAGCTTATGGTTGGCAGAGACCTTGTAAGCAGATTCCCGGTCAAAACAAACAAGCCTTCTGAGGTTATTCTCGAGGTAAAAAATTTAAGCGGAGCATATCCTCCGGCGGTCACAAACGTGTCTTTTGAACTAAGAAAAGGAGAAATTCTGGGAGTTGCGGGGCTTGTAGGGTCGGGCAGAAGCGAGCTTTTGCAGACAATTTTCGGAATTTCTAAAAAATCTGTTGGGGACATATATCTTCATTCGGAGAAAAAGGAAAACACAAATCCTGCACGTGCAATAAAGAATAGGTTTGCACTTATAACGGAAGAAAGGCGCGCCACCGGAATTTTCGGAATGCTCAGCATAGAATTTAATGCTGTTATTGCCAACATTAAAAAATATGCACGTCTGGGAATTTTAAGCGGCAAAAAAATTAAAGGAGCATCTCATTGGGTAATTGACAGTATGCGGGTGAAAACGCCTTCTGAAAAAACGAGGATTAAAACCCTGTCGGGTGGAAATCAGCAAAAGGTTATTATAGGAAGATGGCTTCTTACCGAGCCGGAGGTGCTTTTGCTGGATGAACCCACAAGAGGCATTGATGTGGGAGCAAAATATGAAATTTATCAGCTGATTATTGATCTTGCAAATAAAAACAAGGGTGTAATTATGGTGTCCTCCGAAATGAGTGAACTTTTTGGTATCTGCGATCGTATTCTTGTGATGTCGGCGGGACGGGTCGCCGGAATTTATGATACAAAAGATTTAACCCAGGAGGAAATCATCCGGTTGTCGGCAAAGTATTTATAATGCCCTGTAAAGGAGAAAAAACAAATGACTGATACAAGAAAAGGAAAAGATTTTGGCGGAGTTATTTTAAATTACGCCTTGTATATAGTGTTGGGGGCAATGATTCTGGCAGTTATTATTGCAGACCCATCTTTTATATCGATTAAGAACATAACAAACATTTTAAGTCAGGCGTCGACAAGAGGAATACTTGCACTTGGAGTCGCCGGGCTGATTGTGCTCCAGGGGACAGACCTTTCAGTTGGCCGTGTGCTTGGACTTTGTGCAATTATTTCTGCTTCTCTTCTGCAATCTGCCTCCTATGCTTCCAGAATGTACGCAAATTTACCGGTACTTCCTCTTATTGTTCCGCTTATAGTTTCGGTGATAATAGGTGCAGTTTTCGGTATGATTAACGGGTTTGGTGTGGCAAAACTTAAAGTACATGCCTTTATTATAACGTTGGGAACGCAGCTTATAGCCTACGGACTTTCCTGTATATATATAGACAGACCGCCCCTTGGTGCACAGCCAATAGCAAACCTGGACGAAAGGTATGTAAATTTCGTTACGGGGTCCTTTAAACTGGGGAGCGTGGAACTTCCATATCTGATATTTTATCTTATAATTGTGGCAATCGTCATGTGGTTTATATGGAACAAAACAACGCTGGGCAAAAACATGTTTGCCATTGGCGGCAACCCCGAGGCTGCGGCGGTATCGGGCGTTAATATTGTAAAAAATATTATGATAATATTCATAATTTCCGGAGCTCTTTACGGGCTTGCAGGGTTTCTGGAAGCGGGTCGTGTCGGTTCTGCCACCAGTAATACCGGCATTAACTACGAACTTGATGCAATCTCTGCGTGTGTGGTAGGCGGTGTATCCTTTTCGGGAGGGGTGGGAACAATTCCCGGGGTGTTGCTCGGAACACTGATATTGCAGTTTATAAATTATGGGCTTAACTTTATAGGCATCAGCCCATATTATCAATATATAATAAAAGGTCTGATAATTATTTTTGCAGTTTCAATAGACGTCAGAAAATATCTTGTAAGAAGGTAGGAAACGGGTTGCATTAGCAACCCGTTTTTATTGACAAAAAAAGCAGGGTGTGATAAAATATTTTATATATAGGTATTTTTAAGGGGAACGATTATGAAGATATTATTTATCACAATAGGCCAGACAAACGATTTGTCTGCAAAATCTATATACCCCGACCTCATACGAGAAATTAAAAGAAGAGGGCACGAGATTGTTCTTATAAGAGTAGGCGGACAACCCGAGAAGTGTTATACAGACTACGGAACAAGGGTTATAAATATATGTCTTGACGGTATCCGCGGCAGTGTTTCAGGCGTGAAAAAGGGGATAGCATACCTGGTTTTTCCCTATCTTGTGATGAGAAAAATTAAAAAATATCTTGGGCGGGAGAAATTCCATGCTGTTATATACTCAACTCCGCCGGTTACCATCTCAAAGCTTATAGAAAAGCTTAAGAAAAAATATAATAATGCGATGTTTTACTTGCTTCAGAAAGACTATTTTCCGCACATTGCGGCAGATACCGGCACTTTTTCAAGGAATGGCATTATATTTAAAATTTTCAGATTTTATGAGAAAAAGTTATATAGAATATCCGATTTTATCGGGACAATGTCGGAGGGTTGCAGGCAGTATCTGATAAAAAACAACCCATACATAGATATAAATAAAGTGGAAATAAACCCTAATGCACTGGACATTTCAATGCCACACATTTCGGGATATCGTGAGAAGATAAGAAATCAGTTCGGCATAGCAAGTGACAAAGTAGTTTTTCTGTATGGTGGTAACATCGGACGTGCCCAGGGAGTGGAGTTTATCGCACGAGCGATAAATAAATGTCGCGATATAGATAGAGCACATTTTCTTATAATTGCTTCGGGTGAAGACAAGGCGAAAATGGAGAAAATGCTGAAAGATGTTCAGAATATTACTATTCTGGACTATATGGAAACGGCCCAATATGAAAAAATGGTAAGCGTCTGCGACGTTGGACTGGTGTTTTTATACTACGGGCTTACGGTGCCCAATATCCCCTCCAGAATCTTGCCTTATATGGAATACGAAATGCCGATACTAAGTGCGGAAGACACCGCTACCGATCTTGGAGAAATTATTGAAAAAAATGGCTTAGGGCTCTGGTGCTACAGCAACGATCCTGAACTTTTCAGACAACATGTGGAAAAGCTTGCCCAAGATGACGAGCTCAGGAAAACGCTTGGCAAAAACGCAAAAAGATTTCTTGAAGAAAATTATACTACGGAAATTTCGTGTGATATTATTTTTAAACATATAGTTGAGGAAGTTGAAGATGCAAAACAGTTTAAACACCCGGAACTTTTTTAATATAGAAGATGAAACCTGGATCTGTCTTAGCTTGTGGACGCTTATAACATACGAAAGCATAGTCGGTTCAATAAACAAACTTTTCAATATGTTTGTGGAATCGGGATTTGTCTGGGACAGCGCTATATATGGTGCACTTTCAGCAATAGTAATTTTGCTCGGAACTGCGGCGGCAGCAAAACGTCTTAAGAGAAGAGATTATCTTGTAATGGGATTTATAATTTTCTTCTGGCTGATGAGTTTTCTTTTGAATGAAAATGCAAGAATTATTTTAAAACTCTATTACTTTAAACCGGTTATGATTGAAGGAATGTGCGGAATAATCTGTTTTGCACATATTGCTGACTGGAAAAGGTTTTCTAAAATCGGAATGATATATTGTTCTATAGGTCTTACTATGTTCTTAGGAACAATGTGGAACAGTATAATTACCGGGCTGAAATTTGAGTATATGTCAACTGCATATGGTAACGTTGCAGTTGTAATAGGAATGTTGTGGATTTCTCTGAAGAAAAAAAACATATTTGCGTATGTATTAAGCGCGCTTTCTATTGTAACGCTTGTTGTTATAGGCTGCAGAGGTGCTCTGCTGTGTGCAGTGATATATCTGGCAATAGAATTTTTGTTTAACATAAATATAAAAGCATATTTTAAAATTCTGGCAGGAGTTTTGGCGCTGGTTGTGTTTTTAAATATTGAACCAATATTGTTGCAACTTCAGACAGTTCTTGATAAGTACGACTATGATATACGAATTGTAAATATGTACATGGACGAAAACATTACATATGACAGCGGTAGAGAAGTTTATCATGAGCAGGCACGTGAGGTTATAAAAGAAAATCTTATAATAGGTTGTGGAGCTGCGGGTTCTTCATATCCGCTATATGAAAAAGTTAAAGGCGGACCGCCAATTGGAGTTGAAAGGACTTATTCGCACAATCTGATATATGATATACTTATGGATTTTGGAATATTTATCGGAGGAGCAATTCTTCTTGCACTTATTATACTGATAGTACGGGCGTATTTTAAAGTCAGGAAACAAGAAGCTGTCAGTGTACTGTTTATTTTCTTTTCTGCTACAATTCCGAAACTTATGTTCTCAAGCACATACATAGGCGAACCCATTTTCTTTATGTTTATCGGGCTTTTGATGAATTTAAACTTTGAGTATTTGGACAACCAGGAATCTGATAAGCGGGGTGCAGAAAATGCTTAGCAGCGAACAAAGATATATGATACATCTGCTGGCTTGTGCCATAAGGGAAAAAACACCTGAAAACCCGCCCGACGAACTTTTGTGGGGGAAACTGTACGAGCTTTCGGACGAGCAGAAAATACTTCCCATAATATTTGATGCTGTAAGAAAACTTCCGGAAGAAAAAAGACCTCCTGCTGACCTTTTGGGGAAATGGGGACAGGCGACAATGACCTGTGCATACTTTTTCTCAAAACAAGTCGGTGCAATGAAAAACCTGTTTGAACACGCCAATGTTTCAGGTGCGGACATGCTGGCTCTTAAAGGGTATGTTATAAGAGAACTTTACCCCGTCCCTGAACTTCGAACCATGAGCGACTGTGATGTAATTATAAAAAAAGAACAGCTGGAACTTGTGAAAAATGTGTTTGCGGGCGAAGGCTACAGCGTATCGCGCGAGCTGGAAACTACGGTAGAATTTGGCAAAGAAAACTTTCTTAAATTTGAAACCTTTTATGAGGTTTTTTCAGGGATTGAAAAAAAGGCGGAATTCGACTGTGATATGTGGAAAAGCTCCAAGCCTCTTGTGGGAGAACGCGTGAGAAAACCCTCAAATGAGGATATGCTGGTACACCTTGTTGCACATCTTGCAAAACATGCACGAAAAAAGGGAGCAGGGGTACGCAACATTGCAGACATTGTGCTTTTCATTGAAAAAAACATTATAGATTTTAACTATGTTATTGACAAGTTAAAGCTTCTTAATCTGGAAAAATTTTTCTACGGACTACTTGATACGGCGAGGGTATATTTTGATATGTTGCCCCCTTTAAGCTATCCTCGGCAGGATGAGAAAATGCTTGAGCATTTTGTTAATTTTACATCAAAAAACAGTGTGTACGGTGTTATGGACAATGTTTTTATATACGATGTGAAAAAAGCAAAAGGGAACAAATTTCTTAAAATAAGAAACTATATTGAAAGGTTTTTCCCACCGGTTGAAAAGCTTACCGCATCATATACATATGCAAAAAAACGCCCCGTTTTGCTGCCGGTGGCGTGGGTGCACAGGCTGTTTAAAGCGGTTTTCATTGACAAAAGATCAATAAAAACAAACATAGACAATATGCGGACGGCCGCAGAAAAAATTGAAGGGCAGACAGAATTTTTAGAATATTTTGATCTTGATTAAAGACATAAAAGGAAATGATAAAATGAACAGATTTAAAGTTTTTTTAAAAAGAAAAAATATTGTATTTTCAGCTAAAAGATATGGAATAGATGCACTTTCCGCTATGGCACAGGGGCTTTTTGCTTCTCTGCTGATAGGAACAATCATCAGCACTCTAGGTAAACAGCTTGGATTAGATGTGCTTGTGGAAATTGGAAATTTTGCTTCATCGGTTAAAGGCGCTGCAATGGCAATTGCCATAGGATACGCACTTCAGGCGCCTCCGCTTGTTCTGTTTTCTCTTGCAGCGGTGGGAAGCGCTGCTGACGCGCTCGGCGGCTCGGGTGGGCCTCTTGCGGTGCTCATTATTGCAATAGTTGCGGCAGAACTCGGCAAAGCAGTGAGCAAAGAAACCAAAATTGATATACTTGTTACTCCTATTGTTACAATCTGCAGCGGTGTCATACTGTCAATATGGTTTGCACATTATATTGGCGATGCTGCAAATGCAGTAGGAAATGCAATTATGTGGGCAACAGAACTTCACCCGTTTTTGATGGGGATTATTGTTTCTGTTATAGTGGGAATTGCGCTGACACTTCCTATAAGCAGTGCGGCAATATGCGCAGCGCTTGGACTTACAGGCCTTGCCGGCGGAGCAGCGGTTGCAGGCTGTTGTGCACAAATGGTTGGTTTTGCTGTTATGAGCTTTAAGGAAAACAGATGGGGCGGTCTTCTTGCCCAGGGAATAGGCACCAGCATGCTGCAGATGGGCAATATTGTTAAAAACCCTAAAATATGGATTGCTCCGACGCTGGCATCTGCCATAACGGGACCAATCGCTACCTGCCTGTTTAAACTTGAAATGAACGGAGCGGCAGTTTCTTCCGGTATGGGAACCTGTGGTTTTGTAGGACAAATCGGCGTATATACCGGTTGGCTCAATGACATTGCCAATGGAAGCAAGATGGCGATAACAGCTTTTGACTGGATTGGACTTGTGCTTATTTCATTTGTTCTTCCTGCAATACTTACATGGCTTTTGTCCATTCCCTTAAGAAAAATCGGCTGGATAAAAGAAAACGACCTTAAACTTGATTTATAATACAAGAAAAGCAAGTATTTTCTAAAAAATACTTGCTTTTTCTTTAGTGGTGTGATATAATCGGTAAAGTGGTTAGGAAAACCGGAAAGTTATGGGCGCATAGCTCAGCTGGGAGAGCATCTGCCTTACAAGCAGAGGGTCACAGGTTCGAGCCCTGTTGTGCCCACCACATTGCGGCAAGTTCTTAAAGCTTGCCGCTTTTTCTATGACTAAAATATTTTGTAAATGAAGGGAAAATTATGAACGTAATACTTTCTGTATCGGTGGCGCTTCTGGCAGGCCTTCTGATGTCAAGAGTTTTTAAAAAATTTCATCTGCCGTCTGTTACATCCTATCTTATTGCAGGTGTGCTTATAGGACCATATTGTCTTGGTGCACTGAAGCTTGAAGGGCTTGGATTTACCTCCATTTCAGAAGTGGAGATGCTTTCCACCGTTTCGGAAGTGGCGCTTGGGTTTATCGCATTTTCCATTGGAAGCGAATTTAAGCTGTCCGAACTTAAAAAAACAGGCAGACAAGCACTTGTCATAGGTGTTTTTCAGGCGCTTGTTGCAACCTTGCTGGTAGATGTGGCACTCTATTTACTCTACCTTGCAATGCCGGGCAAGCTTTCACTTCCCCAGATTTTAACACTTGGCGCAATTGCAACGGCTACGGCACCTGCGGCAACTCTTATGGTTGTTCGCCAGTATAAAGCGGACGGGCCGCTTACAAAACTTCTGCTACCTATTGTTGCTCTGGATGATGCAGTAGGTCTTATTGTTTTTGCAGTATCTTTCGGAATAGCAAAAACGCTTATGGTAGGAACGGTTGATATTGTTTCAATTGTTGTTAACCCTCTTATTGAAATAATATGCTCGCTTGGGCTTGGAGCCGTTATGGGCTGGGTGCTCACACAACTTGAAAAGCTTTTCAACTCCAACACCAACCGACTCAATCTCACAATAGGCATGGTTTTCTTAACAGTTGCGTTTGCGACACTTAAATTTGATGTCGGTCATTTCCATATCGGTTTTTCATCGCTTTTGACCTGTATGATGCTGGGAACAGTTTTCTGTAATATATGTCCTCTGGCGGACGATTTGATGGGAGCTGCGGACAAATGGACATCACCCATTTTTGCAACATTTTTTGTAATCAGCGGTGCAGAACTTGAACTTGGGGTTTTCTCCGACCTTGCTATTGTTGCAATAGGCATGGTTTACATAATTTTCAGGTCGTTGGGAAAATATTTCGGTACCTTTGCCAGTGCAAAAGCGACAAAATGCTCGCCGAAGATTTGCAAATATCTTGGAATTACATTGCTTCCGCAAGCGGGAGTTGCTCTTGGAATGTGTGTAACGGCAATGCAACTTGGCGAGGCGGGACATCTTATAAGGAATGTTACCCTGTTTGCTGTGCTGATATATGAGCTTGTGGGACCGCTGCTTACAAAAATGGCGCTCACTGCTGCGGGAGAAATAAAACCAATGGAAGAACATATTAAAAACCGCAGGCAAATTAAACTTGGTGAAATACAAAATCAAAATAAATAAAAAAGAGTTGCAAAAAAACGAAAAATTTGTTATAATGTGTAGGGAAACATTAGTTTCCCTGCACATTTTTTTGTCAAAGGATGGAGATTGTATGACCTCTTATTATGTTAGCAAAAAAAGCGCTTCACTGTGGTTTGCAGTTTTTTGTCTGCTTTTTTCGCAGATTGCGAGAGTAGGATATTTTATAAACGGGAATGTTAATCATATTGGCGTATATGATATGGTGGCAAAGGTTGTTATTCCCGTTGCAGCAACAGTTATTCTGATAGGGATTTTGTGTATCTGCGGTGAAAGATTTTTTAAAGCCACAATCCTGCCTGTTGTTATGGGATGCATTTTCTTTATGCTGGCAGCGGTGGACTTTTCAAAACCCGCTATGATTTTCGGCTGGATTTTTTGTGTAGCTCTTGGACTTATATATATTTCAGTTATATATAATAAAATAAAAACAAACACACTTCTTGTATATATTTTCGGGTTTCTGACAGCATATAATCTCATATTTGTTATGAACGACTGGTACAGCAAAAGCACCCGTCCGCAGTTTTTTAACGACTATTTGCCTGACCTTTCAATATTTTTGATGGTGCTTGGAATGTTGTTCCTTTCTATGTCTATGAAAAGAGATTTTGGAGAACACACTCTGAAATGGAGCGATAGGTCGGACGGAAGAAGACTGAGAACGCTTCCCGCTATGGCGCAGATTGAACCATACATTATGCCTGAAAGATCAGGCGCGTGCAATCTCATCCGTGAAAAGCTTGACCTTGAAGAAATAGAACAGTATATTGCTGACAAAAGAGCAGAAGGATTAAAAGGTTTCGGGCTGATGCACGTTCTTATTGCGGCATACCTCAGGGCAACAGCGCAATATCCGGCAATTAACAGATATCTTGCAGGCCAGAAAGTCTATTCGAGATTTGGCTGCATTATAGCTCTGACAATTAAAAAAAGCATGTCTATCGAATCGCCCGATACAGTAATTAAAGTGAAATTTGAACCGGGCGATACTGCCAAAGATGTCTATGAGAAATTCACAAAAGCAATAGAAGAAAACAAAGGGGATGCAGACGATAACGACTTTGACAATGTCGCAAAGTATCTCACTTTCCTGCCCGGAATATTTTTGAAATTTACAGTATGGACATTAAAGCTTATGGACTATTTTGGTCTTCTGCCGACAGTGCTGGAAGATGTTAGTCCTTTCCACGCTTCGATGTTTATAACATCTATGGGCTCACTCGGCATACCGGCAATCTACCATCATCTTTATAATTTTGGTAATGTTCCGATTTTCTTTGCGTTTGGCAAAAAATACAAGGAAAAGGTGATAGGCGACGACGGGTTTGTATATGTGAAAAAATATGTGGACTATACAGTTACCACAGACGAGCGTATTTGCGACGGATACTATTTTGCACAGGCGCTTAAACAACTCAAAAAATATCTTGCAAATCCGCAGTGTCTGGATGAAAAAGCAGAAATTATAGAAGACATAAAATAAAAAAGAGCAGGTTTTAAACCTGCTCTTTCATTTTGTTATATTATTTTTTCAAGTTTTTAAGCATCATAGCACGAACCTTTAAGGGGAGACCGAACAGATTGATGAAACCTGCTGAATCTTTCTGGTCGTAAACATCGTCCTCGCTGAATGTAGCAATTTCTTCATTATACAATGAATAGGGAGATGTTGTGCCTGCCGGCATTACGTTGCCTTTATAAAGTTTCATACGAACGCTGCCTGTAACGGTTTCCTGTGTTTTGTCAACAAAAGCGGACATAGCCTCACGGAGAGGGGTGTACCACAAACCGTCATATACAAGGTCTGCAAATTTGTTTGCAAGGTCCAGTTTATAGTGGAGAGTCTGTTTGTCCAGACAGAGATATTCAAGCTCTTTGTGAGCAGCATATAAAAGCGTTCCGCCCGGTGTTTCATACACGCCACGGCTCTTCATACCAACAAGTCTGTTTTCCACAATGTCGTCTATGCCGATACCGTTGGCAGCTGCAAGCTCGTTTGCTTTTGTGAGAAGAGCTACTGCACTGTCATAGCGTACGCCGTCAATTGCAACCGGTACACCTTTTTCAAAATCTATTGTAACGTATGTAGGAGTGTCGGGAGCATTTTCCGGAGAAACCATCATTTTAAGTATTTTATCATAGTTAGGCTCGTTTGCCGGGTCTTCGAGGTCCATACCTTCGTGGCTGAGGTGCCAGATGTTTCTGTCCATAGAATAGTTGTCTTCTTTTGTAACAGGAACAGGAATTCCGCGAGCTTCTGCATATTCAATTTCTTCCTCACGGGATTTGATATCCCATATTCTCCAGGGAGCAATAATTTTAAGGTGAGGTGCAAGAGCTTTTATTGTGAGCTCAAAACGAACCTGGTCGTTTCCTTTGCCTGTGCAACCGTGGCAGATAGCAGTTGCACCTTCTTTTTCTGCAATTTCAACAAGACGTTTTGCAATACACGGTCTTGCGTGGGATGTACCCAGCATATATTTGCCTTCGTATATAGCGCCTGCTTTAAGTGTGGGCCATATAAAATCGTTAACATATTCTTCCTGAAGATTTTCAATGTAGAGTTTGGAAGCGCCTGTTTTTAAGGCTTTTTCTTCCAGACCTTCTGTTTCTTTGCCCTGACCAACATCACCGCAAACAGCGATAACTTCATAATCGTAGTTTTCTTTGAGCCAGGGTATGATAATAGAGGTGTCCAGTCCCCCTGAGTATGCAAGTATAACCTTTTCTTTAGCCACTTGAAATTCCTCCTTAAATTTGGTATACTACTAGTATAGTACATTTCGGCAATTTTTGCAACTGAAAAATTCAACAAATTTTTATACAGTTTTCTATAAGTTTTGTGCATAAATATACGAAAGAGGTATAATATGAAAGTTTTAGGCATAGACCCGGGTATAGCAATAGTAGGCTACGGAATTGTTGAACACATAGGTAACAGGTTCAGAGTCCACGACTATGGCAGCATTCAGACAAAGGCGGGAACACCGGTGGTGGAGCGTCTTAAAATAGTGTACGATTCATTGGTTGCGCTCATTGAAAAGGAAAAGCCCGACTGTATGGCAATAGAAGAGCTTTTTTTCAATACCAACTCCAAAACGGCAATAACTGTTGCTGAGGCGAGAGGGGTGCTTCTTCTGGGAGCAGTAAATTCAGGTATTGAGGTTTTTGAATACACTCCGCTGCAGGTAAAACAGGCAGTAACGGGATATGGAAGAGCGGACAAGAACCAGGTGCAGCAGATGACAAAATCGCTTCTGGGACTGGACAGAGTTCCCAAGCCGGATGATACTGCAGATGCTCTTGCGATAGCAATATGCCACGCGCACAGTGCAGGGTCAGTGGCAATGAAATACAGATAAAAAACTTTTGTAAATATATAAAAACGGCAGCTCTCATTATAGAGAGCTGCCGTTTTTTTTACATTTGGTCAATATTTTCCACAAGAATTTTAAATACTGAATATAACCTATTGTATTTTTCTTCATCTACATTGTTTAAGGAGTTGATAAGGTCGGAGAATTTTTTTGAATTTGTAAGGTCAACATCCAGTAGCATATAATCGGTGCTGATATTCAAAACTTTTGAAATAGTCATAAGAGTTTCTATTGATGCGGCTCGTGTGCCGCGCTCAATATGACCAATGTGTGCAGTAGATAAGTCGCAGGCTTCTGCCAACTGCTCCTGAGTCATTCCGACTTGTTTTCGTATTTTACGGATCCGTGATCCTAAAGAGACATAATCAAAAGAATTTTTCATATTTTAACCACCTCTCAGTATCAATTATATACTAACAGATGTTAATATATAATATACTAATAGTAGTAAATGTTGACAAACGGCATTATTTGTAATACAATAACCTAACACAATATTTAATAGAAAAAAGGGTTAGGAGAGGTAAAAAATGAGAAAAAAGTTTGGAAAAATTATAGCAATATGCTTGTTTATTACAATTTTATGCCAACTGAGCGTATTTGCAAAAGAAGAAATTATTAACGTTACTATTAACAGAGAAAAAATTGAATTTGACCAAAATCCAATAATTATAAGCGGAAGAACACTTGTGCCGCTGAGAAAGATTTTTGAAAGTTTAAATGCCTTTGTAGAGTGGGACGATGCTTCGCAAAGTGTATACGCGAAAAAAGGTGCCACAGAAATATCCCTTACCATAGACAGCAATATTGCAAAAGTAAACGGCAAGGAAATTTTGCTTGATGTGCCGGCAAAAATTGTAAATGACAGGACTCTTGTACCTGCAAGATTTGTTGCCGAAACACTAAATTGCAATGTTGGGTGGAATGGTGACACAAACACTGTAATAATAAATTCTTATAAACCATTAGCAGATGAAAAGAATTTGTTTAGTGTGGATAAGGTTACATATGGAAAATATATTGCCACAAATGGAAAAGTCTATGCAAACCCCATATATAATCATAGCGAGCTTATGAAGGTTACTCCCGGAGATACAATTTATTTTACCAATTACAGATTTCCAACAAAGGTAAGATTTGTTACAGCGTATGATGCGAATAAAAAAGCTGTTGCGGAATGTGGATCAGCAAATGCGGTTGACAAATATATTGTGCCGCAGGGTATAGAATATATTGCCGTAACAACATATGAAAAAAGCGATGCAAATCTAAAAATATCAAATTCAAACGGTATAGACGGATTCATACCGGAGGAAATTTGCGTGGCGGACGGGAAGAAAGTTACCATATATGCAAACCAACTTGTTTCAGAGAGAAAACAGGGGCTTAAATTTGATTGGGAATGTAAAGTCGGCAAAGAACAGAATGAAAATTATTTGATAGAAGCTAAGGGAAACTTTGGAAGCTATCCTCTCAAAGTTACAGCGATTGATACAGATGGTAGGGTTGTTTGGACGGGGGAGTCTACTGTAAAAATTGTAAAAGATGAGCTTCCAAAAATGAAATTTCTTGCAATTGGTGATTCTCTTTCAAACAACAAACCATGGCTCAATCTTTTAAAAGAGGACTCGGACGGAAAAATTGAGTTTCTGGGAACCAGAGGAAGAAACACAATTTTCTTCGAGGGAAGAAGTGGTTTTTCTTCGGGCAGCTATATGAATGCAACAGAGTACACATTTGAAAAGGAGGGAGTACATCCTTTCTGGGACGGGGCAAGATTTAACTGGAATTACTATAAAACCACAACTGGAGTTCAGCCTGATGTGGTGCAGATTTTTCTTGGAATAAACGGAATTCAAAACAGTCCGGTAAGAAATGTCAGCAACATAGTGAGAATGGTTGATTATATTAAAAACGACGATCCCAACATACCAATCTTTGTAGTAAACACAATGTACAAAGGCCCTTTGACAGATGATATAGAACACACCAAAGTTTTTAACCTTATGGAAAGGCTTAATAACGTTCTGTCAAATTATAAAAATGTATATATTGTTCCTGTAGCTGTTACGCATGACAGTAGCAGCAACTATTCGGAAAAGGACCAGGTACATCCTACACAAGTGGGATTTACACAGGTTGCAGATGTTATTTACAGCAGTTTGTGTGCGCATATAAAATAAAAAAAGACGGATTCAGTGAATCCGTCTTTTTATGTAGTGTAATTATTCGCTTTTCTTATCAGGGTCAACGTAAAGAGGACTGATAGAAATGTCTTCGTAAATTCTCTTGATTGCCTCTGCGCATATAGGAGCAACAGAAAGAACCTTGAATTTTTCCAGCATTTTGCTCTTGG
This sequence comes from Clostridia bacterium, assembly GCA_045577655.1. GTDB lineage: Bacteria > Bacillota > Clostridia > RUG12999 > RUG12999 > RGIG7450. The sequence goes on from JAZNIU010000019.1 coordinate 21,731, forward strand.
GAAGCGGAATTGTGTCAAGGAAGACAATTTCCTGAAGCGGAGATTCGCCAAGTCTGTCAATGGCAGGACCGGAGAGTACCGCATGTGTGCAAGCACAGTAAACTGCTTTTGCACCGCGTTCCATAAGAGCAGAAGCACCTGCTGCTATTGTGCCAGCGGTATCTATCATATCGTCGACCATAATGCAGTGCTTGTCCTTAATATCGCCGATAACATTCATAATTTCTGCAACGTTGGGACGCGGACGGCGTTTGTCAACAATTGCAAAAGGAACGTTGAGCCGCTGAGCAAACTGCCTTGCTCTGCCAACACTGCCATGGTCAGGAGAAACGATGCAGACATTTTCAAGCTCATCTTTAAATTTATATTTGAAGTAATTTGCAAGAAGTGGTCCACCATACAAATGGTCAACAGGGATATTGAAAAAGCCCTGAATCTGCGGTGCATGCAGGTCTATTGTGAGCACTCTGTCGGCGCCTGCAGTTGTAATAAGGTCAGCAACAAGTTTGGCAGAGATTGGGTCTCTCGCCTTTGCTTTTCTGTCTTGACGTGCATAACCAAAATATGGAAGAACAGCTGTTATCTTAGCTGCGGACGCTCTTTTGAAAGCGTCAATCATAATGAGAAGTTCCATAATATTATCGTTTACGGGATTTGATGTGGACTGAATTACAAACACTTCAGAGCCTCTGACCGTTTCGTTAATATTAACAGATATTTCTCCGTCACTAAAAATCTTTACCTCAGAATTGCCAAGCGTAAGACCAAGTTTTGCGGCAATGTCTTTAGCAAGTTTTTTGTGAGAGTTTCCGGCAAAAATCTTTATGTTTTTCCCGTGAATCGGACCCATTCTTTATCACTCCTTATATTTTTTTAATTATGTATGGGTACATAATTTTATTTTTTAAACTTTTTTGTTTTGCGCCAACCGTTTTTGTTAATCTGGCGGGACCTTGCAAGTGCAAGAGCATCAGCAGGAACATCTTCTGTGATGGTGGAGCCTGCGGCAGTATATGCACCGTCGCCAACGGTTACGGGAGCAACCAGGTTGGTGTTACAACCGATAAACGCATCATTTCCTATAGTGGTGCGGAACTTGTTTTGGCTGTCATAGTTAACAGTTACAGTACCGCAACCGAAATTAACCCTTTCGCCAACGTCGCTGTCGCCCACATAGGTGAGATGTGCAATTTTTGTTCCGTCGCCTATAACAGAGTTTTTAAGCTCCACAAAGTCGCCTACTTTAACATTGTTGCCAACTGTGCAGCCGGGACGGATATATGCAAAAGGGCCAACGTTTACACCTTCGCCCACTTTTGCGGAAAGAAGAACAGAAGATTTTATGTTACAGCCATTGCCGATGACAGAATCTTCAATTTCGCAGGAAGGGCCGATTGTGCAACCGCTTCCGATAACGCTGCTGCCTTTTATTATTGTGTTTGGATATATAACGGTATCGGCCTGGATTTTAACGTCCCCACCGATGTATGTAGTTTTCGGGTCAATTATGGCAACTCCCGAACGCATGAGAGCGTCGTTTATTCTGCTGCGCATAATAGCGTCGGCATTTGCAAGCTGGACACGGTCGTTAATCCCCAGAATTTCAGATATATCTTTTGCCTGATAAGCGCCGACATTATATCCGTTTTTAAGGAGAATTTCTATAGTGTCTGTAAGATAATACTCTGCCTGAGCATTGTCGTTTCTAATCTCGGAAAGAGCCGCTCTTAAAAGACCAACATCAAAACAGTACATACCCGAATTTACTTCGGTTATCTGTTTCTGAACGGCAGTTGCATCCTTGTCTTCTATAATTGCTTTGACGTTTAGATTGTCATCTCTTAGAATTCTGCCGTAACCTGCGGGATTATCAAGGTTTGCTGTTATAACAGTTGCAGCAAAACGATTGTCAAAATGATATTTGATAGCGGCAGAGAGCGTTTCTGTTGTGATAAGAGGAGCATCCCCCGCAAGAACAAGAACTGCACCGTCGTCCTCTAAAAGAGGCATTGCGGACATAACAGCATGGCCTGTACCAAGCTGCTCTTCCTGAAGGGCATATTTTTTGTCTTCACCGAGGCAAGCTTTAACCTGGTCGGCACCTGCGCCAACAACAGTTATGATATTGTCAATTCCTGCAGAAGTAACTGCAGAATAGACCCATTTAATTATCGGAGTGAAACAAAGCTCATGCGTAACCTTGGCTTTTGAAGATTTCATTCTTGTGCCCGAACCGGCGGCCAAAATCACAGATGAAACTGAAGACATAGTGTCTACCTCCCCAAAAAATTCTTTTATTACTTATATTATCTCACATTTACGACATTATTTCAAGTCTTTTTGAAAATTTGACAAAGTGACAAATTTCCCGGCTTTTTTTATGGCATATTTGAACAAGAGTGCCAATA
>JAZNIU010000020.1:0-49516 GCA_045577655.1 Clostridia bacterium
AAAAAACTATTTACAAACAAAATTTAGTGTGATATAATGTCAAAGTGTGCTTATGGCTATGTTTTTGGGGTCACCGCCGAAGACTTGGCTGTTTAGCGAATTATTTATTATCGGAGGTGAAAACTATGTTGCGTAAAGAAGAAAAACAGGCGATTATCGAAGCTTACAAGACTCACGAGTCAGACACCGGTTCTCCGGAAGTTCAGATTGCTATTCTTACAAAAAGAATTAATGACTTGAACGAACATCTTAAAGAGCATAAAAAAGATAATCACTCAAGACGTGGCCTTCTCAAAATGGTAGGTCAGAGACGTGCTCTTCTCAACTATCTCACAAAAGTGGATATTGAAAGATACCGTGCAATCATAGCTAAATTGGAACTCAGAAAGTAAAGAAAAAGGGCGGCATTTGCTGCCCTTTACTTTCAAAATCAGGGTTGTGGGAGGTTAGGCATTATATATGGCGCTTTGCGGGCAGGCGATATATATAATGGCTAATTCCACCATAACCTTAAAAAAATTTTTTTATGGAGGAATTAAAATGGAGAAAATTTTTAAAACCACTCTTGCCGGCAGACCGATAGTTGTTGAAACCGGCAAACTTGCAGGCCTTGCAAACGGCAGCGCCCTTGTAAGATATGGTGACACAGTTGTTTTAACAACAGCTACTGCTTCGGCAAAACCCAGAGAGGGAGTTGACTTTTTCCCACTCAGCGTAGACTTTGAAGAAAAACTTTATTCGGTTGGTAAAATACCGGGAAGCTTTATGAAAAGAGAAGGCAAACCTTCTGAAAAAGCTATTCTTGCGTCCCGTGCTATTGACAGACCGCTTCGTCCGCTTTTCCCGAAAGATTTAAGAAACGACGTTTCCATTGTTTCAACAGTTATGTCTGTTGAACAGGACAATTCTCCGGAAATTGCTGCGATGCTTGGTGCAGCTATTGCAATCGAAATGTCTGACATTCCGTTTAACGGACCTGTTGCAAGCGTTTACGTTGGTATTGTTGATGGAAAAATCATTATAAACCCAACTGTTGAAGAAAGAGAAAAATCTGTGCTCAATCTTCTTGTTGCTGCAAGCGTTGAGAAAATTGTTATGATTGAAGCAGGTGCAAAGGAAGTTCCCGAAGATCTTATGCTTGAAGCAATTTTAACAGCACATGAACACATAAAAGAACTTTGTAAGTTCATCAAATCTATCGGGGAAGAAATAGGCAAACCTAAGTTTGCTTATGAATCCTGCGTTGTTGACGAAGAACTTTATAACGACATCAAAAACTTTGCAATAGACAAAGTAAAATTTGCTATGGATACCAACGACAAAAATGTTCGTGACGAAAGAATGATTGTTGTTGAAAATGAAATTGCTGAAGAGTTTGGTGAAAAATATGAAGGCAGAGAATCTGAAATTGCAGAAGCAATTTATAAACTGCAGAAATATATTGTTAGAACATGGCTTTCCGAAGAAGGTAAACGTGTTGACGGCAGACAGATTGATGAAATTAGACCTCTTGCAGCAGAAGTTGGCATTTTGCCGAGAACTCACGGCAGCGGCCTTTTCACAAGAGGACAGACACAGGTGCTTACTGTTGCAACTCTTGCTCCCATAGGTGAAGCTCAGAAAATTGATGGTATTGACAACGACGAAAGCAAAAGATATATGCACCACTACAATTTCCCGTCCTACAGTGTTGGTGAAACCCGTCCTTCAAGAGGTCCCGGCAGACGTGAAATCGGTCACGGTGCACTTGCAGAAAAAGCTCTTGAACCGGTTATTCCTTCAGAAGATGAATTCCCTTATGCAATCAGACTTGTTTCTGAAGTATTAAGCTCCAACGGTTCAACTTCTCAGGGTTCTATCTGTGCATCCACACTTGCTCTTATGGATGCGGGCGTGCCCATAAAAGAGCCTGTTGCAGGTATTTCTGTTGGTCTTATCACAAGAGACGACGGAAGCTTTATGACAATGCTTGATATTCAGGGCGTTGAAGATTTCTTCGGCGATATGGACTTTAAGGTTGGCGGTACAAAAAATGGTATCACAGCTATTCAGGTTGATATTAAAGTTGACGGACTCACACCAGAAATTATAAAAGAAGCTTTTGAAAAAACAAGAAAAGCAAGACTCCACATTTTAGATGAAGTTATGCTTAAAGCAATTCCTCAGCCGAGAGAAGAACTTTCACCTTATGCACCCAAAATGATAAGCTTCACTATAAACCCTGACAAAATCAGAGAAGTTATCGGTACAGGTGGAAAAGTTATTCAGAAAATCATTGCTGATACAGGAGTTAAAATCGACATCGAAGATGACGGTAGAGTATTTATTGCAGCGGTTGATTCAAGCTCGGGTGAAGCAGCAAGAAAGATTATTGAAAACATCGTAAAAGAACCTGAAATCGGTGAAATATATGAAGGTACAGTTGTTGGAACAACAACATTCGGTGCTTTTGTTGAAATTCTTCCGGGCAAAGACGGTCTTGTTCATATTTCCAAGCTTGACAAGAAACGTGTTGAAAAGGTTGAAGATGTTGTTATAGTTGGAGATGTTCTGAGAGTAAAAATTGAAGACATTGACCCTAAAACAGGTAAAATAAAACTTATCAGATTGTTTGACGACGAACAGTAATAGAAAATCGCCTAAGGTTTTTCCTTAGGCGATTTTTTTAATGATTTTAAACAGAATAAAAAGTATTCCGCTCACCGCGACAACAGTTGCTCCGGTGGGCGTTTCAAATATATAGGACAGCACAATCCCGATAATAAAAGAAAAGATTGAAACTGCCGCTGAACATACAATAACATGCTTGAAATGCTTGCAAACGGTCATTGCAGTAAGCGCAGGGAAGATTATCAGACTGGATATTAAAAGTGAGCCCATCATTCTCATTCCAAGGACTATTGTTATTGCTGTCAAAATTGCAAGAATACTATTGTAAAAGTAAGTATTTATTCCTATAGCCTTTGAAAAAGATTCGTCGAATGTTACTGTAAATATTTTGTTGGAAAACAGAAAATATATTATTATCACAATGAGAGACAGTATAACGCTGAAAATGGTGTCGGCGGTTGTGAGAGACAGAATGCTGCCAAACATTATACTGAATAAATCGGTGTTCATACCGGTTGTGAGGGACAAAACCAGTATGCCTGCAGCCAGAGCTCCGCTTGACACAAGAGCAATTGCTGCATCACCTTTGATTTTGCTGCTATTGTTAATTTTCAGCAGGAAAAAAGCAGAAATCACAACTACGGGGATTGTTATGATAAGTGGTGCTGTTCCAAGTGCTGTTGCAATTGCCAGTGCGCCGAATGCAACGTGCGATAGGCCGTCGCCTATCATTGAATAGCGTTTTAATACAAGGTTGACACCTAAAAGAGCAGAACACACCGAAACCATTGTGCCGACTATGATGGCTTTTACAATGAAAGGGTAGGAAAACATTTCTACAAAAACGTTAATCATGTTTCATACCTCCCTGGAGATATTCTTCAGAACTTCCAAAGAAAAAGGAGTTATTTCCCAAATGAAGAATATGACTTGAAAAATTTGTTGCAGCTTCAATATCGTGAGAAACCATTATAACAGTTGTCCCGAGGTTTTTGTTTATGTCATTTATTATATTGTAAAGACTTTCAGAAGCCGCGGGGTCAAGCCCGGCAGTGGGTTCATCAAGAATAATCATTTTTTTTGTTGCACAAAGTGCGCGGGCAAGCAGAACCCTTTGCTGCTGTCCGCCTGAAAGCTCCTGAAAACTGCTTTTCTTTAATTCTGATATTCCCATAAATTCGAGACTTTCAACAGCAATTTTTTTGTCAGACTTTGAGTAAAAAGGTTTAAAACCACAACTGTTTAATCTCCCGGAAAGCACAACTTCAAAAACACTGGCGGGAAAATCTTTTTGCATATCTGCCCTTTGGGGGAGATAACCTATCTCGGACGATTTTATGTCTTTGCCAAAAAGTATTTCTCCGCTTGAAGGGATTTTAAGTTTTAAAAGCCCTTTTACAAGCGTACTTTTTCCCGAACCGTTTTCGCCAAGAATACTGAGATAGTCACCGCTGTTTAATTTAAAAGATATATCTGACAAAATTTCTTTGCCTTCATAACTAAAACATACATTTTTGCATTCTATTGCTGACATTTCAGTTTAATGCCTCCTTAAGTGCCTGAAGATTGTTTTCCATTAAGAGAAGATAGGTTTTGCCTGCATCAAAATCTTCTTTTGATATGTTGTGACAGGAAGAGAAAAGTTGTTTTTTTGCTCCGGTAGCAGCACACACAGTATCAGCAAGTTTCTGGTTTGACATCTCTATATGAAAAACAACGGGTATTTCTTCTTCTTTTACTTTATCAATCAGAAAAGCCACAGTATGCGCAGACGGTTCACTTTCAAAGGTGCAACCGGGAAAAGCGGCATAGTAGTCAAGATTATATGCTTCGGCAAAATACATCAGCGGGAACCTGTCTGCAACAACAAAGGTTCTGCGCTTGCCCTTTTCAACAACATCTTTGAACTCCAGATGAAGAGTTTGTAGTTTTTCTACATATTTTTCAGCGTTTGTTTTATAAAACTCACTGTTTTCATTGTCCAGACTGCAAAGTGTCTCTGTGAGCGAATTTACAATTGCTATTGCGTTTTGCGGTGCAGTCCATACATGTTCATCAAAAGTTTTTTCATGGTGGTGGTCTTCCGACTGCATTCCTTCAACTATTTTTTCTTCCACAGGAGAAATATGGTCCATAAGGGGAAAAGCAGTTAATCCGTCGGGAGCTGTTTTCAGAATATCACGAACCCATTTGTCCGATTCTCCGCCAACATAAATAAACAGGTCACAAGCGGCAATTTCTATAATATCTTTCGGAGAAGGCTCATATGAATGAGTATCAACACCCGGGTCTATGAGCATAGACACCTCCACTTTTTCGCCGGCAATCTCTCTCACGAAATCGTAGGGGACAAAAGCGGTGGACAAAATTTGCAGTTTGCCGGTGTCATCAGTATCTGTTTTCACATGACTGCAACCGGAAAGAATTAATATCAAAAATAATAAAAAGTAAAATAGTTTTTTCACAGTTTTGCCTCCCCGGAAATTACACAATTTTCGCATTTTCCTATGATGGTTGTTTTAAAGGCGTCTGCTTCAAAATTATATGAATTTAAAAGGTTTGTGTGAAGTTTTGCTGAAAGGTCTGATTCAAGGTGAATAAGCTTTCCGCAATCGGAGCATTTCAAATGAAAATGGGCGTGGCAGGAATCTTCACCAAGAAACTCGTAGAAAAATTTTCGTGAGTTTTCGTTTGCAGATTTGCGAACAACACCTTCTTTTGTAAGTTTGCCCATTAAGCGATAAAGCGTACTTTTTCCACCCGAAAAGCTAGCGGCAATCTCATCAACTGTCAGTTGTTTTCCGCTGTTTCTGCTTAAAAAATCTATAAGCAATTTTCTTTGTTCAGTCTGATATGTTTTTTTCATTATTTTTCTTCTCCTGTATCAAATTGAGAATTATTCTCAAATTATATCATTTTTTTATAAAAAAATCAAGAGTATTTTTTTGTTTATTTGAGAAAGGATTTTTAGTAAATATGTCGTATAATAATATAGAAAGTGTAGGTTTTGAGGAGGAATGACCGTAAATGAAAATTGTTGCATTAAACGGCAGCCACAGAGATGACGGCAGTAGCGCGTATCTTTTGGGAAGACTTAAAGAAAAATGCGAGAAGAACGGCTTTGAAATGACCGTTTTAAATACATATGAAATTATGAGAGATGTTAAAAACCCTTTTTGCATATGCTGCTCATCGCCTTGTAGCGGTAGTTGCTACAAAGGGACTAAACTTGAAAAAGCATTTGACGAGATTGACGGCTGCGACATGTTGGTTGTTTGTTCGCCGGTATATTTCGGCACTGTCAGTGCGCAGCTTAAAGCTTTTTTTGATAAAACAAAAAAACCGAGAGCAGAAAAAAGATGGACCGGCAAGCTTGCTACGGCAATGGCGGTGGGTCATTCCAAATATGGCGGTCAGGAAAATACGGTAGTTGCACTTCAGTCAATGCTTTTTACAGAAGGATTTGTAATTTTTGGTGACGGATGCAGTTATGATGCGGGACACGGTGGATTGTGTGCACAAAGCCCGGCAGAAAAAGACAGTTATGCACTTGAAAGAGTGGACATTTTAGCCGACAAAATTTTTGAGCTGTGGAAGTGATTATATGACAATTCGTGAAATAACAGAAAAAAATGAACATTTGATGCTTTCTAAAGATGCCACCTTTTCTGACCAAACGCGTGGAAGAGAGGTTTATGTTGATCCCTGCGAACTTAGGACAGAATTTCAGAGGGACAGAGACAAAATTATTCATTCAAAATCTTTCAGAAGACTTAAACATAAAACACAGGTGTTTATAATACCTGACGAAGACCATTTTAGAACAAGACTCACCCATACGCTTGAGGTTTCGCAAATAGCCAGAACTGTGGGCAGAGGGCTGAGACTGAACGAGGATTTAATTGAAGCTATTGCACTTGGTCACGACCTTGGGCATACCCCGTTTGGACATTCGGGAGAAAGAGCACTTCAAAAGCTTAATCCTGACGGATTTGAACACAATCAGCACAGTCTCAGGATGGTAGAAGTTCTTGAACAGGGAAAAGGGCTCAATCTCACCTGGGAGGTGCGGGACGGTATTTTAAATCACAGGTCACATCTTACCCCGTCAACACCGGAAGGTAAAGTTGTTCGCATCTCTGACAAAATTGCTTACATAAACCACGATATTGACGATGCACAGAGAAGTGGAATTATTTGTGCGGAAGATTTGCCGCTGACCTGTAAAAAGGTGCTTGGAAAAACCCATGCAGAAAGAATTAACACGCTTGTCCGCGACCTTGTGATGAACGGTCTTGAGTTTACTCCGGAAGTGGACGACGCAATGACCGAGCTCAGAAAATTTATGTTTGAAAGAGTGTATAATGAAAAAAGCATAAAAGACGAAGAGGTGAAAGTTCATAATCTGATAGGGGAAATATATGAGTATTACAAAGCTTTCCCTGAAAAAATGGAAGATTATGACCCGCAAAAAGAGCAAAATCTTGACAGAGTTGTTACCGACTACATTGCCGGAATGACAGATGAATATGCTATCAACACTTTTGAAAAACTGTTTCTTCCAAAACCTTATAAAAAAATAAAAAGGGTTTGAGGGATATTTGTCGAAAGAAAAGATATACACTATAGGGAGGAAAAAGACAATGGCATCCTACTACCCGGATGAACTGATAACAGAAATAATTGCTGCCAATGATATTGTGGATGTTGCATCGTCTTACATGAAGCTTAAGAGGAGTGGCAACGGCTACAAAGGGCTATGTCCTTTTCATGGTGAAAAAACACCCTCTTTTCATATTTCGCCCGACAAACAGCTATATCACTGTTTTGGCTGCGGAGTTGGCGGCAGCGTTCTGCAGTTTGTGATGAACATTGAAAATCTGGATTTTGTTGACGGGGTAAAATTTCTTGCAGCAAGGGCAAACATTGCTTTGCCTGAAGGGGACTCCAAAGAGGAGAGCAACAGGATGCACCGTCGGAAACAGACGGTTTATAAGATAAACTCGCTTGCGGCAAAATTTTACTATGACAATCTTATGTCGAGCGATAACAAACACATACAAAATTATCTGATAGACCGCGGCATCGATGGTGAAACGGCTGTCAGGTTCGGTATAGGTTATGCACCGGACGAATTTGACAAATGTGCAAAATTCCTGCTTGGTCAGGGTTTTTCCGAGGAAGAACTTCTGGACGCAGGGATTGTCAGAAAAAGTGAAAAAACAAATAAGATTTATGACTTTTTCCGGGGAAGAGTTATTTTCCCCATAATTGATGTAAGAGGGAATGTAGTTGCTTTTGGCGGGCGTGTAACTGACAAATCGCTTCCCAAATATTTAAACTCCTCGGATACGGTTGTATTTAACAAAAGCAAAACACTTTTTGCATTAAACGCAGCAAAAAATCATTGCCACGAAAGGCTTATTCTGTGCGAGGGATATATGGACGTAATCGCTCTGCACAAATCGGGTTTTAAAAATGCAGTTGCGGCGCTTGGTACGGCTTTTACAAAGGACCACGCCAAAATTATTTCTCGATATACCCAAGAAGTTCTGCTGTGTTACGACAGTGACGAGGCGGGGCAGAAAGCTACTGCGGCGGCAATTTCCATATTAAAAGAAATGAACATACGGACCAAGGTTTTAAATATTCCCGGAGCAAAAGACCCGGACGAATTTATAAAGAATAAAGGTCAGAAAGCTTTTGAAGAGCTTATAAATGGTTCAGAAAATGCCGTATTGTATAAAATTAACAAATTAAAACAAAAATATAATACGGATATTCTGGAAGAAAAAATCGAATTTGTAAACAGCACGGCAGAAATTCTTGCAGAGGTTGACAATCCAATCGAACTCGAATTTCTGGTTAAAGAAATTTCCACGCAGATGGGCATAAGTAAAGACTCGCTTGAAGCCCAGATTAAATCAATAAAATATTATAAAGATAAAAAGAGTTTAAAACGGGAAATAAGAAAAGCCGGTGGGCAGGAAACGGACAAGGAAAGCATGCTACTGAGTCTGATGGCTACAAACAATACTGTCTATAATAAAATGAAAGACCTGGTGGACGAGGACTTTTTTGAAAAACCTGCCTGCAGGGAATTTTTCAGGAAACTAACACAGTTCAGAGAAAAGGGCATAGCAGCAGATGTGGCACAGATTCTGGCATCTCTTGAAAATGAAAGTGCAGTGCAGATTGCACAGTTTGTTGCTTCAGAGCAACCATACGAAGACCCTGTAAAAGCTGCCGAAGATATTTATATGGCGATGAAAAACTCAAAAAATAAACCGGGAGAGATAAAATCACCCGAAGAACTTGAAAAAATTATTGAACTTATTAAACAACAGAAGAAGTAATCCGGAGGATAACAACATGGAATCTAACGAAAAAGTATTAGCCATTAAAAAGCTTATAGAAATGGGAAAGAAAAGAGCCGTATTGTCTTACAAGGATGTTGAAGAAACAATAGGCGATCTGGAACTTGAACCGGAACAGATTGAAAACATATACGAAGAGCTTGAAAATTTGGGCGTTGAGATTGTAAACGACCTGGACAAAGAGCTTGAGGAAATTCAGCAGAACGGTGAAGAAAAAATTGATATTACACTTCCCGATGGAATAAGTGTTGACGACCCTGTCAGAATGTATCTTAAAGAGATTGGTAAAGTGCCTCTTTTAACAATTGAAGAGGAAGCGGTTCTTGCGCAAAAAATGGTTGACGGCGACGAAGCAGCAAAGAAAAAACTTGCCGAAGCTAATCTTCGTCTTGTTGTAAGTATTGCAAAAAGATATGTCGGCAGAGGAATGATGTTTTTGGACCTCATTCAAGAGGGTAATTTAGGTCTTATAAAAGCTGTTGAAAAGTTCGATTATAATAAAGGTTATAAATTCTCAACATATGCAACATGGTGGATAAGACAGGCTATCACCCGTGCTATTGCTGACCAGGCAAGAACAATAAGAATACCTGTTCATATGGTTGAGACAATAAATAAACTCATCAGAGAGTCAAGAAGACTTCTTCAGGAATTGGGAAGAGAACCTACCCCGGATGAACTTGCAAAAGAACTTAACATGACTTATGAAAAAGTCAGAGAAATCATGAAAATTGCCCAGGAACCTGTATCCCTTGAAACACCGATAGGTGAGGAGGAGGACAGCCATCTCGGCGACTTTATTCCGGACGAAGATGCACCGGCTCCTGCCGAAGCAGCATCGTATATGTTCCTCCGTGAGCAGCTTACAGATGTTCTGGATACTTTAACATCAAGAGAAGCGAGGGTTTTAAAGCTTCGTTTCGGTCTTGAAGATGGTCGTTCAAGAACTCTTGAAGAGGTTGGAAAAGAATTTAATGTAACAAGGGAGCGTATCCGTCAGATTGAGGCGAAAGCACTCAGAAAACTGCGTCATCCCTCAAGAAGCAAAAAACTTAAAGACTACCTCTAAAAAATGCGGCAAATAGAGAATGGTTGCCGTTAATACATAAGCAGAAATTTCCCTTTGAAATTTCTGCTTTTTTTATTGAAATATATTGACTTTAAAATGGTAAAGAGGTACAATGTGCTAAGAAGACAAAAAAAGAGGGATTATTATGGGAAAAAACAGAAGCATTGATATGTGTAACGGCCCGCTTTTGCCACAGATATTTGCATATTTTTTGCCGCTTGTGCTCACAAATATTCTGCAACAACTGTATAACTCTGCAGACCAGATTGTAGCAGGGAAATTTGCAGGTGACACTGCTCTTGCGGCAATCGGTGCTACAGGTTCGCTTTCGCTTGTATTCATAAATATTCTTATCGGTGTTTCAATAGGCGCAAGTACCATAATTGCTCAGCGAATCGGGGCAGCGGACAGTGAATCTGTTTCAAGGTCGGTGCACACCTCTTTTGCGCTTGGTATCATTGGCGGAATAATCTTTGGTCTTGTTGGAATAATCTTTTGCAGACCTCTTTTAACTGTTATGGGAACACCGGCAGATGTCATTGATATGTCGGTTAAATATATGAAAATTATTTTTGCGGGACTTCCTTTTGCTACGGTGTTCAATTTTAACACTGCAGTACTAAGAGCAAAAGGAGATACAAAACGTCCACTTGTAATTCTTGCTCTGTCGGGAGCCATAAACGTTGTTTTAAACATATTTTTTGTTGTGGCGCTTAAAATGGACGTGGACGGGGTTGCTCTTGCAACTATAATTTCTCAAGGCATTTCGTGTTTCCTTACAACACGATATCTCATTTTGGAAGAATATCCCTACAGACTTGAAATAAAACAGACAAAAATTCATAAAACCGAATGTGGTGATATTTTAAAAAACGGTGTACCTAACGGTATCAGAGCATCCCTTTTTTCAATATCAAATATAATAATACAGTCAGCAGTCAATTCTTTCGGTTCATTTGCAATGGCAGGGGTTGCAGCAGCTTCCACTATTGACGGACTGCTTTATGTAATATTAAATTCTCTTTCAAATGCGGCAACAATTTTCTGCGGTCAAAATTTTGGTGCAAAAAAATACGACAGAATTCTAAAAAGCATTTTTCTTTGCAGTATAATGGCCATAGGTTTTGGTCTTGTAGTTGGCGGAATAGGTCTTCTGTTTAAAGAAACGCTTGTAGGAATTTTTGTAAGTGACGCCCAGTCAATAAAATACGGCGCAGAGGTTGTGGGGATAGTTATGATAACATATTTTCTCTGTGGTCTTATGGAAATCGGCAGTGGTGCACTTTCTGCTATAAACCATGCTACAAATTCTGTGATAAACTCAATTATCGGACTTGTTTTTATAAGAATTTTATGGATTTTCACATACTTTGCAGCCAACAGGACAATTTCAAATTTGTATATAAGCTACCCGCTTTCCTGGATAGGAACAATTTTGCTTCATATAATCTGCTTTATTTGGCATTTCAGAAAACTCAGAAAGGAACGTTCAAATGGCTATAAAAGAAATTGATATGCGGTCAGGCAGTCTGCTGCCTAAAATAATTGCTTTTACAGTGCCGCTTATCCTTACAAATTTGTTACAGCAAATGTATAATATAATTGACCAGATTGTTGCCGGAAGATTTTCAGGAAGCTCAACCCTTGCTGCAATCGGTGCGACAGGACATTTAACCTCACTGCTGACAAATGTTCTTATAGGTGTTTCGGTTGGTGTCAGTGCGGTTATTGCACAGATGGTGGGAGAGGGAAACAAAGAATCGGTATCAAAATCTGTGCATACATCGATAGGGGTTAGTATTATAGGCGGAATATTTTTTGGCGTTTTCGGGGTGTTTTTTGCAAAACCGCTACTTGCCTTTATGGGAACGCCGGCAGATATAATTGATTTGTCAGCTTCATATATGAGAATAATTTTTGGTGGCCTTATTACATTGTCAATCTACAATTTTGGCAGTGCGGTGTTAAGAGCGAAAGGAGACACAAAACGTCCTCTTGTAATCCTTATAATAGCCGGGGGGATTAAGACAATACTTACAACTGTTTTTGTTATTGTATTTAATTTTGGCGTTCGTGCAATCGCCTATACTACTATTATTTCGCAGACGATTTCGTCGATTCTTGTCTTATATTGTCTGTTAAAAGAAGAAAATGAATACAGACTGTTCGTTAAGAAAATAAAAATACATTTTCACGAGCTTAAAAGAATTCTGGTTATGGGCGTGCCGATGGGGATACAGACATCGATGTTTTCCATATCAAACGTTGTTATACAATCGTCAATAAACTCTTTTGGTACAATTGCCGTTGCGGGAGGCGCAGCTGCAAACAACATAAACAGTCTACTGTATACAGTGCTCAACTCAATGTCCCATTCTTCCACCATTTTCTGTGGACAAAACCATGGAGCAAAAAAATATGATAGGGTTTTAAAATCCTTGGTTTTGTGTTGCGGTATTGTTATGGTGGTCGGAACAGTTCTCGGAGGACTTTGCTACATTTTCAGTAAAAACATCGTTGGCATATTTGTGGAAGACAATAAAGCTATTATGTATGGAGTACAAATTGCGAATATCATTTCAATAACATATTGGTTAAGCGGACTTATGGAGACGGTGAGTGGCGCGCTCAGGGCAATTGATAAGTCAACTCATGCAATGGTAAATTCGCTGATTGGTCTTTGCGTTTTCAGAATTATATGGGTATATACATATTTTGCAAGCCACAGGGGACTTGACATTCTCTATTATTCATATCCCATTTCTTGGATTATAGCACTGGTGCTAAACTTGACAATGTTTGTATTTTACTTTTTAAAAATATATAAAAACAAAAATAGCACTGTTTCGATATGAAACAGTGCTATTTTTTATAAAGCTCTTTTAATTTAATGAAAGATTCCATTTGTCCGTCATTTTCACCGGCAGAAAGTTGAGAAAGGGCTCTGTCTATTTTTCTAATTTCCTGGTTTGAATATTCTTCCCACAAAACGTCTTTTTTAAGCAGGGGAGAAACAATATATTCTTCTTCACTCCATAAAGGTTCTATGCCTTTTTTAGCGTGGATGATTATATACATTTTGGTCTTTTCTTTGACAAGTTTTTCTTTTAGTATTCTATATCCGAGAGTATGGAGTGTTTTTCTGAGAGAGGGAATATTTCTCATGGGTTGAAGAATAAATTCTTCCAGTCCTTCGGGAACAAAATCCGACAAAATGTGTGAAATCATTTCACCGCCCATTCCGGCAATTACAGCAATGTCTGCTTCGTTTGGTCTTATGCCGTTCAGCCCATCGGCAAGTTCAAGCCGTGTTTTGTCGGTAAGCCCATATAATCTAATGTTTTTTTCGGCGCTTAAAAGAGGCCCTTTTTTTATGTCAGAACAAACAGAAAAGCTCGCTTTACCGGTTTTCAGAAGATATATTGGTAAAAGTGCGTGGTCCGTACCGATATCGGCAACTCTTTTGCCTCCATCTATCATTTCTGCGATTGCAAGAAGCCTTGGAGAAAGTTTCACTGTTCCACCTCCGGTTCATGAACTTAAAGATAATATAAATATTATATAATATATCACGAAATTTTTCAACACTTTTTACTATTGAAAATTGATTTTATATGTGATAGTATAAAAGGTAGACATTTATGAAAGGACGATTTTAATGAAAAAATTTATTTTATTTATACTTTGTGTGGCTATCTTGGTGGGTGGAGTTATGTTTGCTCTCAGAGCGTGCGACAGTGAAAACCCGACAGGTGAGAATGTTCCGCCGAATAATGAGGTTGTTCAGCCAAACACCGAAAAGGACCCGATGGCAGAATTAAATAACAGAGATAACGACGGTGATGAGGTAACATATTCAGAAAATGAAGTTTATATCGGAACCGGTATTTATAACGGTAAAGTGGATACTTCTTTTATAGAAGTTATTCTTGAAGCAGAAGGTCCGATGCTTCAGATTTGCAAGCTTTCGCCCGAGCTTGCTGATAAGTTTTCTTCCTATGGGTTTGCTGTGGGAAGCATACTTTCATTCAAATATAAAATGGTAAATGAACAGTTTGTAATTACAGAGATAATTCAATGATTTACATTATATTATTTGTTCTGATTATACTTATTGCGGTTTATTCTTTTTATAAAACCAAGACATTAAATGTAAGAAGAATAATTGTTCCGAATGCACCCTATTCGCTTCAGGGCAAAACGATTGCGGTTTTTTCGGATGTACATATCGGTTTTTTTGTCAGTATTGAGCAGTTTGAAAAATGTATTGATAAAATAAATTCTCTGCATCCCGACTACGTTTTTTTTGCAGGGGATTTAGTGGACAAAGCACAACATAACAACTCTCCGCTTCTAAAGCAGGTAGTATCAGTTCTTTCAAAACTTAAACCGGTTTATGGTAAATTTGCAGTTTTGGGGAATACTGACTATTGTATGTCAACAGTTAAAGAGTTTTCTGTTGCAGCGCTTACATTAAGCGGTTTTACAATTCTTAAAAACACAGCAGTTCGTTTGGCGGAAGATGCTGTTCTTATTGGTCTTAAAGAAAGCAACAATAATATTCCGGATATAAAAACACCGGTGTCAATTGCATCAAAAAACGATTTTAAGATTTTGTTGTCCCACCAGCCTGATATGGTGGACACTGCTTCGAAATTTGACATTGATGTCCAGGTTTCAGGGCATTCCCACGGCGGTCAGATTTTTCTTGGGCCGCTAACCGAATATATGCTGCCTGCAGGTTGCAAAAAATATTACAGAGGAATGTCTAAGGTGGGTAAAACCAAACTCTATATTTCACACGGGGTAGGCGTGAGCACAATTCCTTTCCGCCTCTTTTCAAACCCGGATGTAATGCTTTTAAAATTCAGATAAAATGATTTATTTTTGTTCCGCAAATAAATCATAAAAAATATTGCGGACAGAAAGGCCTTGTATTTTATGCGATTCGGCTTTATTAAAACAGCTGCAGTTTCCCCCGCGCTTAAAGTTGCAGACTGCGATTACAATGTTTCAGAAATAATAAACGAAATAAAAAATGCATCAAAAGAGGGAGTAAAACTTTTGGTTTTCCCTGAACTTTCCATCACGGGATATACTTGTGGCGACTTGTTTTTTCAAAACACTCTTCTTGCATCTGCACTTGCCGGACTTAAGAGAATTGTAAAAGCTTCGCGTGGAGTGGAGATGGTTTGTGTTGTTGGACTACCTATTGTAAAAAACAACCTCATCTATAATTGTGCAGCGGTTCTGGTGAACGGAACAATTCTTGGTTTTGTACCGAAATCCTGCATTGCAGAATATAATGAGTTTTACGAAAAACGATATTTTACAAAAGCTCCTGAGAAAAATGACATTTTTGTTTTTGATGGAAATGAATATCCGTTTGGCAAAAATATTGTTTTTAAATGCAGAGATATACCCGAATTTTGTATTGGTGTCGAAATTTGTCAGGATTTGTGGTCTCCTGTTCCTCCGTCGGTTAACCTTGCGGCAGCAGGCGCAACAATTATTGCAAATCCTTCTGCAAGTAATGAAATTCTCGGGAAAGCTGATTACAGACGTTCTCTTGTTAAAATGCAGTCGGCGAAGCTTAGCTGCGGCTATGTTTTTGCATCTGCTTCAGATTATGAATCTTCATCTGACCTAGTTTTCTCGGGACATAATATTATAGCAGAAAACGGAAGTATTCTTGTTCAGAGCCAGCTTTTTGAAACGAATATGATTATTTCCGAAATTGATGTGGACAAGCTTTGCTGCGAGCGCAGAAGACTTGGCACTTTCTCGGAAGTTGAATTAACCGAATGTGCCACAGTGATGTTTGATGTAGATGTTATTGACACTCATCTTACGAGACAGCTTCCAAAACTTCCTTTTGTTCCGGAAAAAATAACTGAAAGAGACAAAAACTGTGTGGAAATTTTGTCCATTCAGGCGTCTGGACTTGCAAAACGAATTAAACATACAGGCTGCAAAACAACAGTAGTAGGAGTTTCGGGCGGACTTGATTCCTGCCTTGCACTTTTGGTAACTGTTATGGCGCACAAAAAGCTTTCGTTGCCGCTTTCCAGTATTATTGCCGTTAGTATGCCATGTTTTGGAACAACAGAGCGAACAAAGAGCAATGCAGAGAAAATCTGCGAGGAGCTGGGAGTAAGATTTAAAACAATTGAAATTGGCGATACAGTTTCATCTCACCTTAAAGACATTGACCATTCTCTCACTGACTATGATGTTGCCTATGAAAATGCGCAGGCGAGAGAGCGTACACAGGTGCTTATGGATATTGCAAATATGGAAGGCGGAATTGTTGTAGGTACTGGGGATTTGTCTGAGCTTGTGCTCGGATTTGCTACCTATAACGGAGACCATATGTCAATGTATGCCGTTAACTCATCGGTGCCAAAAACACTGATAAGATATATTATTAAATATTATGCTGACTATTCCGGGAACGAAGTTTTAAAAGAAACACTGTATGATATTTTAGACACGCCGGTAAGTCCCGAACTTCTGCCTCCTGACGGGGACAAAATTGTTCAGCAGACAGAAGATATTGTCGGTCCCTATGAATTGCACGATTTTTATATGTATTATATGTTAAGATACGGATTTTCGCCTACAAAGATTTATTATCTTGCCTTGCTCACTCAACCTGAGTATGATGACAAAACAATACTCAAATGGCTTAAGATTTTTTACGAGCGATTCTTCAAATCCCAGTTTAAAAGATCCTGTCTGCCGGATGGACCGAAAGTTGGTACAGTTGCGGTTTCTCCGAGAGGAGACTTGCGTATGCCCAGCGATGCCTGTGTTCAGGCTTGGATGAAAGAACTTGAAAATTTGTAAAAAACTATATACAAAAGGGAAAATTTGTGATATAATGAATTTTAAATTTATAATTAAGGAGAACAATTATGGACGGAAACAGAATTCAAATGCTTATAACAATGTGCGTTTACATTGCGGTTGTTATAGGAATAGGTGCATATTTTGCAAAGCGTTCCAATAAGAACTCGGAAAACTTTTTCATTGGAGGACGTTCGCTTGGCCCCTGGGTTGCGGCGATGAGTGCGGAAGCTTCTGATATGAGTGGTTGGCTTCTTATGGGACTTCCCGGTGTTGCTTACTGGTGTGGTATTGCAGATGCTTTCTGGACTGCAATCGGTCTTGCACTGGGTACATATTTCAACTGGCTTATTGTTTCAAAAAGACTCAGAAAATACTCTTATGTCGCAGGTAATGCAATAACAATTCCTGACTTTTTCAGTAACCGTTTTAAAGAAAACAAAAAAGTAATAATGACAATAGCTTCATTGTTTATTTTAATATTCTTTGCGGTTTATGCAGGTAGTTGTTTTGTTACATGCGGAAAACTGTTTAATCAGCTTTTTGGAATTGACTACAAAATTATGATGCTCTTTGGTGCATTCTTTGTTATTTTGTACACTTTCCTTGGCGGATTTTTAGCAGAAAGTGTGTCTGACTTTATGCAGGCAATTATAATGATTTTTGCACTCGTTGTAACACTTGTTGTTGGTACAATTTCAGCCGGTGGAGTTTCGAATGTTATTGAAAATATAGGCTCAATTCCCGGATTTACTGAATTTTTCAACATTGCGCAGCCGACAGTTGTTGACGGTGTTCAGCAGGTTGTTGACGGCAAAGCGGTTTTTGGCCCTTCAAGCGAATATGGGATTTTGTCCATAGTTTCAATGCTTGCTTGGGGTCTTGGCTATTTTGGTATGCCGCAGGTGCTCTTAAGATTTATAGCTATCAGAAAAGCAGACGAGCTTACTCGTTCAAGAAGAATTGCAACAGTTTGGGTTATAATTTCTCTTGCGGCTGCAGTTATTATTGGACTTATCGGTAGAAGCCTTTACCCTGTTAATCCGGAGCTTCTCACAAAATCGGGCGCAGAAAATATCTTCATCGTTATGAGCAGCACGCTGTTCCACCCACTTTTTGCCGGAGTTATTATGGCAGGAATTCTTGCAGCGACGATCAGCTCATCCGACTCCTACCTTTTAATTGCTGCTTCTGCAATTTCCAAAAACCTTTATCAGGGAGTTGTTAAAAAGAATGCAACAGACGAACAGGTTATGCTTGTAAGCAGAATTACTCTTCTTGTAGTTGCTCTTATCGGCATTATAATTGCACTTGATGAAAACAGCGTTATTTTCGGTATAGTAAGCTTTGCTTGGGCAGGTTTTGGTGCAACATTCGGTCCGCTTATGATTTTCTCACTCTTCTGGAAGCGCATAAACCGTGCAGGTGCAATTGCCGGTATGCTTTCGGGTGGTGCGAGTGTGTTTATATGGAAACTTGTGCTTAACCCGTTGGGCGGGGTATTTGCTATATACGAACTTTTACCTGCATTTATTATCTCCTGCATATTCATAGTTGTTGTTTCTCTTATTACAAAAGAACCTTCAGCAGAAATCCAGGCAGAGTTTGAACAGGCAAAAACTATTGAATGTTAAGAAGAATTTTAATTTAACTTAAAGAGAAAAGCTCGTGTACGAGTTTTTCTCTTTTTTCTTTAAAAGCCTTGAAAATATAATAGAATTGTTATATAATTTATTGATGTTTAAAGCACAAATTTAAATTTAAGGAAACCAGTAAAATGAACAATTCTTCACACAAAATTTTTAACAACATATTCTTTGTAACCGTTTGCGCGCTTTTGTGCTGTCTGTTATGGGGGAGTTCAACTCCTTTTATAAAAATGGGATATGAATTTCTCTTGCCCGAAAGAAACACGGCGTCTACAATACTGTTTGCCGGAATAAGATTTACTCTTGCGGGTGTACTTACAATACTTATTTACAGCATAGCAAGAGGAAAGCTTTTGTATCCGAAAAAAGAAAACATTGGCAGAGTTTTAAAACTAAGCTCTTTTCAGACAGTCATTCAATATGTGTTCTTTTATATTGGACTTGCAAACACATCAGGCGTAAAAGGAACAGTTATCAGTGGGTCAAGCACGTTTTTTGCCATACTTATAGCAAGTCTGATATTCAGACAGGAAAAACTTACGTTAAGAAAAATTATTGCCTGTATTTTAGGATTTTCCGGAATAGTTGTGGTTAATTTGACCGGGATTGAACTTACAATGAATTTCTTTGGAGACGGGTTTGTAATTTTTTCTGCAATTGCCTATGGAATGTCCTCTGTTCTTATAAAAAGATATTCTGAATATGAAGACCCCGTCACACTGAGCGGTTACCAGTTTATGATTGGTGGAATATTTATGGTAGCAGTTTCTCTTCTGACAGGAGGGAAAGTCGTTTTTTCAAGCTTTAAAGGCATTGCTGTAATTACATATCTCGCATCTCTTTCCGCTGTTGCATATTCCCTCTGGGGGGTGCTGCTGAAATACAATTCTGTTTCAAAAATTTCGATTTTCAGCTTTACGATTCCCGTGTTTGGAGTTTTGCTATCAAGTCTTTTGCTTTCAGAGACAAGTAATGTTTCGCCGGGGAATCTGATAATTACACTTATTTTGGTGTGCGCGGGGATTATAATTTTGAATTACACTCCAAAACATACTATAAATAAAAAACAGGCATCACGCTGATGCCTGTTTTTTATTTAAACTTAAGTCCGTTTTCTATTATTTCTGCGATTATAAGTCCAAGTTCACGCACATAATAAATGGGATATTTGGAATAGACTCCGTCAGCTCCGCAGACAACAGACTCTGGAGAAAGTCTGCTGCAAACAAGCTTTGCTCGTGGGAGATTAAATCGATTGACAACAACGTAGGATGTGGTGTTTAAATTTGCTATAAAATCTAAACTTTCATTTAGAGATAAAGAAACTTCATCAGTTATAATTTCCGGCAGAGGAATGTTTTTTTCGCGACACTGTTTTTCAATATAGGATTTCATTGCAATACACTGGGGAAGAGCACGACTTTCGTCTATTCCGCCTGACAGTATAATAGGAAGCTCGGGATTTTTCTCATAAAATTCAAGAGCTTTGTCAAGACGGACTTTAAGTTCTTCGGTAATTCTGCTCTGAACAAACATTCCGTCGCCGGGAACAAGAATAGAAGAAGGAGGCTCACCATACGTGAAGTTACCGGAATAATATATCAAAACACCCTCGGAAATTATAAAAATCGAAAGAAAAATACAGATATATACAGATAGTGTTCGGAAAAAGCTTATTTTTTTACGGAGCATGAGCGAAAAAGTTGAAAAAATTAGGATTACAAGCGTTGAAACATATAGAAAAGTATCTGTATTTTTCAGTGTGCCGTGCAGAAAAATACACCCGGCAAAGATAACAGTCAGCAAGGATAAAATGTATAAAAATAATACCATAAAAATCCCCCTTCGAGATCTAGCTTGTTAACATAAATTTGGTTTAACATAAGGTGGAGAAAAGATGTGCAGTAAATAGTCAATAAAAATGGTTATTAACAGAGTTATCCACATTTTCCACACCCGTTAAACACAATAAAACAGTAGAAAAAAACCGTAAAATTCCAAAAGAGTTTACATAAAAACGAAAATGTAAACCGGTATATGTTTTTTGAACGTCGGAAAGTGCTGTAAAATGGTTATCCACAGAGTTATCCACACTTTCCACAATTATTATATACTATTATTTTAAACCAACACGCAACAAAAGTAAAGTGCTTTTTTTGAAAAAACAATTGATTTTTTTTTATAAATATTATAAAATTATATATATCTGAAAATGATGATAAAAGAGGTAGAAAATATGTATGATGTTATTATAATCGGAGCAGGCCCGGGAGGTATGACGGCGGCATCTTATGCTGCAAGAGCAGGACTTGACGTTGTTGTGCTTGAGGGGCTTATTCCCGGCGGACAGATGGGTACAACCTTTGAGGTTGAAAACTATCCCGGACTTAACAATGTTTTGTCAGGGGCAGAGCTTGCAATGGACTTTGAAAACCAGGCAAAAAAGTTTGGCGCTAAAATTTTGTTTGAACGCGTTGAATCTGTTGATTTTTCATCTGATATTAAAAAGGTTATATCGGACGGCGGAGAATATTCTGCAAAGACAGTTGTTCTTGCTATGGGTGCAAAACCAAGAAAACTTAAAGCTCCGGGCGAAGAAGAATTTGCCGGAATGGGAGTTTCCTACTGCGCAACTTGTGACGGAGCATTTTTCAAAGGGAAGACTACTGTTGTTGTTGGTGGTGGTGACACTGCGCTTGAGGATGCAATTTTCCTGAGCAGATACTGCAGCAAGGTATATCTTGTTCACAGACGTGATGAGTTCAGAGGGTCGAAACAGCTACAGAAACGTGTTAAGGAAATTGAAAACATTGAAATAATTTTGTCTGCCAATGTTACAGAAATAAAAGGTGACAAAAAAGTAAACGGAGTTACCATAGCATATAACGACGGCAAAAATATTGACATCCCGGTTGACGGAGTATTTGTTGCGGTTGGCACCTCGCCCGAAGGGGGAGACCTTACAAATAGCTTAAACAAAACGGATGCAGGCTATGTAATCACTGATGATGAAATGCAAACATCAATTAGTGGAGTATTTGCAGTTGGTGACATACGCGATAAAAAGCTCAGACAGATTGTCACTGCTGCGTCTGACGGAGCAATTGCTGCATACAGTATTTCTAAATATTTGGAGGAAAACAAGTGATACTGATTAAAAACGGATGCGTTTGCACCATGGAAGAAGATTTATATGAAAAAGGCTACATCGTTATAGAAAATGACAAAATATATGACGTGGGCAGTATGAAAGATTTTTCTTATGATGAAACCCGATTTGATAAAGTATATGACGTTAACGGATTGTTTGTCATGCCGGGGATTGTTGACGGTCACAGCCATATAGGAATGTGGGAAGACGGCCTTGGAATAGAGGGTGCTGACGGGAACGAGGAAACAGACCCGATAACACCTCATCTTTCTGCAGTTGATGCAATAAACCCAATGGACAAAAGCTTTGGAGAGGGGCTTGCTGCGGGGGTTACAACTTCGGTTATCGGACCGGGCAGCGCCAATGTTATAGGCGGCAGCTTTTGTGCAGTTAAAATGCATGGCAGTTGCATTGATGATATGATAATCAAATCTCCCGTTGCAATGAAAGTTGCTCTCGGTGAAAACCCTAAAATGCTTTATAACAGCAAAAATCAGTCGCCATCCACAAGAATGTCGACAGCGGCACTTTTAAGAGAGACTCTTTCCAAAGCAAAAGAGTATTTAAGACTTCTTACAGAAAGTGAATCGGGCGATGAGGACAAGCCTGATTATGATGCAAAGATGGAAGCACTTTTGCCGCTTATAAAAAAAGAAATTCCTATGAAAGTCCATGCACACAGGCTTGATGATATTTTTACTGCTATAAGAATTGCAAAAGAATTTGATCTTGATTTTACCATTGAACATGCGACAGAAGCACATCTTGCAAAAGAAAAAATGCAGGGACATAAACTTCTGATTGGCCCCATTGTTGGTGACAGGTCAAAACCCGAGCTTGAAAATATGGATGAAAAAGCTGCGGGCATACTTGAAAAAGCAGGAATTAAACCTGCTATAATAAGTGACCACCCTGAAATGCCCAGCAAGTATCTGATGATGGGTGCTGCAGTTGCGGTAAAAGAGGGTATGAGCCGGATGGAAGCGCTGCGCGCTGTTACAATCTATCCTGCCGAGTATTGCGGTATTGCAGACAGAGTGGGTTCCATAAAGAAAGGTAAAGATGCAGATATTGCAATTTTTGACTTGCATCCACTTGACTATATGAGCAAAGCAGTATATGTTTTTGTTGGCGGAAAGTGTGTTGTGGAAAGATGAAAAAAGGATACATATTGCACAACTACAAGCTTGATGACGGTGTTTTTTTAAAACAATACCAGAGCTTTAAAAAGAGCTTTGAAGAATATGGCGTAAATGTGGAAATAGTTCCTACATCCGAATTTATTTTACGGGATAATAAAGATGCGGATTTTGTTATATTTCTGGACAAAGATATTTACAGTGCCAAAATTCTTGAAAACGAGGGTATCCGGGTTTACAACTCTTCGGGTGCTATCAGCTTGTGCGACGATAAAGCTTTAACATATCTTGAACTTGAAAAAAGAAAAATTCCTATACCAAAAACTTTGTTTGCCCCTAAAGTTTACGGCGGCTGTGTTCCGAAACAGTGGTGTTTAGCTGCAGCTGAGAAGTTTGGTTTTCCGGTTGTTGTTAAAGAATGTTTCGGGTCGCTCGGTAAACAGGTTTATCTTGCCGAAAACGATGATGAGCTGCTTGGGATTGTAGAAAAAATTGCCGAAAAACCATTTATGCTTCAGGAGTATTTGAAAAAAGGTGCAGGTTGGGATGTTCGCGTAATTGTTGCAGGTGGCGAGGTTGTTGGAGCAATAAAACGAACAGGCACAGATTTCAGGTCAAATGCATTTCTGGGAGGAAGTGCAGAGAAATATCTTCTGCAGAAAAGCGAGGAAAAACTTGCAATTGATGCAACAAATTCTACTGGTTGCTTTTTTGCCGGAGTTGACCTTATTATGAGTGATGACGGGTTTGTCGTATGTGAAGTAAATTCCAATATGCTTTTTTCTGCCGCAGAGCAGGCGCTTGGATTTTCCGTTTCGGGAGAAATTGTCAGGAAAATACTTAATGTCCTTTAAAAGCAGACAGAGGTATGGCTAAATAAATAAAGAATTTAATATTATAAACCGTGCTTTTGGCTAAAATATATAAAAAAATAAAAGCTTATTGACTTAACAAATTTTATTATATATAATATAGTCAGGATTTAAGTGGGTAAATATCGTTTTGTGCGATGTAAAGGAGAGAATAGATATGTATTCTAGAGAAATTACCGTTACAAATCAGGTAGGACTTCATTCAAGACCGGCTACTTTCTTTGTTCAGAAAGCAAACACTTTTGAATCTTCTATTTGGGTTGAAAAGGATGAACGCAGAGTTAATGCAAAAAGTTTGCTCGGCGTTTTATCTCTTGGAGTTACACAGGGTGAAGTTATTACGGTTGTGGCAAACGGTTCGGATGAAAAAGAAGCAGTTGATTGTTTAACTGAACTTATTAAATCAGATCTTGCTGAATAAATACTACCGGATGCCGAAAAAGGCTATCCGGTAGTTTTATTTTTAGGAGAAAGTTATGACTATAGAAGAAAAACTTAAAAAGCTGCCCCTGCTGCCCGGTGTATATATTATGAAGTCGGGCGACGGTGAAGTTATATATGTCGGTAAATCAAGAACTCTTAAAAACAGGGTTAAGCAATATTTTAAAAAAAGTGGCCACAGTGGGAAAGTGGGTGCTATGGTAAAAAATATTGCAGATTTTGAATATATAATCACCGATACGGAAATAGAAGCGCTTGTGCTTGAATGCAATCTTATAAAAAAATATAAACCATATTATAACATTTTATTAAAGGATAACAAACAATACCCTTTTATAAAAATTACTGTAAAAGACGACTATCCCAAAATGTTACTTTCAAGAAAAAACCAAAAAGACGGTGCAAGATATTTTGGTCCTTTTACAGCCGGAGTAGCAAGGGAAACGATGAATGTTATTTACGACATATTTAAAATTCCTGCTTGCAAAAAAGAGTTTCCGCGTGATCTGGGAAAGGACAGAGCATGTCTTAATTATCATATAAACAAATGTATCGCTCCATGCACAGGTGCAGTCAGTCAGGCTGAATACAGGGCGGTAATAGACGAAATATGCGATTTTCTTGATGGTAAAACAGCAAATGTCATAAAGAAATTGCACGGTCAGATGATGTTTTTTTCGGAAAATCTTGAATATGAGAAAGCAGCAGATTTAAGGGACAAAATTAAAAGGCTTAAAGAGTTGCAGGAAAAACAAAATATTACAGTGTCCGGAAGCGGAGACAAGGATATTATTGCGATAAAAGCTGACGGAGATATTGCTAACGTGCAGATATTCAATATCCGTAGCGGGAAAATGCTTGGCAGAAGCCAGATGTGGATTGAGTATGCTCTTGATGAATCAAAAGAGGCAATTCTGGAAAAGTTCATTATGCAGTATTATATGGACAGTGAATTTGTACCCCAATCGGTTTTAACAAATATTCTGCCGGAAAACTTTGAACTTCTGGAAAAATATCTTTGTGAAAAACGGGGGAGTGCGGTAGATCTCAGGGTGCCTGAGCGAGGGGTGTCGCGCGATATTGTTAATATGGCTCTTTTAAATGCAAGTCAGGCACTTAAAGTCCATGGGGAAGAAAAAAGAAAAAAGAGCAGGGAAAAAGATACTGTCCTGAAAAATTTTGCTATTGAACTCGGCACGAAAAAAATTGGAAGAATAGAAGCGTATGACATTTCAAACACCTCCGGAAAAGACTCGGTTGGTGGAATGATTGTTGTTGAAAACGGCATATTTAACAAAAGCGAATACAGACTTTTTAAAATAAAAAGTGTTGAAAGTATTGACGATTATGCTTCTACAAAAGAGGTAATCAAACGAAGATTCGAACGAGCAAAGGAAGACACAAAATTTGAAAAACTTCCTGATGTTATTCTGGCGGACGGCGGAATTGGCCATGTAAATTCAATCGCGGAGGTTCTTGCCGAACTTGAAATTGATATTCCTGTTTATGGTATGGTAAAAGATTCAAAACACAGAACAGACAGACTCATTTCGGCTGACGGAGAAATTATTTTCCTGTCTGAAGAAAGTTTTAGGTTTGTAACATCTGTGCAGAATGAAGTTCACAGGTTTGCCATTGGCTATCATAGGAGATTGAGAGAAGGAGCAATTAAACGCTCTGAGCTTGACAATATTGAGGGAATAGGACCGGTTAAAAAAAGGAATCTTCTTCGTACTTTTGGAAGTGTTAAAGCAGTTGCTGAAGCGTCAATCCCTGAGCTTGCAGCAGTTGACGGAATAAAAGGTGCCGATGCAGAAAAAATTTATAAATATTTTCACGATTAGAGTTGATTTTTTTACTATTATATAGTATAATGAAATGGAATATTGCGGAATTTTAAAATAATTTTGCTAATTCTTTTTACACAACACAGAATGGAGCTTAGAAAATGGAAAACAGAAAAAGAATTGCAGTGTTAACAAGTGGAGGAGACGCACCCGGCATGAACTCAGCTATTGCTGTTGTTGCTAAAACTGCCGAACATTTGGGACTTGATATTATTGGTTTTTACAATGGATATAAAGGACTTTTAAACAATGATTATGTTGACCTTACAGGCAAAGACCTGACAGATGTGATGAATCGCGGAGGCACAATGCTCGGAAGTGCAAGATGCATTGAGTTCAAGGAACAGGAAAACGTTAAAAAAGCAGTGAAAAATGCTAAAGATCTTGGCGTTTGCGGAATGGTTGTTATTGGTGGCGACGGTTCTTTCAGAGGAGCAAGAGAGCTCAGTATTGAAGGTCTCCCTACAATAGGTATTCCTGCAACCATTGATAATGATATCACTTGTAGTGAGTATTGTATTGGTTATGATACAGCACTTAACACTGTTATTGACTGTCTTGATAAAATCAATGACACTATGAGATCTCATAACAGATGCGCTTTTGTTGAGGTTATGGGAAACAAGGCAGGTTATCTTGCGGTTGAGGTTGCAATTGCCTGTGGCGCGGACGGTGTTGTTATTGCTGAAAAGGAAATTGATATAGAAAAAAATATTGTTGATGTAATTGCAAAAAAACATGAATATAAAAAGAACTTTATGATAGTTGTTGCAGAAGGTGTTGAGAAGAAATCCGGAATGTCGACAACTAAAATCATGAAGAAAGCAACAGAAATACTTTTGGAAAAATATGACATTGACCTTGATGCTAAAGTTACAGTTCTTGGCCACGTTCAAAGAGGAGGAAGTCCAAGCTACAAAGACAGGGTTGCTTCCAGCCGAATGGGCGCAAGAGCAGTTGAACTTCTTGCTGACGGAATCGGAAACCGTGTTGTTGTCATAAAAAACAGTCGCATTTCAGACATTGATATTCTTGATGCTCTCGGACAACAGAAAAATATTGAGGATGAATTGTTCGAACTTTCGCAGATTATATCTGAATAGTTCCTGCTTTGTCAGAATTTTTGGAATGAATACACACTCAGATTTTACCGCTCTATGGTATAATATGAGTGTGTTTTATTTTACATAAAAAGGGGCGGATGAAAGTGATTGCCGGAAAAATAAAAAAGAAAAACAAGATTTTTGAAATATCGGTTGATAAAATTGCGTGCGGGAAATTTACCACGCGAAAACATTTTGATGAGCGGGAGATGAATAATCTGATAGCTTCTGTTAAGAATTTTGGAGTATTGCAACCGGTAACGGTGAGAAAACTGAACGGTGTTTATGAACTCATATCTGGTGAAAGACGGGTAAGAGCAGCTAAAGCAGCAGGGCTTTCAACCGTTCCTGCAATTTTGGTTGAAACAAAGTTTGATATTGCTGCAGCCATAGCAATCACGGAAAACCAGCAGCGGCAAAAATTGCTTACTATGGAAGATGCTCAAAGCTGTATGGCACTGATAAAAAGGCGAGGACTTTCCTGTGAAGAAATGGCTGAAATGATTGGACTTTCCGCAAATGATCTTGTTGAAAAATTGGAATTTTTGGAACTGCCTAAAAAAGTGAGAGATGTTCTTCAAAAATATGATTTGACAAAAAAACACATTGAAGCAGTTTCTGTGATTGAAAACGAAAAAGACAAGGCAAAACTTTTAAGCTATGCTGGCAGAGAAAAATATTCTCCTGAAAGACTGAAAAATCTTGCACAGTCAATTAACGAGGACAGTAAAATCACGGTAAAGAAACAGGTTGTAAAAGATGTGAAGATTTTCATAAACACCATTATGCAGTCGGTGGAAATGATAAAAAAAACGGGTGCTTTTGCAAGTGCAACCGAAACGGAAAATGACCAGTACATAGAATATGTAATTAAAATTGAAAAATAAAGGAGGGTTAGCACCCTCCTTTTTTGTCAAGTTTTTTTATTATCCAGGGAATAAGAGATGTTATTATAATCCCAACAATAAAATATCTTGTATAGGTTAAATTAAAAGCTTTTAAAATCAAATATGATGCAACAACTATCGCAATTCCTATACATGCCCCTGAAATTTTCGGTAATATTTTCTTTGGGATTTCATATTTTATATATTTTCCGTCAATAATATTTCCCAAGATAAACCCTGCTACAAAACACAAAAGTTTTAAGTTGTCTTCTTCAGGGAAAATGAGCGAAGTTGTAAAAAGGAGAATAAATGCAAGATACATAAGAAGTTTATGGTTTATATTTTTCAGCTTGTTTGCTAAAAAAATAATTAAACAACCAACCACAATACCGGCCAGAATGTCAAGCGGGGTGTGAACACCGAGATATATTCTTGAAAATCCTGTCAGGAAAACTAAAATTATACCCAGGATATACATCCATCTTTTTTTGAAGACTGTGGAAAATAAACCTGAAAAAGCAGTGGACATCTGTGCGTGGCCGCTGGGGAAAGAATAGCCATATCCGGTGGCGGTGTCAATTTGTTTGACCAAAGAATAGGTATATGGTCTAGGAACACGGAAAATATTTTTTAAAAGGGAGTTTGATGAAAAAGATAGAATCAGAAAAGTCCCGATATAATATGCCTTTTCCTTGTTAATGCACCAATACACAATGCCCAAAACTATAAGGTAAACAAATTCTCCCGTCAATGCGGATATTGTGAGAAAAAACCTGTCAAGCAAGGGGGTGGAAATGCTCTGAACATTCAAAATAAAATCTGTCATATTCTGTCACACCTTTAAAAAGCGGCTGCACTGTTTGTGCAGCCGCCTAAAATTAGTTTTTCTTTGCGATAGCTTCTTTTGCTTTTGCAACAATGTTTTCAGGTGTAAGACCGTACTCTTTAAGAAGCTGAGCAGGTTTGCCTGATTTGCCGAATTTGTCTTCAATACCAACTCTAACAAGCGGTGCGGGACATTTTTCGCACAGAACTTCAGCAACTGCACTTCCGAGACCACCGATAATGTTGTGTTCTTCAGCGGTTACGATAGCACCTGTTTCTTTAGCTGCTTTAACGATTATATCTTCGTCAATAGGTTTAATGGTGTGGATGTTGATAACTCTTGCATTTATGCCTTCTTCAGCAAGCATATCAGCTGCTGTGAGAGCATCGGGAACCATAAGACCGTTTGCAATAATTGTAACATCGTTGCCATCTTTAAGCTGAACGCCTTTGCCTATTTCAAATTTGTATGTAGCTTCGTCATTGATTGTAGGAACGCCGAGTCTGCCAAATCTAAGATAAACAGGACCGTTGTGTTTAATAGCAGCTTCAACTGCTGCGATTGATTCAACTGCATCGGCAGGGCTTATAACAACCATGTTAGGAATTGAACGCATAAGAGCGATATCTTCTATTGGCTGGTGTGTTGCACCGTCTTCGCCAACAGAGATGCCGGCATGAGTTGCACCTATTTTAACGTTGAGGTTAGGATAGCAAACCGCATTTCTGATCTGTTCAAAAGCACGGCCGGCAGCAAACATTGCAAAAGAACTTGCAAAAACTGTTTTGCCGCAAGTAGCAAGACCAGCTGCTGTAGAAATCATATTAGCTTCCGCGATACCACAGTTGATAAAACGGTCGGGGAATTCTTTTTTGAAAGTATCTGTTTTTGTTGATTTGGAAAGGTCAGCATCCATTACAACAATGTCATATTTGTCGCCGAATTTTGCGAGAGCCATACCATAGGCTTCTCTTGTAGCAATTTTTTTAACGTCAGCCATTATATAGCACCTCCCAATTTAACAATAGCGTCATTAAGCTCGTTTATTGCCTGATCATACTGTTCATCGCTCGGAGCATTTCCGTGCCAGCCGGCGTTGTTTTCCATAAAGGAAACGCCTTTACCTTTTGTTGAAAGACAAATAACGGCAGTTGGTTTTTCTTTTACCTGTTTTGCAGATTCGATTGCATTATCGATAGCTTCAACATCATGAGCGTCAACAGTGATAACATTCCAGCCGAAAGCTTCAAATTTCTTGTCAACGGGAGTAGGATTCATAACTTTTCTGATGTCGCCGTCAATCTGGAGATAGTTGAGGTCAACAAAAATTGTTATGTTGTCAAGTTTATAGTGAGGAGCAAACATAGCTGCTTCCCAAACCTGGCCCTCTTCGAGTTCGCCGTCGCCGAGAACTGCATATACTCTGTAATCTTTGTTGTCAAGTTTTGCTGCAAGAGCCATACCGTTGGCAGCACATACGCCCTGGCCGAGAGAACCTGTTGACATATCAACGCCGGGAACACCTTTCATATCAGGATGACCCTGGAGATAGCTGTCAGCCTGTCTGAAAGTTTTAAGGTCTTCTACGGGGAAGAAACCGCGTTCGGCCAGTGTACCGTAAAGAGCCGGTGAACAGTGCCCTTTTGACATAACAAAACGGTCTCTGTCGGGATTTTTAGGATTTTTGGGGTCGATATTATTCATTTGTTTAAAATAAAGTACCGACATAATTTCTGCTATTGAAAGTGATCCGCCGGGATGACCGGAAGATGCGCTGTGTACTGCTGTAAGAGCATTTTTTCTAATCTTATACGCAGTAATTTCCAGCTTGTTTTTTAAACTGCTGTCCATGAAAAAGATACCCCTTTCAAAAATATAATACATATATTTTACCATATTAAAACCTTTTTTGCAATAGGTAACAAGCTTATTTTCGGAAATTTTTTTAAGAAATTGCATATAATAACATATAATTTGAAGAAAGGGATTTAAAAATGGAAGAAAATAAAAAAGAAGAAAAATATGACTATATTTACAGCGAGTATCTGGAAATAGAAAGCGAAGATTTAGACGATTTAATTTTTTTGTTTTTTGAAGAAAAAAAGCATTCTGAAAAATAATTAAAAAAAAGCTTGATTTTTAAAATAAAGTGTGATAGAATATACAAGTTGAAAAATACACACATCTCTTATTTGTCAAAAGTTGCCCTTTTGCTACTACGGGGTCTTTGACAGAGATGACAGAGATGGAGGAAATTAAACGGAGGTGTTTTAAATGGTAGCAGTATCAATGAAACAGCTGCTTGAAGCAGGTGTACATTTCGGACATCAGACAAGAAGATGGAACCCGAAAATGAAAGAGTATATTTTTACGGAAAGAAACGGAATCTATATTATAGATTTGCAGAAAACCGTAAAAAAAGTGGAAGAAGCTTATAACTTCATCCGCGAAGTTTCTGAAGCAGGCAAAGATGTTCTGTTTGTAGGAACTAAAAAACAGGCTCAGGATGCTATCCGCGAGGAAGCTGAAAGAGTTGGCATGTACTACGTTAACAACCGTTGGCTTGGTGGTATGCTCACAAACTTCAAAACTATCAAGAAAAGAATTGAAAGACTTGAGCAGCTTCACAAAATGGAAGAAGACGGCACTTTTGATTTGCTTCCCAAAAAAGAAGTAATTAAACTCAAAGGTGAAATTGAAAAACTTGAAAAATTCATGGGCGGTATCAAAAACATGAAAGGCGTTCCCGGCGCTATGTTTGTTGTTGACCCCAGAAAAGAAAGAATTGCAATTGCTGAAGCTAAAAGACTTGGCGTTCCCGTTGTTGCAATTGTTGACACAAACTGTGACCCTGACGAAGTTGACTATGTTATCCCCGGTAACGACGATGCTATAAGAGCCGTTAAACTTATTGCAGGCGCTATGGCTGACGCTATTATCGAAGGCAGACAGGGCGAACAGATGGAAGCAGCTGCAGAGGAAGCAGAAGAAGCAGTTGAAGAATAATAACGGAGGTAGCTTAATATGATTACAGCAGCAGCAGTAAAAGAATTAAGAGAAATGACCGGTTGCGGCATGATGGACTGTAAAAAAGCCCTCGCAGAAGCAAACGGCGATATGGATAAAGCAATTGAATGGCTCAGAGAAAAGGGCCTTGCAGCAGCAACAAAAAAAGCGGGCAGAATCGCTGCCGAAGGTCTTGTTTATGCTGAAGCATACGACGATGGCAAAGTTGGTGTTGTTATCGAAGTAAACAGCGAAACAGACTTTGTTGCTAAAAACGAAGATTTCAAAACTTTTGTTAAAACTCTCGCAAGCGTTGTTGCAAAAGAAAACCCGGCAGACGTTGATGCTCTTAAAGCATTAGGCTATCCGGGAAGTGAGCTCACTGTTGAAGAAATGCTCAGAGAAAAAATTCTTACAATCGGCGAAAACATGAACATCAGAAGATTTGTAAGATATGAAGGCGGCATTGTTACTTATATCCACGGCGGCGGAATCATCGGCGTTATGGTTAAAGTTGAAGCTGACCTTGCAAATCAGGCAGCTGTTGACGCTGCTAAAGACGCAGCAATGCAGATTGCAGCTATGAACCCGACATATATGGACAAGTCGGTTGTTCCTGCAGCAGATGTTGAACACGAAAAGAATATTATCTTAGCGCAGATTAAAGAAGATCCCAAAAGCGCTAACAAACCTGAAAACATTCTTGAAAAAATGGTTGAAGGCAGAATCAACAAATTCTTCGAAGAAAGCTGTCTCCTCCAGCAGAAATTCGTTAAAGACGACAAAGTTTCTGTTGAAAAATATCTTGCAGCAAACGGTGTTAAACTCGTTGACTATGTAAGATTTGAAAAAGGCGACGGTCTTGAAAAAAGAGAAGACGACTTTGCTGCAGAAGTTGAAAAAATGGCTGGTAAATAAGTCGGAATATTTTTTAAAGAGTAACTCAATTTGAGTTACTCTTTTTTTGTAATTTATATTGATGTTACCCGAAGAATATGGTACAATATATATTAGGAATATGTTGATAAAATACAGGGGGAATTTGTGATGAGCCAGAATATGATTATACTTTTTGCATGGAACCTGATTGTCATGCTCCTTTTTGGACTGGATAAACTGTTTGCAAAAATGCACAGTCGCCGCATCAGCGAGTTTTCTTTGCTGCTCTGCACCTTTTTGCTTGGTGGTATGGGAGCGCTGCTTGGGATGGTTTTGTTTAATCATAAAACCTCAAAACCAAAATTCCGCTATTTAGTCCCACTTGCAACAGTTGTCGGAATTGTCGCAGTATACTTCTATGGGATAGACATCCCTGCTGTGTTTAATGTGTAAGTGGCGTAGTTTCTAAAGAATATGTAACAATAGTTGAAACGGGGTGATAAAAGTGGAAAGAGAATCCAAACGAATAGCTCTTGGTATTCTGGCGCATGTTGATGCCGGCAAAACAACCCTTTCTGAAGGGCTGTTATATTCTGCCGGGGAAATCCGCAAGCTTGGACGTGTGGATACCCGTGACGCATTTTTAGACATTAACGAAATTGAGCGCAAAAGAGGAATTACCATTTTTTCAAAACAGGCAATTATCGGGCTTGGAGATACTGTAATTACACTTTTAGACACACCGGGACACGTGGATTTTTCCGCAGAAACAGAACGAACCCTGTCTGTTCTGGATTATGCTGTTCTGGTTATAAACGGTACAGACGGCATACAGAGCCATACAAAGACTTTGTGGAAACTTTTGGAAAAACACAGAATTCCACGGTTTGTGTTTATAAACAAAACTGATTTGGCGGGCGTGGACAAGACAAGCGTCATAAAAGAGCTTATCAGCGAGTTTGGTGACGGGTTTGTTGATTTCACGGAAGATAAAGAAAGTATCTGCGAAAATCTTGCCCTTTGTGACGAAAGCTTGATGGAACAGGTGCTGGCGGGAACACTTTCTGAAAATACTGTTGCAGAGCAAATCAAAAAGAGTCGCGTTTTTCCTTGTTTTTCAGGGTCGGCGCTTAAAATGCAGGGAGTAGACTATTTCTTGAAAGCATTTGACAGATTAAGTCTGCCCAATAAGACAACCGATTCTTTTGGTGCAAAGGTGTTTAAAATCGGTCAGGATGACAAAGGGAACCGACTGACATATATGAAGATTACCGGTGGTAGTCTTAAAGTAAAAAGCACTGTCAGAACGGGCGAAAATTCTGATGAAAAGGTTAATGAAATCCGTATTTATTCGGGCGAAAAATATAAGACAACAGACGAGGTGTTTTCCGGATGTGTCTGTGCTGTAACAGG
This sequence comes from Clostridia bacterium, assembly GCA_045577655.1. Classification (GTDB taxonomy): domain Bacteria; phylum Bacillota; class Clostridia; order RUG12999; family RUG12999; genus RGIG7450. The sequence continues at coordinate 34,119 of JAZNIU010000020.1, forward strand.
TTTAAAACAAACAACTGCGGGGCAGGGACTTGGAGCCGAAGAAAATGATTTGCCTCTAACAGCAGAACCTGTTTTCACCTATCGTGTTATATTGCCGGAAGATGTAAATCCGTCAGTTGCCCTTGAAAAGTTCCGTGAGCTTGAGCAGGAAGAAACTCAACTTAAGGTTACATGGAACAGCGCGCTGAAAGAAATTCAGCTGCGGATTATGGGTGAAATTCAGCTTGATATTTTAAAGCAACTCATGAAGACTCGCTTTGATATGGATGTGTCTTTTGAAGAGGGCAACATTTTATACAAAGAAACCATTGAAAATGTGGTGGAGGGTGTCGGACATTTTGAACCGTTGCGTCACTATGCAGAGGTGCATCTGGTATTATCTCCTTTGCCGAGAGGCAGCGGCGTGCAGCTTGATATGGATTGCCCGGAAAGTGTTCTGGACAAAAACTGGCAACGGCTTGTTATGGGTCATTTGTCAGAAAAACAGCATGTCGGCACGCTAACCGGTTCGCCGATAACAGATATTAAAATCACTTTGAAGTCGGGTGCGGCACATTTAAAGCATACCGAGGGCGGCGATTTCCGTCAGGCAACCTACAGAGCCGTAAGACAAGGGCTTATGCAGGCAAAATCCCTTTTACTTGAACCCTATTTTGATTTTGTTATTGATATTCCTGCGGAACATGTGGGAAAAGTTATGACAGACCTTAACCTTATGGGTGCAGAGTTTACTGTTAACCCTGACGGTGAAACAACAAAAATAAACGGAAAAGCTCCGGCTGCAGAGATTCGCAGCTATCAGCGGCAAATTACGGCATTCACCCGCGGAGCAGGTCGTATTTCCTGTCAGTTTGGCGGGTACGGACCTTGCAGAAATGCGGATGAGGTAATAGCATCTGTCGGCTATTCTCCTGAAAATGATGTTGAAAACACTGCTGACTCTGTTTTCTGTTCTCACGGGGCAGGTTTTCTGGTTAAATGGAACCAAGTTCCGGAATATATGCATCTCGAAAGCGTGTTGAAACCTGAGAAAGCTACAGAAAAGACAAAAACTGTTCGTCAGGAAGTTTCTTTTGCAGACGATGAAGAACTGATGCGGATTTTTGAACGGACTTACGGGAAGATAAAAACAAAGCTTCCTGTCCGTGCCATGCACACTCCAAAAGAGCACCTGTCGGACAGAAAACAGGGACGCAGTACAAAAAAATATGATAAAAGCTATCTGCTGATTGACGGATACAATATGATTTTTGCATGGGACAGTCTTAAAAAGATTGCAGAGGACAGTCTGGAAAGTGCAAGACAGGTGCTAATCGACCGTCTTTCTGTCTACAATGTTTTTAAAGACGAGGAAATCATATTGGTTTTTGATGCCTACAAGGTGAAAGGAAATCTTGGCGAAGTGGAACGCGAAAATGGAATTACCGTTGTCTACACCAAGGAATCACAGACTGCAGATGCCTACATTGAAAAAACGGCAAAAGAGCTGACACAAAACTATCATGTTACGGTAGCAACTTCCGATGCTTTGGAACAGCTGATTATTTTCGGAAGCGGCGCGCTCAGAATGCCGGCAAGACATCTGGAGGAAGACCTTGAAAGAGTTGAAAACAGTGTTCGGCAGCTGGTGAAAGATAATAATATTAAGCCCGGGAATTCGTCTTTACTTAAAAGTCTTGAAGAAAAACTTGAAAAGCTTATAATTTTTGATGTGGAAGAATAAGTTATAGTTATCAATATATATGAGGTGTTTTTATGGAAACAATAGTTGTTTACAAAACGAAGTATGGTTCTACTAAAAATTATGCGGATTGGATTGGAGAAAAGCTCCATTGCAGAGTTGCAGATGCTAAAGAAATTACAATTGATAAGCTTGAAAAGTATGATACCATAATATACGGCGGGGGACTTTATGCAGAAATTATAAATGGTCTTACCCTCATTACAAAAAATATTGACAGATTAAAAAACAAGAAAATTGCTGTGTACACAACAGGAATTACACCGCTTGACTGCCGGGATTACTATGACAAAATTGTTATAGAAAAGAATTTTAAAAACGGATTGCCTGCATGCATAAAACTTTTTAATTTTACAGGGAAAATGGTTATGGAGGAACTTAGCACTGTGCACAAAACTGCCCTGAAAACGTTAAAGAAAATAATGAAGGCGAAAAAAGAGCCTACAGAGATGGAAAAACTTCTGGTCGAGCTTTGTGATGCAGATGGCGATTTCAGTGATCCTTCCCAGATTGTAGATTTGGTGAAATATGTAACAGCTGAAGTATAAATACAGTAAGGTTTATAATTATGAGTATATTAAACGAAATTTACAAATACATAAAAACGCTGCTTAAGTGGCTGTTTATTGCAACTTTTGTAGGAATAGCAGGCGGACTTGTGGGTGCCGGATTTCATAAATGCCTTGAGCTTGCGACAGAATTCCGTATGCAAAATACATATATAACATATTTTATGCCGGTTGGCGTAGTCGCCATAATAGCATTGTATAATCTGTCCGGCAATAAATCAAAGCTTGACACAAATCTTGTTATAGACTCTGTCAAGGGGGAAGAAAAAATTCCGATTATTCTGGTTCCGTTTATTTTTATCGGTACAGTTATAACCCAGTTTTTTGGCGGTTCTGCCGGAAGAGAGGGCGCGGCTCTCCAGATTGGCGGCGGAATAGGGTACAATCTTGGAAAATTATTAAAATTAAACAAAAATGATATTCGGATAATTACCATGGCGGGAATGAGCAGCGTTTTTTCTGCACTGTTTTGCACACCTGTTACGGCAGCAATTTTTTCACTGGAAGTAATAAGTGTCGGGACATTTAATTTTACAGGTCTGTTGCCATGTATTCTTTCAGCAGTGTCGGCATATTGCATCTCAACAATGCTTGGAGTGAAAAAAGCATCTGCTGCTGCCATAACCATAGACGAGGTTACGGCAGTGATGATTGTTAAAGTTATTGTGCTTGCAATTTGTTGCGCTTTTATAAGTGTTCTATTCTGCCTTGCAATCAAAAACTGTAAAAAGCTTATGAAAAAATACTTTAAAAATCAATATTTGCGCGGTATTGTGGGGGCACTTATTGTTGTTCTTTTAACTTTAGCCTCAGGTACTTTTGATTACAACGGAGCAGGAATGAATATAGTTGAAAGAGCGTTGGCGGGATATGCAAGAAATTATGATTTTCTTTTAAAGATTGTTTTTACTGCTATCACAATTGCTTCAGGATTTAAAGGCGGAGAAATTGTCCCTTCGTTTTTCGTGGGAGCAACTTTTGGTTGTGTTATGGGACCGGTTTTAGGTATGGAAAGCGGTTTTGCGGCGGCAATCGGTATGATCGCAGTGTTCTGCGGAGTAGTGAACTGTCCCATTGCATCAATTGTTTTGTCAGTTGAAATGTTTGGCGCAAACGGACTCATTTTGTTTGTAATAGCAAGCGCAGTAAGCTATATTATGTCGGGACATTCGAGTATTTATAAGAGCCAGAAAATAGGCTATTCAAAACTTACAGCAGATGTTTCTAATGATTGAGGAAATATAAAATGAGATGTAAAAGTGATGTTCGAGAGTTCAATAAAACAAAGCGGTCGGGCATGGAAAAAGAGGTTGTGAAAGAAAAAAGTGAGAGCATATCAAAGTTTTTTCTTTCATCAGAATTTTACAAAAATGCCGGCTGCATTATGTTATATCTGCCGCTTGGCAATGAAGTGGATTTGACAAAGATAATAAAAGCCGCTTTTGCGGATAATAAAAAAGTGATTTTGCCTGTAACAAACGAAACAACAGGAGAGATCACGCCTTGTGAGGTGAACGGAGCAACGGAATATTTGGTCGGTGCATTCGGGGTGACTGAACCGCAGAATGCCAAAAAAGCCGATGAATCTGAAATTGATGTGGTGGTAGTTCCCGGAATTGCATTTGACAAAAAGGGGGCTCGTGTGGGATTTGGAAAAGGGTGTTATGACAGTTTCTTAAAAAATGTTTCTGCAACAAAAATCGGCGTTTGCTATGATTTTCAGTTGTGTGATGATATAGAAGTGCAGGAACATGATATTTGTATGGATTGTATTATTACCGAAAAAGGTACGTTTTTAATATAAAAGGAGGAAAAATATGTTAGATTTTACTTTTTATGCACCTACAAAGGTGTTTTTCGGACGAGATAAACATAAAGAAGTGGGCGAAATAATAAAAAGCTATGGCTATTCCACGATTATGATGCAGTATGGAAAGGAAAGCATAAAGAAAAACGGTGTTTATGATGATGTTATGACCTCACTTAAAAAGAATAACATCAAAGTTGTTGAAATGGGCGGTGTTGAGCCGAATCCAAAGGTTTCTTTTGTGCGCGAAGCAGTTAAAATTGCAAAGGAAAACAATGTTGAAATGATACTTGCAGTTGGCGGGGGGAGTGCCATTGACTCTTCAAAAGCAACTGCTGCAGGCGCAATGTATGACGGCGACGTCTGGGATTTTAACACAAGAAAAGCCGAGCCCAAAGCTGCTCTTCCGGTTGGTTGCATTTTAACACATTCTGCTGCAGGAAGTGAAATGAGCTGTTCTGCGGTTCTGACAAATACTGAAATCAATATGAAACGTGGGTTTAACAGTGAGTTCAACAGATGTAAGTTCGCAATTTTAAATCCTGAACTTACTTATACTGTAAACAAATATCAGACAGCGTGCGGAATTGTTGATATGATGACACATACAATGGAAAGATATTTCACTGTGTGTGAGCCTACAGAACTTACTGACCGTATTGCCGAAGGTCTTCTTAAAGCTATTGTCAATGCATCCTTAAAGGTTATGGAAAATCCGTGCGACTATGATGCAAGAGCAACACTTATGTGGGCGTCAAGTCTTGCGCATAACGACCTGACCGGATGCGGCAGAGAAAATGCACTTTGTGTTCACCAGCTTGAACATGCACTCAGCGGCAAGTTTGACAATATTGCTCACGGGGCGGGTCTTGCGGTTTTATATCCTGCCTGGGCAAAATTTGTATACAAGGAAAATGTTTCCCGGTTTGCCGGATTTGCAAGACGGGTGTGGGATGTTTCAGAGGCGGATGACGAAAAAGCTGCGCTTTTAGGCATTGAAAAGATGCATCGATTTTTTGGGAAAATAGGTATGCCGCTTTCTCTCGAAGAGTTCAATGTAGGCGGGGAATATATTGATGAACTGGCAGATCTTGCAACTTTTGGCAAAAGCCGGACAGTGAAAAGCTATATTGAACTTGACTATGATAACATCAGAAAAATCTTTGAATTGTGCTGCCAATAAAAATAATAAAAAATTTAACTTGATAGATGGCAATATATGTAGTATAATATAAATAATAACTTAAATATAGGAGAGAGAACTATGCAACCGAAATACAAAAGAGTACTTTTAAAACTTAGTGGTGAAGCACTTGCGGGAACTAAAGGGTTTGGTCTTTGTGAAGATGTTCTTGCAGAAATTTCAGAAACAGTAAAAAAATGTGTTGAAATTGGCGTTGAAATTGCAATAGTTGTTGGCGGCGGAAACTTCTGGAGAGGAAGAAGCGGCAAGAGTATGGACAGAACAAGAGCAGACCACATGGGTATGCTTGCAACTGTTATGAACGCTCTTGCAATGCAGGATGCTTTAGAACGTGCCGGAGTGCCTACCAGAGTGCAGACTGCTATTGAGATGAGACAAATTGCAGAACCCTATATCAGAGGCAGAGCAGAATCCCATCTCAGAAAGGGTAGAGTTGTTATATTTGGTTGCGGAACGGGAAACCCGTTTTTCTCTACCGATACAACGGCAGCACTTAGAGCGGCGGAGATAAATGCAGATATAATTCTCCTTGCCAAAAAAGTTGACGGTGTATATGACAGCGACCCCAACATAAACAAAAACGCTATCAAGTTTGATACACTCAAATATATTGATGTACTTAACAAAGGGCTTGGTGTAATGGATTCTACCGCAACAAGTCTTTGCATGGACAACAACATACCTATCAGAGTTTTCGGTCTTGACAAACCGGGAAACATCTTCGATGCAGTTCTCGGTAAAGAGATTGGAACACTGGTTGACTAATATTTAAAGAAAGGTGAGAAAGTTATGAGAGAAAATTTTGAAATTATGCAGGAAAAAATGGAAAAAAGTATAAGCAGCTTGTCAAATGAACTTATGTCTGTCAGAGCAGGCAGAGCAAACCCCGCTGTGTTAAACGGTATTAAGGTTGACTATTACGGCACTCCTACACCTATAGCACAGATTGCTTCAATTTCTGTTCCGGAAGCGCATTCCATCGTGATTCAGCCGTGGGATGCAACTGCTCTTAAAGACATTGAAAAAGCAATAAACATGTCTGACCTTGGTATAAATCCTGCAAATGACGGAAAAAGTATCAGACTTAATTTCCCTCCGCTTACAGAGGAGAGAAGAAAAGAATTTGTTAAAGATGTTCGCAAGATGGCGGAAAATGCCAAGGTTGCTGTCAGAAATCTTCGCCGCGATGCAGTTGATAAATACAAAGACATGAAAAAGAAGAGCGAGATTACAGAAGACGACCTTAAAAATCTTGAAAAGGATATCCAGAACGCAACTGATAAGTTTATTGAAAAAATTGACAAAATGCTTGCAGACAAAGAAAAAGAGCTTATGGCTATCTGATGAGGATGGATATGAATCTGTCATTTTTAAAAAAGATTTACAGTAAGACAAAACAAAAATTTATAAAAGATGTTGAAATAGATATGTCTCGACTTCCGAGACATATCGCTATTATAATGGATGGAAACGGCAGATGGGCTAAAAGAAGAGGGTTAAGCCGCAGTGCAGGTCACGGCGCCGGTGCGGAAACTCTTCACGAAATTGCCGACTTTTGCAGCGACATTGGTATAGAGGTTTTAACGGCGTATGCTTTTTCTACTGAAAACTGGAACAGACCGAAAGAAGAAGTGGACGCTCTAATGGACCTCTTATACGAATATCTCAGCGATGCGGACAGAAAACTTGCCGGCAGAAACAATGTTGTCAGAGTTATCGGCAACCGTGCACCGCTTAGACCTGAAATTCAGGAGAAAATGGCAGAGGTTGAAGAAAAGACAAAAAACAACACGGGTATGATACTTAACCTTGCTGTTAATTATGGCGGCAGAGAAGAAATTGTAACAGCCACAAAAGCTATTGCCGGGAAGGTTGCTTCGGGCGAGCTTGATGCAGGTGATATTGATGAAAAGGTTTTTGCAGACAACATCTATACTGCAAATATTCCTGACCCGGACATTATTCTTCGTCCAAGCGGAGAACTTCGGCTCAGCAATTTCCTGCTGTGGCAGGCAGCATACAGTGAATTCTGGTTTTCGGATATGTGCTGGCCCGATTTTACTCCAAAACACATGAAACGTGTTATATACGACTATCAGCATCGTAACAGAAGATTTGGAAGTGTTTAAATTATGCTAAAAAGAACAGTTAGTGCTTTTATTGCGGTTGCAATACTTTTTCTGGCTTTATGGATTGATGTTGCTACTCAGCTTCCCATTGTGGAGACTGCGCTGCTTTTAATCCTTGTTTTTGCTTTATATGAAATCTACAGGGCTTGTGGGTTTATGAAAAAATGGTTTCTTGCAGCCATTGGCTTTTTATTTGGGGTGTTAATTTTTTTGTCTCCTCAAATAATTGGCGACCCCACTTGTCTTATTATTTTTACCATAATTGTAATGTTTGTTATTGCTGTTACATACCATAAAAGAGTAAGTTTTTCCGACATTTGTATGCTCTTTTTTACAACACTGTATATTTCTCTTGGTGTTATGTTCATAAAAAGAATTTATGGCGGGGAATTTGGCTTGCAGCTTGTGTTTGTTGCACTTATTTCTGCGCTTCTGACAGACACCGGTGCATATTTTTCCGGATTCTTTTTCGGAAAACACAAACTCATACCTGAAATAAGCCCGAAAAAGACGGTTGAAGGCGCAGTTGGCGGTGTGATTATAGCAGTTTTGTCTTTGCTTGTGTATGTCTGGATTTTAAGCTTTTTTGATGTGAAGACAAATCTATTAAACATAGCAATTATAGGGTTTGTTTCCTCAATAGCAGCACAGTTTGGAGACCTTTCGGCTTCCATGATTAAAAGAGAATATAACATCAAAGATTATGGTGATATAATGCCGGGACACGGCGGTGTGCTTGACAGAATTGACAGCCTGCTTTTTGTTGCACCTTTGGTATTTTATCTTAACTTGATTTTACCCATTTTTAGTTGATAGGCGGATATAAAATGAAAAATATTGCAATTCTCGGTTCGACCGGGTCTATAGGTACACAAACGCTTGAAGTGGCGGAAGTGAACGACGAGATAAATGTTGTTTCTTTATGTGCAAATAAAAATGTTGATTTGATTGAAAAACAAATCAGAAAGTTTAAACCAAAACTTGCTGCTATGATGGATGAGAAAGCAGCTGAAACACTTAAAACAAAAGTTGCCGATACCGACACAGTAGTTTTATCCGGAATGGAGGGCATATGCGAATGTGCAACTTTAAACGGGGTTGACACTGTTGTTACTGCTATGGTGGGCGTTATTGGTCTTGTGCCTACAATAGAAGCAATAAAAGCAGGAAAAGACATAGCACTTGCCAACAAGGAAACACTGGTTGCAGGTGGATCTATTGTTATGCCTCTTGCAAAAGAAAAAAATGTTTCTATTCTGCCTGTGGACAGTGAACATTCTGCAATTTTTCAGTGTATAGATAAAAACGGAGCAAAACCATCCAGAATACTTCTTACAGCTTCGGGCGGTGCGTTTTTTGGCAGAACAAAAGAAGAAATTGAAAATGCCACACCTGCGGACGCGCTAAAACACCCCAACTGGAATATGGGTGCAAAAGTGACAATAGACAGTGCATCGCTTATGAACAAAGGACTTGAAGTTATTGAGGCTTCCTGGCTGTTTGATATGCCCGCAGACAATATAGAAGTTATTGTCCAGAGACAAAGTATTATACATTCGATGGTAGAGTTTGTTGACGGGTCTGTTATTGCACAGATGTCTGTTCCGGATATGAGACTTCCCATATCTTATGCACTCACATATCCTGACAGAAAATTTTGTAAAACAGAAAGAGTAGATTTTTTTGCTCTTAAAAATATTACTTTTGACAAACCTGACATGGAAGTGTTCAGGTGTCTTGGTCTTGCTTACGAAGCGGCAAAAATTGGCGGAAGTATGCCTGCGGTTTTGAATGCAGCAAATGAAGAAGCGGTTAAACTTTTCATGGAAAAACGAATTAAATTCGGTGAAATAAGTAAGATAATAGAAAATGAGATGTCTGCACACAAAACTATAAAGTCGCCGACTCTTGACCAGCTTATTATGATAGGCGATGAGGTAAGAGAACGTGTCGTAGGCAAAGTGTAGACAGAAAGGCTGTTTTAAATGAACATAGTTGGAACTGTTGTTGTTGCAATTTTAGTATTTTTAATGATAATTCTTATTCATGAATTTGGACATTTCGTGGCGGCAAAAAGCTTTGGGGTGCTTGTTCATGAATTTTCTATAGGTTTTGGTCCTAAAATTTTCAGGAGAAAAAAAGGAGATACCGATTACACAGTAAGACTTTTACCCGTTGGTGGATATGTTAAGCTGGAGGGGGAGGATGAATCGTCTGAAGACCCTCGTGCGCTTAACAACAAACCTGCGTGGCAACGGCTTGTTGTTATGGCTGCCGGTGCAGCGTTTAACCTTGTTACAGGGTTTATTGTAATGATTATTTTCTTTTCCTCCCAACAAAACTATGTTTCACTTGAAATTGATAAAATTATGACAGAAATACCTTCTTCTCAGGCGATAGAATTACTCAAAGAGGGAGACCGGATAGTTTCTCTTGACGGGAAAAAGGTGTGGAACTATAAAGATTTTAATTTTTTAATGAGCAACATTCAGGGAAAAGAAAATGTCCTTCTTGAGATTGTGCGTGACGGAGAAAAACAGGAAATAGATATTCATCTCACAGAATATGAGGGCAGACGGATTATTGGTATCGAAATGCTGAAAAAAGATATGACATTTTTAGATGCTGTCCGTTGTGGTTTTACTGAAACTTTTTTTGTTGTTCGGCTTGTCATATATTCTCTTATGATGCTCATTACAGGCAAGGTGCCGGTGTCGCAAATGTCCGGTCCTGTCGGAACAACTGTCATCATAGGACAGGCGGCACAGCAGGGGATTTTTACTCTGCTTTATATGTTTGCATTACTGTCGGTTAATATTGGTATTTTTAATCTTATACCATTTCCGGCTCTGGACGGCGGAAGAATTTTCTTTTTGATTATAGAAATGATAAGAAGAAAACCCCTGCCACCCGAAAAAGAAGGAATAATTCATTTTGCGGGACTTATACTCTTGCTGCTGCTTATGTTGTTTGTTACATCCAGCGATATATATAAGTTGTTTGCATAAAGGACTGATTATATGTTTTTACGCGAAAATACAAGAAAAATAAATGTTGGAAATGTTTCTTTGGGTGGAAGCGGATCTGTTTCCGTTCAGAGTATGACCAACACAAAAACACAAGACGTTCAATCAACAGTGGGTCAGATTTTGCAGCTTGAACATGCAGGCTGTCAGATTGTTCGTGTTGCTGTTCCTGATATGGAAGCAGCACATGCAATAGCTGAAATAAAAAAACAGATTCATATTCCAATAGTTGCAGACATTCATTTTGACTACAGACTTGCCATTGAAAGCATCAAATCGGGAGCGGACAAAATCAGACTTAACCCCGGCAATATTGGTGGCGAGGACAGAGTTGAAAAAGTGGCAGAGCTTGCAAAGGAAAGAAAAGTTCCTATCCGCATAGGCGTTAATGGAGGCTCGCTCGAAAAAGACATTTTGGCAAAATACGGCTCTCCAACTGCGGAGGCGATTGTTGAAAGTGCAAAAAGGCATGTGAATTTACTTGAAAAATTCGGGTTTTACGACATTGTTGTTTCCCTTAAAAGTTCAGATGTTGTTAAAACAATAGAGGCATATAAACTGTTTGCCAAGACCAGCGACATACCGTTACATATAGGAGTTACCGAAGCGGGCAGCGAATTTGTAGGAAGCATAAAATCCGCTGTGGGAATAGGCAGTATTTTAAGCTCTGGTATCGGTAATACCATCAGGGTTTCACTGACAGGCAATCCTGTCCGTGAAGTTGAGGTTGGCAGACAAATATTAAAATCCCTTACGCTTGCTGAAAAGGGTGTGGAGATAATTTCATGCCCCACTTGCGGCAGAACAAAGGTTGACCTTGAGAAAATCGTAAAAGCAGTTGAAAAGCGCTTTGAAGGGTTTGAAGACAATATCACCCTTGCGGTTATGGGATGCGCGGTCAACGGTCCCGGAGAAGCAAAAGAAGCGGATTTGGGGGTTGCCTGCGGTGAGGGGCAGGGACTTATTTTCAGAAAAGGTGAAATTATTGAAAAAGTTTCAGAAAAGGAAATAGCAAGCACTCTTTACCGTATAGCGAAGGAGTTGTAAAAAATGTATTTCAGTAATATAGACCATCCCGCAAAATTGTGGAAAGACCCAAGACTTGCCTTTGATTTTTATTGCAAATCTTCTTTAAGGCTTGCGGGAATTTCACTTTTTAAAAAGAAAAAACAAAAAGGGAAGATAAACGGCAGAAAAATTCTTTCAATGGAAGAGGCAAATGCTGCGATATATAACGGGCTTTCCGGGGACAAGCCGTTTGTGGTGGGTCGAAGCGGAGGCACCGAGAGCAGATATGTTCTGTGGCGTGAGTTTGTTGAGGCTGGCGCAGTTGATGCTTTCTCTGAAGAATTTATGCAAAACGGAAAGAACAAATCGGGTATTTTCCCGCCGACACAGGAAAATTCCATGCGATTTGCTTTAAAATATTCGGAAGCCATGGGAAAAGCAGATTTGTCTGTTTTTTGGGGGCATATTTTGTGTGAAGATTTTCTTTTTAAAAAATTTGCTAAAAATTCAACCCTTATCCCGTCTAGGTCGCTTGAACCATTTGGATTTGACATACCGTGGACAAAAGCTTTAGAAAATAAAAAAGTGCTTGTTATTCATCCTTTTGCAGAGCTTATTGAGAGACAGTATAAAAACAGGGACAAGCTATTTGAAAATGAAAGCATACTGCCTGAATTTGAACTTTTGACAGTTAAAGCAGTTCAGACTTTAGCCGACCAGGACAGTTCTTTTAGTGACTGGTTTAGTGCCTTTGAATATATGAAATCCAGGATTTTAGAAAAGGAATTTGATATTGCAATTTTGGGATGCGGCGCCTATGCACAACCGCTTGCGGCACACATAAAAGATTTAGGCAAAAAAGCAGTTGTTCTTGGTGGATTTACCCAGATTCTGTTTGGCATAAAAGGGTCAAGGTGGGAAAAAAGCAGACATGATATAGTGTCTATGTATAATGATTTTTGGACACGTCCGGACGAGGAATATAGACCGTCGGGCAGCGAAAAAGTTGAAGAAAATGCATATTGGTAATAAAAGGAAGAGGATATAATAATGGCTATTGAAAAGGTTCGTGAATATTTTAAAAAATTTGGTATTGAAGATAAGATAATGGAGTTTGATGTTAGCTCTGCAACTGTTGAACTTGCAGCAAAAGCTTTAAACACACTGCCTGAAAGAATTGCAAAAACACTTTCTTTCAAAGTTGATGAAGAGTGCATATTGATTGTTGTTGCAGGAGACGCAAAAGTTGATAACAAAAAATTCAAAGAAGAATTCAAAACAAAAGCTAAAATGCTTTCCTTTGAAGAGGCAGAAACAATGACAGGACATGCTGTCGGCGGTGTTTGTCCTTTTGCAAACCCCGAAGGAGTAAAGACATATCTTGATATAAGCCTTAAAAGATTTGAAACTGTTTTTCCCGCGTGCGGAAGCAGTAACAGTGCGATTGAACTGACAATGGAACAGCTTGAACAAACTTCCAACTACATAAAGTGGGTTGATGTTTCAAAATTACCTGAATAATCATTGGTTAAATTGCACAATTTTATTTAAAAAAATGGGTAAATATTGTAGAAAATGGTTGCCGATAAGGCGATTTGCTTGACAAAGCATTTACTATAATATATAATAAAACTTGGTATTATACGATATTTGTTTGGTGGTGTATATATGAAAGAGTTGCCAGATACAACAGGCAACAAACTATCCGGTCTTTCAGATGATGAAGTTGTAGAACTTGCAAAAAATGAAGATAATTCTGCTATAGAAGAATTGGTGAGCAGATATAAGAATTGTATTTTGCTAAAGACCAGAACTTATTTTTTGCGAGGTGCAGATAAAGAGGATATCATGCAGGAAGGTATGATAGGTCTTATAAAAGCAATCCGCGATTACAACAGCGATAAAAAGACTTCTTTCAAATCATTTGCCGAACTGTGTATTACAAGACAAATAATTACTGCTGTTAAAGCTGCAACCAGGCAGAAACACATCCCTCTTAATTCTTATGTGTCTTTAAATGGACACACTGATGGTGACGAAGAACGCGCACCCCTGGAACTTGTTGACAGTACAACAAGATTTAATCCTGAAGAATACATTATTATGAGAGAACGTTGCAAGCAGATTGATGAGCATATTTTAAAGTTGTTAAGTAAGTTTGAAAGAAACGTTCTTGAGTTATATTTAACGGGCAAAAGTTATCAGGAGATATCACAAATAGCTGATTGCTCCATAAAATCAATAGACAATGCTTTGCAGAGAATAAAACGCAAGCTTGAAAAATGTTCTATTGATGAAAAATAAGATATTTGGCCTTTCGGCTTAAATATAAAATATAAGTCCGTGTATCTTAGGGGCACTGCAAGGCAGGGTTACGAACAGGTCAGGATGAGAAAAACAAAGAGAGGTAAAAAAACATGTTTGAAGACAAAACATTAATCTGTAAAGACTGCGGAAGCGAATTTGTTTTTACAGCAGGCGAGCAGGAATTCTACGCAGAAAAAGGATTCCAGAATGAGCCTATGCGTTGCAAAGAATGCAGAATTGCACGCAAAAATAGCATCAGAGGCGAAAGAGAAATGCACACAATTATTTGTGCTGACTGTGGTGCGGAAGCTCAGGTTCCATTCAAGCCGAAAAATGACAAACCTGTTTATTGCAGTGAATGTTTCGCAAATCACAAAGACTAAAAAAATATTAAGAGTCGATGCTGTGCACCGACTCTTTTTATCTCTATGAGGAAATATGATTACTATAAAAGAAGCAATAATTGTTGAAGGTAAATATGATAAAATCCGTATTGATTCTGTAATAGACACGCTTGTTGTTCCTACAAACGGATTCAATATTTTTACAAACACAGAAAAGCAAAAACTCATTAAAGAGATTGCCAAAAAACGCGGAATAATAATTCTTACTGATTCTGACCGTGCAGGTTTTCTTATCAGGAATTTTTTGTGCGGGATTGTGGATAATAAATATATTAAACATGCGTTTATACCTCAGATTGAGGGCGTTGAGAAAAGAAAAGATATTCCCTCAAAAGACGGTTTTTTGGGCGTTGAAGGAATAAATAATGAAATAATTGAAAAAGCTATATTGTCAGCGGCGTCTGTTTGTAGTGAAAAAAAAGACAAGATTACTAAAGCGGATCTTTATATGCTTGGCCTTTCGGGAAATGCGCTCAGTAAAGTTAAGAGGGACAAGCTTCTTGTGTCTTTGGGGCTTCCCACTGCAATTTCGGCAAACACGCTGGTTGCTATTATAAACACATCATTTACACTTGAAGAAATAAAAAAGATTATTAAAGAAAGCAATATATAGTTACGGAAAGGAATAATTTATCTATGAGCGAAATTAAAAAAATTGCAATTTTAACTGGTGGCGGAGATGCTCCTGGACTTAATGCGGTTGTTCGCGCAGCAACACTCACCGCAATCAGAAAATATAATCTTGAAGTTGTTGGAATAAAAAATGGATACAGAGGACTGTTTCTTGGCGAAAGTCAGATGGTGAAGCTCACAGAAGACAATGTTTCTGACATTATCGGCAAAGGCGGTACCGTTTTATATAATTCAAACAAAGACAATCTTTTTAAATATCCCAGACGAAACAAAGAAGGTTTTTTACGTGATGAAAAAGGAAATATCATATACGATGACCTTTCGGACAAAGTGCTTGAAAATCTTGAAAATCTTGGAATTGATGCACTTGTTATTGTTGGCGGTGACGGTACGCTTACTTCTGCGAGAGATTATAGCAGAAAAGGTGTGAAAGTTATTGGCGTTCCCAAAACAATTGACAACGACCTTAATTCCACTGACGTTACTTTTGGATTTGACACTGCCATAACAAGATGCACTGATGCTGTTGATGCACTTAAGACAACAGGAGAAGCACATCACAGAATAATG
>JAZNIU010000021.1:0-3612 GCA_045577655.1 Clostridia bacterium
TTGTAGCCTTTAACACTCTTTTCAATAAGCACCTGATGAACGGGAGAAAGCTTAAATCCGTTCACACCAATTTCTATAAGTTCTTCTTCGTTATTTGCAAAACCGCCGCCTGTACCGCCAAGAGTGAACGCCGGGCGGAGAACTACCGGGTAACCGATTCTTCCTGCCGCCTCTTTTGCCTCTTCAATACTATATGTGATTTCGGACGGGATTGTAGGCTCGCCGATTTCCTGGCAAAGCTGTTTGAACAAATCTCTGTCTTCTGCTCTTTCAATGCTTTCGCTGCTTGTACCTAAAAGCTCAACGCCGCACTCTTTTAAAATGCCTTTCTTTTCCAACTGCATTGCAAGGTTAAGACCTGTCTGACCGCCTATACCGGGAACAATAGCGTCGGGACGTTCATAGCGCAGAATTTTCGCGATATATTCAAGTGTCAAAGGTTCCATATAAACCTTGTCCGCAATTGTTGTGTCTGTCATAATTGTTGCCGGGTTGGAGTTGCAAAGCACAACCTCGTATCCCTCTTCTTTAAGTGCAAGACACGCCTGTGTGCCTGCATAGTCAAATTCAGCTGCCTGTCCGATTACAATCGGGCCGGAACCGATAATAAGAATTTTTTTGATGTCTTCTCTTTTCATCTTTCTGCCTCCCAAACTAATTTACCTTCACAAAATGTCATAAGACATCTGCCTGAAACTTTTTCTCCGTCAAACGGGCTGCTTTTGCCTTTTGACAAAAATTTATCTGAATCTATAATGTATTCATTTTCAAGATCAAATACCGTTAAATTTGCTTTAACATTTTCTTTTATGGGGTTTGCCGTCCCAAACCTTTTACCCGGACTGTCGTGCATAAGCTCCACAAGCTTCTCTAAACTTATTATTCCCGGTTTAACAAGCTTTGTGTATAAAACCGGAAAAGCTGTTTCTATCCCCGACACTCCCATAGAACTGCCGGAAAGTCCCTTTGATTTTTCCTCTTCCGAGTGAGGTGCATGGTCGGTAGCAATCATATCTATCGTGCCGTCTTTTATGCCCTCAATAAGTGCGAGCCGGTCTTTTTCTGACCGTATCGGCGGGTTCATTTTAAACCGCCCTTCCTCTTTAAGCATCATATCGTTCATGGTCAGGTAGTGGGGCGCCGTTTCACAGGTTATATCCACTCCCTCTTTTTTTGCTTTGCGGATAAGTTCCACACTCTCTGCCGTTGAGATATGGCAAACATGATATTTCACGCCCGTTTTTTTCGCAAGCTCAATATCTCTTTTAATGGGGAGATACTCACTTTCTGAGCATATACCTTTATGTCCGTTTATCTTTGCATACTCTCCGTCGTGTATATATCCTCCGCGAAGAAGACTGTTATCCTCACAATGAGCTGCAATTATTTTGCCAAGCTCTTTTGCTTTTTCCATGGCAGCCAGCATCATTTCTTCCGACTGAACACCTCTTCCGTCGTCCGAGAAAGCAATTGCCGAATCTTTCATCTCCTCAAGCTCAGCAAGCTTTTCTCCCTTTTCACCTACTGTTATTGCGCCATAAGGGAAAACCTTTATAACCGCATCTTTTTTTATAATGTCAATTTGCTTCTTTATAGCCTCTTTTGAATCGGGCACAGGGTTTAAGTTGGGCATGGCAAAAACCGTGGTATATCCTCCTGCCGCTGCAGCTTTTGTGCCGCTTTCAATTGTTTCTTTATAGGAAAAACCCGGCTCACGAAGATGAACATGAACATCTTCAAAGCCGGGGAAAATAACGCATCCTGAAAAATCAAAACAAACATCTTCCTGAGAAGATGTGCCGTCAAAGGAAACAACACCGTCAGTTATGGCGATGTCTTTGGAAACAAACTGTCCGTCAATATATACTTTTGAATTTTTTAATATATATTTCATCTTTTTTATCCTTTCCGGCAAACAAAAAGCCTTTGTTTTTCCAACAAAGGCCATAATTACACATCCTTAAAAAAGGGCATAGCAATATATTAAACCTTGTTGGCATCTCTGTACCAAATTTAAAGATTTATTATATTATACACTATAGGATGACCTTTGTCAACCTTTTTATTTTTCTTCCGAAGTCATAAAACCAAGCAGATATACTGACAAAATAATAGCTCCGATAACTATCAGTATGCCTGCCATGCCTTTGGCCATATATTCAAGATTATAAATAAAATTCATAAAATTTATGTTCATAACTTACCCTCCTATTTCAAGAAAAAGTTGAGTATGAGACCACCTGCTATAACAGAGGCAATCTGGCCCGATACATTTACGCCTATTGAATGCATAAGAAGGAAATTCTGCGGGTCTTCCTTAAGTCCCATTTTGTGAACAACTCGTCCGGACATGGGGAATGCGGAAATTCCGGCTGCACCAATCATAGGATTGATCTTTTTCTTGGAGAACACGTTTATGAGTTTAGCAAACAAAACTCCGCCTGCTGTATCAAATATGAATGCTACAAGACCAAGGCCTAAAATGAGCAGCGTTTCAACCTGCAGAAATTCGCTTGCCTGCATACGAAGTGCGATTGTTATACCAAGGAAAATTGTTATAAGATTTGCCAGAACCTTCTGTGCAGTTTCGGAAAGTGAGTTGAGTACTCCACATTCACGGATCAGGTTACCAAACATCAAAAATCCTACAAGAGCTACCGAAGCGGGTGCAACAACACCTGTTATAACCGTTATGATTATCGGGAAGAGAATTCTTGTTGTTTTGGATACTGAACGCTGAACATAGTCCATACGGATTTTTCTTTCTTTTTTTGTTGTGAGAAGCTTTATAACGGGCGGCTGAATAATGGGAACAAGTGCCATATAGGAATAGGCCGCAACCATAATTGCTCCAAGATATTTTGATTTAAGAGCCTGTGCCACAACAATTGAAGTAGGGCCGTCTGCCGCACCTATAATAGCGATAGATGCCGCATCGTTTATGTCAAAGAACATGGATGCAAGGCACAGAGTGAAGAAAATACCAAACTGTGCTGCTGCGCCAAACACCATAAGTTTCGGATTTGAAAGAATGGGGCCAAAGTCTATCATAGCTCCAATACCGATGAACAGAATAAGCGGGAAAAGCTCGTTGGAAATACCGGCGCTGAAAAGAGTTTCCAGCGTTTCCACTGCTCCCGAGTTGGGCATGTTAACAAGAATTGCCCCAAACCCCATAGGAAGAAGAAGTGTTGGTTCCATATCTTTTTTTATCGCAAGATATATCAGAATTGCGCCTATCAGCCACATAACAGCATGCTGCCATGTAAGCTGTGTTAAATTACCAAAAATAAATTCCAATTAAGAGCACCGCCTTTTTTATACTTTACTAGAAATAATATTACCATATTTTAGCTTTATTTGCAAGGAAAAAATTAAAAAATTCTTTGTTGATTTCCCTCTGAAAATAATATATAATATTAAATTAAGGGAGGGGGAAACAATGCAGTTTAATCAGGCAGCTGTAAAAAGCAGAATTCTTTGTATAATTTCTGCTGCATATATCATCGGAATTGTCCTTGCTGCCGCATTTTCTTCTTCCACTTTGATTATAGCCGTAATAGCTGCAGTTTTATTTGCAGTGATTATAATAAAAACTCCCAACCTTTTTCT
>JAZNIU010000022.1:0-32160 GCA_045577655.1 Clostridia bacterium
TGCAACAGCGAATGCTTTTATAAAAACAATAGGTTCACTCAATGCAGAAACAGGAAAAATTGCAGTTAACTGGTTCGGATTTGACTCTTCAGAAATTCCGATAGTAACTGTTTATGCACTTTATCTGCCCATCTTCTTTAAGATGACAACATTTAAAGAATTCTCTGTATTCAGAAGAATTATAATGCCGGTTCTTGCAATTATCTGTTCGCTCTTTATGGTATTTGCTGCTGTTTATGCACACAAGTGGGGTGTGGTGTTCTACCTCATTGTATTTGCAGTTGTTATGATACTGGGTGGCGTTGCCAATAAGAAAAAAGAAGCATAATTTGGTAAAAAGCCCCTCTCAACCGGCGGTTAGTCTTAGGGATTTTTCTGGTGCAGGCAGTTTTTAAACCGAATATTTTTAGAATTATACAAAGAATAAAAACACCGGAATACTTTCGTATTTCGGTGTTTTTTGATGTAGTATAAACTAAAAATGTAGTTTAAAAACCGATTTATCCCTACGGCTAACCGCCGAATGCAAGCTCTCTTACTTTCAAGATAAATATTCTTTTATCAGAGCATTCAATGCTCTGCCATCACATCTGCCTTTTACTTTAGGCATAATGACGCCCATCACTTTACCAATATCTTTCATTGATGTTGCGCCTGTCTGTGATATTACTTCCTTAACTGTTGTACGCATTTCCTCTTCGGACATCTGCTCGGGCAGATATGGCATCAAAATTTCTATTTTGCGATGAATTTCATCAATTAAATCCTGTCTGCCGCTTTTTTCGTAGTCGGGCAATACGTCTTTATAACGTTTAACTTCTTTTGCTATTATTTCAATAACGCCTTCATTATCTAAAACCGTTTTGTTATCTTTTTCATATTGAAGAATTGCTGCACGGACAAGCTGAACAGTATCCTTTTTAATAACATCTTTGTCCCTCATTGCTGTTTTCATATCTTCCAGCAGGACGTTTTTAAGTTCCATAATTATTTGAACTTCCTTTTTCTTGCCGCCTCGGATTTCTTTTTGCGTTTTACGCTTGGTTTTTCATAGTGTTCTCTTTTTCTAAGTTCAGATAAAACACCTGATTTTGCACAAGAACGCTTAAATCTGCGAAGTGCGCTTTCCAAACTTTCATTTTCTTTAATTCTAATTTCTGACATAAATTTCCCCTCCCTCCGAAATAAACGATAAACAGAAAATACGTCAAAACAGTAGGTTTAATATATACCACACTTTATTATAACTTTTTATTTTATATTTGTCAATAGTAATTTGTAAAATCACTTGAAAGTTGTCACGAAAAATTTTACTATAAAAAAGCCTGTCTGTGAGAACAAACAGGCTTTTTTTTATTTAATTTTCTCTGTTTCAGACAACATATTCTCAATAAAAATACCATATCCTTTTGTGGGATCGTTAACAAACACATGAGTTACTGCTCCAACAAGCTTTCCGTCCTGAATGATCGGACTGCCGCTCATTCCCTGAACAATACCCCCTGTTCTTTTGATAAGTTCTTGGTCTGTAACTTTTATAACCATTGATTTGGTAGAGAAATTTCCGCCCAACATAATTTTGTCTATAACAATATCAAATTCTTCAACTTTCTTTCTGTCGAGTGAGCATCTTATAACTGCCGGCCCCTCTTTTATTTGCCATCTTGTTGCAACTTTCATTTTTTCGCCCTCAGGCAAACTGTTTATGCTGCCGAATATACCGCAGTCAAGATTTCTCTCAAGCACACCTATATCTTTTCCGTTTCCGCCAAAGGTTGCTTCAAGTTCTCCCGGAACACCTTGCTCGCTTTTTTTCACAGACATAACATTGGCAATTTCAATACTTCCTGTTTTAACGCTGTATTTTTCCCTGAGATCTCTGTCTGTTATGCCATGTCCCAGAGCAGCAAATTTTTTGTTGTCTGTCCTTACAAATGTCAGTGTTCCTATTCCCGCTGCAGAATCTCTTATCCATATACCGAGTTTTGATTCTTTGCTCTCTTTTTCTTTACATGGAACAATGTTTACATCAAACAAGTTTCCATTTCTTGAAAGTGACAGGGAAATTTGTTTTTCGTCTGACGCAGAGACTAAGTCTGCTATCTCATTGCTTTCGGAAACCTTTTCTCCGTTAACCGCAAAAATAATATCTCCCGGCCTTATGCCACTTTTTTCTGCCGGGTTTACAATTTCGCCGGAAATGCTTTCAAACTCAGTTGTATCAACAACAAGAACGCCGTCGGTATAGAGCTTTATTCCTATTGTGTTCCCTCCGGGTATTACATAAACTTCCGAAAGATTTTGTTCAAGCAGCCTACCCTTTTCATGCGCAAAGGCCTGTCTGGTTGCAACATCACTGCACAAACCGTTAGAGGAGGAAATTACATAGGTTATTGCTATGAAAAAAACAAAAAAATAAGATTTTTTAAACCATTTCATTTTTTCACCCCTCGTATATTAACATAACCGTTTGTTTAATCACCTATGCTGAAAAGATATGGCCTGCAAAATATTAAAATCCTCTATCGGCTTTTTATAGAAAAACATTTAAATTATTTTTTGCATAATAAAAATTTTTATGTAAAAAATAAAAAAACGGACATCGAATTTCTCGATGTCCGTTTAAGTTATTTAATTATACACCTGCTGTATCATATATAGCAAGTTTGTAGTCTCCAACATCTCTTGTAATTTTAATTTTTGCAAGAGGTTTTTCAGGTGTGAGCTTGAGCTGAAGTTCTCTGTAAATGCTGTTTTCTCCGCGTTTTGCAAGGAAACGGCTTTCAGTTCCTTCTTCCCAACCGAATGTTACCGATTTTCCGCTGTATGCAGTTACAACATTGTTCTTATCATCACTGTATGTAAGTGTCGCACCCGGAACCTCACTGCTTCTGTCAATGAAAGGAATCTGAATCCAAAGGTCGTCACCTTCTTCGATGCTTTCAACGCCGCCTTCAATTTCCATTCCTTCTTCAGTCATTGTGTATATCCACACAACCTTTTTACCGCCATAGCAGTTCTGTCCCGAAATTTTGAATTTTTTGCCCGGTTCAAGCCATGTGAGCTCGTTATGATATTCTTTACCTTCTATCATAATATCGCCGTTAGCAAGTGTTCCTACAACACCGGATGTAACAATATTATCAAGTTTAAATGCCGGACGGTAGTCATTTGGCGCATAATCATACGGCGGGAATCCACCGTCGGGAATATTTCTCCAAGTACCCGAATGAGGTTTTTGTGAAACCGCAACTGTCGAGAAATATTCATCCCAGATTTCCATCGGTGCTGCAGTATGCCACGAATATGGTGATATAATATCAAGACCGTTACTGTAGAAGAACTGGTAGTACATTCCCTTGTGTTTTACTCCCATAAGTCCTTCACCGGCTTCAAACACATAATAGTCGTCCTGCACAGCATACGGAAGTGTTGGCACTTCGCTCTCATCAAAGGCTTGTGGCATATGTCTTGTCATATACAAAAGTCTTGTTGTAGCGGACTGATAGCTGTCAATATATGCATCTCTGTATGGTTTTCCCCATCTTGACCATGAAGCTTCAAGATAACCTTTTGCCTGTATGTCATTAACAAGCTGATTTTGTCTTTCACCATGAACTTCATAGGTCGCAGGGTCAAAGGTTTCAACGGCACCTGCGAGGTGTGTTGCTTTTGCTTTCGGGAATTGGTTTATAAGATAATGATTACCAATAATTGTAGGGTTGTTACCATATGAACCTTCTTCACGGCTGGTGTATGCCGAGCTGTGTGTGTCGTAAAACGGACCTACTGTCGGAGCATAGAAAACCGCATCAAAATCAAGGTTTCTTTCTGTTGCTTCGATAAGCTTGCTAACTGTATATGCATCCTGGCGTTCAACCGGAAGTTCGTGCAGATAGGACATAACAATTGTGTACCAGAGGCCTTCATTCATTCGACCGTAAGAACTGCCGTCACAACCGCTTTCCATCCAGTAACCAAGCGGCGCCTGGCCTGTAACATCAGGTATGTTTGTAGGATGAACAACACCATCAACACAGCTATTTACATAGTCAAGATAATGGTCATATTCCGGGAAAGAAAGTGCAGCGTAGAGTGCTGCTTCAGCGCTAAGGAGATACTGGTTTGTATTTCCCTGACCACTGCTATG
Organism: Clostridia bacterium; assembly: GCA_045577655.1. Taxonomy (GTDB): domain Bacteria; phylum Bacillota; class Clostridia; order RUG12999; family RUG12999; genus RGIG7450. The sequence goes on from JAZNIU010000022.1 coordinate 4,151, forward strand.
CATCATATGCTCTATAATTTCACTGATAGCCTGGTCGGTGATTTTTCTGGTTTCAGGCGAGAGGAAGTTTCTTACCTGATAATATCCCGAAGGCATGTTGTGTTCACCAAGATAGAACTGTGTTTGTGTCCAGTAGTGTACCAGAGCAGAATCATCAGGTTGTCTTCCGTATAAAGCACCACCCGGATTCATTGTGAGTGCCCATGCGAGATACTGAAGCTCTACCCTTCTTCTTAATGCATCATTATTGTACCAATAGTTTGTTTCTGCATTTAAAGTGAGTGCACCGGTAAGATTTGCTTTTCCAAGCCAGCCTCTCTCTGATTCGCCGTCTGCCGGGTTTATAGTACTATATTCCCACCATTTTGTCGGCCATTCTCTTTCTCCTCTTAAATATGCACCCATATACATTCCCATAAGCGGGCTTTCAGGGTCAAGCACCTGATTTTCGCAAGTGTTTTTTATACTTTGAAGAGAACCATTGAAGTTTGAGAAAAGTATTGCTTCTGCAATAGGATTGTCTAAGTTTTCAGGAACATTTTCAGGAACAATGTCTGTGTCAACAAAGAAACCTTCTTCTCCGCCAGCCTCTTTATAAATTTCAGTCATTCTTGCTCTTGCTTTTGCCTGAAGAGGACCAAAGGTCTGAAGACTTACATATTCGTCTTCATAATACACAAATCCGCCCTTAAGGTCTGCTGCCATTTCAGCAGTAGGAGAAATAAGACAGGATCCGCCGACGATAGAAAATCTTCCACGGAAGTCGTCAGCAACCTCAAGTCTGTAAACTTCTCCACTTTCAAGGTCTTTCATATTAACACGACCAGCTTCTACGTTTCCGCTATGACCGCCAAGGCCGTAGCCGGTGCTTTCTGAAGTTGTATAAAGAGCTGTTGTTCCGTCTTTTTCAAAAACGGAAGCAGTTGCACCCTTCTGTGCTACACCAAGACAAATAGTGTCATATTTTTCCGGTACCCAGAAATAGCTTGTTTTAGGAGTTGTTTCTGTGAATGTGAATTCCGGTTCACCGAAAACGCCCCAACTTTTTGGTGATTTAACACCAACTGTAAATACGTCGCCTTCTCTACCACCAACAAACTGAATTCTGTATATTCCCGGCTGTCCCTCCGGAATGTTTACAATTTTTTCCATTGTGCCGTCTTCTTTGTAATAGAGGTTAACACGGCAAACTGTGTAACCATCCGGTCCTATAACTTTACAGATAACTCTGGGGTCACCATGCAATCCTCCTATAGAATTAGTGGAAGCAGTTGTTCTTGCCATATAGATTTCGCCCGGTGCTTTGTCAAACTTTGCAAGCATACCATAACCGACAACGCAACCCTGAAGATGTGCCATTCCGCTCTGAAGTACATCAAAATCTTTTGTAATTTTGTCGGAAGATTTTACATCTCTTACAGTATATCCAACCTTTTCATCATTGAAGTAATACTGCATATTATAGACTGCTTCTGCAAGTTCTTTCAAAGAAACTGAACGTGCGGGAGAAAAGTCTTTGAATTTGTCTCCTTTAATTACCTCGTTGGACATACCTTTTATAACATAGTCCTGAGCCCATGTGCTCACATTTTCATAGTCTTTCATAAGAGTTTCAGGATATGACCTGTCATAGAAAGAATAGCCGTTTGCCTCATATGCTCTTACAAGCATAGTTGTGAACTCTTCTTTTGTAACAAGATCATCGGGACGGAAATATCCGCCTGAGCCCTGAATAATACCAAGATTTGTAGCGGACATAATGTCTTTTGCATACGCGTGATTTTCATCAACGTCTGCATATTTTCCGTCATAGGAGACAGTGCTGTCATCTGTAAATCTTGCAAGAACAGCCGCTGTCTGTGCGCGAGTAACTGCAGAATCTGAATTTGTAGCTTCTGTCCAGCATCCGCTTTCAACAAGAAAATCAATCGCACTGTTTGCTGCACTAACAGGGAAAACCATCATTCCCAGAACAAGAGCAACAAGCAGAATACGAGAAATTGTTCTTTTCATAAAATCCTCTCCTTATAACATAAATTCTACCATTTAATTTTACCATATTTTTGCCTTTAATGTCAACAAAAAATATCGGGCATCATTTACGAAAAATGATGCCCGATATTGTATGTTTTTAATCAAACACCTGCACTGCTGTATGTTGTAAGAGTGTAGCTTCCTACATTTCTTGTAATTTTAATTTTAACAGTAGGTTTTGAAGGTGTAAGTTTAAGCTGAAGTTCTCTGTAGATATCACTTGTGCCACGTTTTGAGAGGAATTGGCTTGTTGTTCCGGCATCCCAACTAAATGTTACGGATTTACCATTGTGCGCTGCCACAACCTTGTTGTTTGCCGAGCTGTATGTGAGTGTAGCTCCCGAAACCTGGCTGCTTCTGTCAATAAGCGGAATCTGAATCCAGAGGTCATCGCCTGAAGCAACGCTTTCAACGCCGCCTTCAATTTCCATTCCTTCGTCAGTCATTGTGTATGTCCAAACAACCTTTTTGCCACCGTAACAGTTCTGACCTGAAATACGGAATTTTTTACCCGCCTCAATCCATGTAAGCTTATTATGATATTCTTTACCTTCTATCATAATATCGCCGTTTGCAAGTGTACCTACAACACCGGATGTAACAACCTTATCAAGTGTAAGTCTTGTGCGATAGTCTCTGCCTGCATTGTCGTACGCAACATTGCCACTTGCAAGGTTCTGGTATGCATTTGAATGGGGTTTCTGAGAAGCCATAACCGTTGAGAAATATTCATCCCAGATTTCCATTGGTGCCGCAGTATGCCACGAATATCCCGATATAGTATCAAGACCGTTGCTGTAGAATATCTGATAGTACATACCTTTATGCTTGATACCGACTGCTCCGTCGCCAACTTCATACACATAATAGTCCTGCTGCTTTGCGTACGGGAGCACAGGAACTTCACTTTCAGCATATTCCTGGTCTATGTGACGGGAAATGTAAGGAAGCCTTGTTGTTCCCGCCATATAGCTATCCGGAGAACCTGTTGAATACATTTTTCCCCATCTGCTCCAATAGTAATCCATATAATATGCTGCTGTTGCAGCGTTAATAACACTGTTCTGAGATGCGTCAGTAAGTCTTGTTGTTGCAGGGTCTTTTGTTTCTGCCGTGCCTGCAATCCAGTTTGCTTTCGCTCTCGGAAAATCTCTTATAAGATAGAAATTACCAAGAACTGTAGACCCGTTACCAAGTCCTCCTTCAGTACGACCTGTAAAAGCTGAACTTTTGACGTCCTTAAACGACCCTACTGAAGGAGCATAGAAAAGTGAATCATATATAAGAAGCCTTTCTGTTGCCTCAATAAGTTTTCCTTTTGTGTAAGCATCCTGGCGTTCTTCCGGAAGCTCATGCAGATAGCTGAATACAAGTGTATCCCAGATGCCTTCATTCATTCTCTGGTAGGAAGAACCGTCCGCACCATCTTCAATCAAGTATCCAAGAGGTGCCTGACCTGTATAACTTCCAAGATTTGAAGGATGAGCAACACCTTCTACAGAACTGTTGAAGAAATCGAGATAGTGGTCATATTCCGGAAATGCAAGTGCACCATAAAGCGCCGCTTCAATACTACAGAGAATCTGGTTTGTATTTCCCTGGCCTCTGCCGTACATCATTTGTTCTATAATTTCACTGATAGCCTGGTCTGTAATTTTTCTTGTTTCGGGAGAAAGGAAGTTTCTTGCCTGGAAATATCCGGAAGGCATACCATGTTCTCCAAGGTAAAACTGTGTCTGTGTCCAGTAGTTTACAAGTGCAGAACTATCCGGTTTTCTGTAATATGCACCATTTCCAAGGTTCATTGTGAGCGCCCATGCAAGATACTGAAGCTCTACTCTTTTTCTGATTGCTTCGTTATTGTACCAATAGTTTGTTTCCGCATTTATAGTAAGAGCCCCGGTCAGATGAGAAGGTCCAAGCCATGCTCTTTCAGATTCGCCATCTGCCGGATTAACAGTACTGTGTTCCCACCAGAGTGTCGGCCATGCAGATTCTCCTCTTTTATATTTACCCATATACATTCCCATAAACGGACTTGTCGGGTCAAGAACCTGTGCATCGCAAGCAGTTTTTATACCTATTAAAGATGAACTAAAAGCACTTCCCAAAATTGCCTCTGCAACAATATTATCAAGTGACTGAGGGCGGGTGGAAGGAGCAAGGTTAGTGTCAACTGCAAAAGCTTCCTGACTTCCCATTTCTTTGTAAATCTCTGTCATTCTCGCTCTTGCTTTCGCCTGGAGAGGTCCGAAAGTCTGAAGACTGATATATTCGTCAGAATAGTTTACAAAACCGCCTTTTAAATCTTCTGCCATTGCAGCAGTAGGACAAAGAAGGGCAGAACCACCAAGAAGAGCAAATCTTCCCCTGAAGTTGCTTGCAACCTCCAGTCTGTAAACAGACCCTCTTGTGAGGTCCTTCATGTTAACACGGCCAACATTTTCATCCCAGTTGTATCCTGTACTTTCCGGTGTTGTATATAGAGGAGTTGTTCCTGTTTTTGTATAAACAGAAGCCGTTGCACCACTCTGTGCTATACCAAGACAGAGTGTGTCATACTTCTGTGGAACCCAGAAATAGCTTGTTTTTGGTGTTGTATCTGTAAATGTGAATTCCGGTTCACCATAAACACCCCAGCTGGTCGGCGATTTAACGCCTATTGTCATTACGTCACCATTTCTGCCGCCAACAAACTGAATTCTGTATATTCCTGCAGGTCCGCTTGGAATGTTAACAATTTTTTCCATTGTGCCGTCATTTTTGTAGTAGAGGTTAACACGGCAAACAGTAAAACCGTCAGGTCCTATGATTTTACAGATAACCTTAGGGTCACCGTGCAGATTAGTAGACTTATTTGTTGCAGCTGTTGTTCTTGCAACATAAATTTCACCGGGAGCTCCGCTGAACTTTGCAAGCATACCATATCCAAACAAACTTGCCTGCTGGTATGCACCACCACTCTGTAAAACATTAAAATCACTTGTTATTCTGTCGGAAGAGGTAATATCTCTCACAGAATATGCCACTTTTTCATCTTTAAAAAGGAAATGCATATTGTAAACGGCGTCAGCAAGGTCTTTTCCCTTAACTGTTGCTGCCGGGCTGAAAAGTTTGCCCATTTCACCTTTTACAACACCGTCTGCAAGACCTTTTGCAACGTAATCTTTTGCCCAAGAACTTACACTTTCATAGTCTTTCATAAGCTCTGATGCATATTCTTTATCAGAAAAGTTATGTCCCAAAATCTCATATGCTCTTACAAGCATAATTGTAAACTCTTCTTTTGTTACCGAAGCGTCGGGACGGAATTTTCCTCCTGAGCCTGATACCAACCCTAAGTTCGTCGCAAGGGTTATTTCCTTTGCGTATGTATGACTTGACGTAACATCAGTATATGTTCCGTCATAGTCAGGCGCGAGATTGCTGATAAACTTTGCAAGAACAGACGCAGCCTGAGCACGTGTGATTGTTGTTGACTCAGAAATTGACCCTGTCTTCCAAAGATTCTCCGTAAGATATGTAATTGCGTCATCGCTTGCATTAACAGGGAAAATCATCATTCCTGCAATGAGTGCAATGACAAGAATCTGGGAAATAATTTTTTTCATATTCCTCTCTCCTCAAAATAGTTTACATATTGCCTTGGTTTTTTATAATATACTATATAAATATATCTTTTTCTATTTTATCACAAAGAAAAACTGTTGTCAATAACTATTATCAACATTGTAAAGCATTTCTTCTGCCTGTGCAATTGCTTTTTCGCTTATATCCGCACCTGCGTTTATTCTGGCAAGTTCCATCACTCTTCCCTCTCTGTCTAAAAGTGAAATTTCTGTGTGTGTTTCACTGTCTGTCATCTGTTTGCAAATCAGATAATGACTGTCCGCTTTTGCAGCAATGTGCGAAGAATGTGTTATAACAATGGTCTGATTTTTGCTGCTCACCTTTTTAAGTTTGTCTGCCACTTTTTGAGCAGTTATACCGCTAATTCCGGTATCTATCTCGTCAAAAATATACGTTTTTTCCGCATCAAAATGGGAAGTCAGACTTTTTATACCAAGCATTATTCTTGAAAGCTCGCCGCCTGATGCAATTTTCGCCATCGGTTTAAGACTTTCTCCGGCATTAACAGAAATCATAAACTCCGTTTTGTCTTTACCGACCACAGACAACTTGTCCGTTTTTTCAAAAAACACCTCAAACTTTAGCTTCGGCATATTTAAGTCATACAGTTCATTAAGCAAATCCTTTTCGAATTTTTTTGCAGTTTCTTTTCTGGAAACAGTAAGATTATCTGCAACAGTTTCAATCTGCTCTTTTACCTGTTCAAACTCCCTGTTATATCCGTCGAGCATGTCACTGCTTGTATAAAGTTCCTCCAACCGTTCTGCTGCTTTTTTGGGAAACCCTGCCAACTCGTCAAGACTGCATTTATATTTATTGCACATTGTTTTAAGTGCATAAAGTCTGTCTGATAAACTGTCAAGTTCACCGTCATCCCACGATGTCCCGGACAACAAAGAAGATACCTCGCTTGCAATGTCGTCAAGTGTATAAGCAAGGTCGCTCATACGCTCGGAAATATCCTGATATTCTGAAGAAATATCAGCAACTGTTTTCATTTCACCCGTTGCAGAATGCAGCATATCACGCGCGCTGATATTACCTGCCGAAAGAAGACTGTTTACCTTGTTTAACACATTTGCTATCTTCTCATGGTTTTTAAGACGGTTTATCTTTTCTTCCAGTTGTGTATCTTCATTTTTTTGGGGATTTAATGCCTCAATTTCTTTAATCTGAAATTCTAAAAGTTCAGTTTCATATTTGCGTTTTTCAACATTTTCAGTCAGTTCTTTTATTTTGTCCGAAATGTCTTTCATACGGAAAAATAAATCTTTGTATTCTTTCATTTCACAGACAAACTTTTCGTCTGCTCTTTTATCAAGAAGTTCAAGCTGTTTGTCGTTCGAATATAACAGAGTGGTGTCCTGCTGACCATGGATATTCACCAGCATTGGTCCAATTTCTTTGAGCTGACCAACCTGCGAAAGAACACCGTTTATTCTGCATGCGCCACGACCGTTTTCCTGTATTTCTCTGTAGATGAGAAGAGTCTCGTCTTCAGTCTTTTCTATACCACATTGTTCCAGCATATCCCATACTTTTTCATCGGGATAGAAAAGTGCAGAAACCTCTGCTTTTGTTTCCCCTGTTCTTATGATATTCCGCTGGACTTTTTCACCGAGAATCATCTGTATTGCTCCTACGAGAACCGATTTCCCCGCACCCGTTTCTCCTGTTATAACATTAAGCCCTTCGGCAAATTCTATATCTGCATGTTTTACTACTGCAATATTATTTATGCTTAATCTTAAAAGCATATTTGTCACCCGCCTGTAAAAAGACTAGTTTTTCAACAGTATTTTTAGTTTATCTGCAATTTTCTGTGCATCCTTGTCCGATTTTGTTATTGTCATTATCGTATCGTCTCCGGCAATACAACCTAAAACGCCTTTGTATTCCATGGCGTCTATAAGCGAAGCGGCAGCCTGTGCCATACCGGACAAGGTTTTAACAACAACAAGATTGTTTGCATAATCCACAGAAATTACCGCTTCCGCAAAAATGTTGTTAAGCCTGCTCTCAAGATTGCCAAGATTCTGGTTTGCCATTGATACATATCGGTATTCATCGCCATCTGACGAGGTTTTTACAAGTTTAAGCTCTTTAATATCCCTCGACACTGTAGCCTGGGTAACATCAGCCCCCGCTTCACGCAGTTTCTGTGTTATCTCCCCCTGAGTGCTTATAACATTGTCTTTTATGAGATTAAGAATAAAATAGTGTCTTTCGAATTTGTTCATTTGTCTTCTCCTTGTCATCAAAATTTGTTTCTTAAAATCTGGTAAAAGCTTCTGTCGCCCATTTTAACAATTTTTGCTTTATTTGCTGATTTGCTGATTTTTATTTCGTCACCGGGTTTTATGCGAAGCATTTCCGTTCCGTCAACCTCAACCATTGCTTCTCCTCGTCCACCGACTGCAAGAGTCAGTGTATCTTCTGCTGTGAGCACCATATTTTTTGTGCGCACATCATAAGCACACACAGGAGTTACCAGAAACAGTTCCATAAGCGGTGAACAAACCGGTCCGCCGGCAGAAAGAGAGTAAGCCGTTGACCCCGTCGGTGTAGATATTATAACACCGTCCGCCCTGAACTGATCAAGTGGTTCTCCGCCCATTCCAATGCTGATGTCTATCATCTTGTGATAACTGCCTCTGTGAATCGCAACATCGTTTAGTGCCCGGGCGCTCACCGGCCCTTTCTCACTATAAGTGGAAATATCCAGCATCATTCTCTCTTCAACAGAGTAGTTCCCGCACAATAAATTGTCTGCCATTTTAAAGATTTCATTTCGTTCTATAGTAGCTAAAAACCCTATTTTACCGAGGTTTACCCCACATACCGGAAGTCCGTGAACAGCAGCTGCTTTTGATGCGCGTATAATTGTTCCGTCCCCACCAAGAGCCACCACCATATCCGCATCACAAAGCTTGTCGGCAGTTATCTTCTCCGTGAAAATACTGAGCACCGCTCTTTTGTCAAAAGCTTTCTTTATATCATTTATGACAATATTGTCTTTATCTTTTTTTTCATTGTATATTACTGCTATTTTCAAAATTATCAAAACCTTTCCATAAACAGACTTATAATTATACACAATACATTATATAGTATTTTATACAAAAAAACAAGCTTTTTTGTATAAAAATAAATAATAAAAAGAGCAGTAGCTGTCTACTGCTCTTTTATGTACTGTTACTTTGTCCCGACTACAAGCCGGATTGCCGTCCGTGTGTCTCCGTCAACCTCCACTTCCACAAAAGACGGTGTGCATACAAGCTCCAGTCCGGTTGGGGCAACAAACCCTCTGGCTATCGCAACTGCTTTGACCGCCTGATTCACCGCGCCTGCTCCAATCGCCTGGATTTCAGCTTCTCTTCTGTCCCTTACAACCTCCGTAAGTGCTCCCGCTACTGAATTAGGTTTTGATTTTGATGAAACCTTAAGTACGTCCATTTTATGTTTTCCTCCTGTAAAATTTTAACTGTATTATCTTTCTTCATTGGCTTTACAAAAACCTTTGACACAGTTAACACAAATTACAGGATATAAATATGCAACCTCGCCAAGCCCTTTTTGTCACTTTACGGAAAAACGTGTAATTTTGGTTGCACTGCCGTCTTTTTCTGCCGAAACAGCAATTCCATCAAGTCTGCAGTTTCCATCCGCAACCTCGTATTTTTCTTTTTTGCCGGAAATAAAATTCCCCACTGCAATCTCTGTTTTCACTCCGAGAACAGAGTTGGTCGGCCCCGTCATACCAATATCAGTTATATAAGCGGTTTTCCCAATAAGACGTTCATCAGCGGTTTGAACATGAGTATGAGTTCCGAATACGCATGTTGCTCTGTCTTTCAGATAGTTCCCCAACGCAAGTTTTTCACTTGTCGCCTCTGCATGAAAGTCAACAAAAACCAAATCTGCCTCCAGGTTGTCAATAAGCTCTCTTGCTGCTGAAAAAGGGTCATTTTCATTTTTCATAAAAACCTTTCCCAAAAGGTTTATTACTGCAATTTTAACGCCCTCTTTTTCTTTTATAATGTAACCGCTACCCTTTGTTTCATCGCAGTTCAGCGGTCTTATGACAGGGTATTTTTCGTCAAAAAGGGCAAATATTTCTTTTTTCGAAAATGCATGGTTGCCGGTAGTTATAACATCCGCTCCGGCGTCTAAAAGTCTGTCCGCGCCCCAACGGTCAATCCCAAATCCATTTGCTGCGTTTTCTCCATTTACAATAACGAAAGAAGCATTATAGTCCTGCTTAAGATATTTCAACTGACTTGAGACCATTTCCACTCCGTTTCTGCCTACAACATCCCCTATGCATAATATATTCATAATATCCGCCTCTCTAAAAAAGACTGCCTGAAAACAGGCAGTCTCCATTATTATTTTGCATATTCTATTGCTCTTACTTCACGAATAACATTAACTTTGATCTGACCGGGATATTCAAGCTCTTCTTCTATTTTCTTAACGATATCTTTAGCAACAAGAACCATAGATTCATCACTGATATTTTCCGGTTTAACCATAATTCTGACCTCACGACCTGCCTGGATAGCAAAGGAGCGTTCAACACCTTCAAAGCTTGTAGCAATTTCTTCCAGTTTTTCAAGACGCTTTATGTAGGTCTCAATGTTTTCTCTTCTTGCTCCGGGTCTTGCCGCAGAAATAGCGTCAGCAGCCTGAACAATACATGCTGTGATGGTGTCCGCATCAACATCTCCGTGATGAGCCATAATTGCGTGAATTATTTCATCACTTTCCTTGTATTTTCTTGCAACGTTTGCACCAATGTCAACATGTGAACCCTCTACTTCGTGGTCAATTGACTTACCAATATCATGAAGCAGACCTGCTCTTTTTGCAACAACAACATCAACACCCATTTCAGCCGCCATAATACCGGAGAGATGAGCAACCTCTATGCTGTGCATAAGAACATTCTGTCCATAACTTGTCCTGTATTTGAGTTTGCCGAGAAGCTTGATAAGTTCCGGGTGAAGTCCGTGAACACCTGTTTCAAAAGTGGCTCTTTCGCCCTCCTGTTTGATGGTGTTTTCAACTTCTTTACGGGCTTTTTCAACCATTTCTTCAATTCTTGCCGGATGAATTCTTCCGTCGTGAATAAGTCTTTCAAGAGTGATTCTTGCAATTTCACGGCGAATGGGGTCAAAGCCGGAAAGAATAACAGCTTCCGGAGTATCGTCAATAATAAGGTCGATACCTGTGAGAGTTTCAATGGTTCTGATATTTCTTCCCTCACGACCAATAATACGGCCTTTCATTTCATCATTTGGAAGCGCAACAACCGACACAGTTATTTCAGCTGCATGGTCGGCAGCGCATCTCTGGATGGCAAGGCCGACAATTTCACGAGCTTTTTTCTCTGCGTCTTCTCTTGCTTTGTCTTCTATTTCCTTAACAAGCATTGCCGCTTCGTGTCTGGCTTCACTTTCAATATCTTTTATAAGATAGTTTTTAGCCTCTTCTTTTGTAAAACCCGAAATTTTTTCCAGCATATCAAGTTGCTTGTTGTGTGCTTCTTCAAGCTTATCTCTTACAACATCAAGCTCCTTGTCTTTCTGCATCAACTGCTCTTCCTTTTTTTCAATAGAAGCAACTTTTCTGTCAAGAGTTTCTTCCTTCTGAGCAATTCTTTTTTCTTTTCTTAAAATTTCGCCGCGAGCTTCTTTAAGCTCTTTTTCCGTTTCAATACGGTTTCTCTGAATTTCTTCTTTTGCTTCAACAAGCAATTCTTTTTTCTTCGCCTGCGCCTCTTTTTCCGCGTCTTTAATAATGATTTTAGCTCTATTTTCAGCCGAACCAATAGATTTTTCAGCAATTCGTTTTCTGTATTGTATACCAATAAAAAAACTAATTATTCCCAAGACTACGGCAGAGGCAATCAGAACAATAGTAGTAATACTGAGCTGCATACTATTATCCACCTCTCCTTTTTTGTTTTAATGTTTGTGTGCTATACAAAATATGCCTATGCATACCACTACCTTTTTATTTTATACTTTTTATAACATACTGTCAAGTATTTTATATAAAATTGGTCTATTTTTTATTTTTCTCTTGACATGGTCTTTTGATTATGTTATACTGTCAAAGTGTTGTTGAGCATAACAAACGTAATATAGGGGTATAGCTCAGTTGGTAGAGCAGTGGTCTCCAAAACCACGTGCCCAGGGTTCAAGTCCTTGTGCCCCTGCCAAATAAAAAAACGGAACTACATTTTGTGGTTCCGTTTTTTTACTATATCTTGTATGCTTTTTCTGTCGGAATAGCAGTTATTATTCCGTTTGCTTTTGATTTGATGCCAAACTCTCTGTTGACATCTTCCATAATCTGTTTGCTTGTTTTAAGAGGGGCAAGAATTAAAAGAATTTCTCTTTCCTCGTCAATTTCAACATCTTTAAGTTCTCCTATAAGCTCGGCATCCGCAATTCTGCCTTTGATTACCGTTCCGCCGGTAGCACCTGCTTTTTTTGCCGTTTGCATTACACTTTCCGAATAACCTTCGTTCATTGAAATTACAATTAAATTATTATGATGTTCGTTTTTCATGTTACCGGTTCCTTTCTCTGAAGACGTATTGCTGTTATAGCTTAAAAGTTCAGTAAGCACCCTGCTTGCAGCACTTGTTTCAAGAATAATCATAAGCCCGCCGAATTTTGAATGACTTTCAAACGCTGTGCCGAAATCCGACATAATACTTCTGACTGTTTTTCTTGCCGAAAGACTTATTATTATATCTTTGTCTTTTGTTCCAAGCCCGAATATATCCATCATTTCTGTCGGAGCGGTGCCGGAGCCTACACATTGAAAATTCATGCGGACACCCAGGTCTTCCAGTTTTTTTACAAGTTTCTTTCCTTTGTCTCGTTCAACTATCGACAAAACCACCATCAGTTGTTTATCCATAAATATCTTCCCCCTCACCAAAATATATAATGTCGTCTTCAACCATACCCATTTCGGTGTGAAGTTTTTTAATTCTCTTTATGTGTATTCTTCTTTCATTCAGTCCCAGAATCTGAATGGTAATCAGCGGAGTCATTGCAATCATCGCAACAATTCCGAAAGCATCAGTCATCAGATTGCCGCCGATTGCTTCACAGGCACCCATTGCAAAAGGAAGCATAAACGTCGATGTCATAGGACCGCTTGCAACACCACCCGAGTCAAATGCGATACCGGTATAAATATTCGGTACAAAAAAACTGATAACAAGCGAAACAGCATAACCAACAATAAGAAAAGGCATTATAGGTATCCCTGTGAGAACTCTGAGCATGGAAATTCCCACCGAAACAGAAACGCCTATTGAAAGAGCAAGAGCAACAGATTTTTGCGATATTGCGCCTTTGGTTATTTCACTTACCTGTCTTTTGAGAGAGTGAACCGCTGGTTCGGCAGATACAACAAAATAGCCAATTACCATACCTATGGGTATAAGCATATTTTTAAAAGAACTGCCTCCAATTTCTGCTCCAATCAGTCTTCCCGCTGGCATAAAACCAACGTTTGCACCCGTCAGGAAAAATACCAGCCCAATATATGTATATATAAAGCCGACACACATTTTCAGAATGTTATGTATATGAAATCTGCGGGAAATGAGCTGGTAAACAGCAAAAAGCAAAACAATCGGAACAAACGCCGTCGCCACCTCTTCCGCATATACGGGAAGCGCTAGCACAAACCGTCTGAACGCTTCCGTTGTGGTCATTACTGTTGTTATTTCATACAAAGTTGTAGCCGGTTGCGGTTTATAGAAAATGCTGAGTAAAAGAACCGAAAGAATAGGTCCTATACTGCACAAAGCAACAAGACCGAAACTGTGTTCTCCGGTGTGTTTCCCTTTTTTGCTCGAAGCAAGACCTGCACCAAGAGCCATAATAAATGGTACAGTGATAGGCCCTGTTGTTACACCGCCCGAATCAAATGCAGTTGGCACAAATTGGTCCGGCGCAAAGAAAGACAGTCCTATAATCAAAGCATAAAACACTAAAAGCATACCACGAAGCGGAATTTCCTTTTTGCTTCTTATGAGCGTAATACTGAGAAAAACGCCGACGCCAACACCAACGCACATAACAAGTGTTACATTTGGTATTGTAGGAACTTGTTCTGCAAGCACCTGCAGGTCCGGTTCTGACACAGTAATGAGAAAACCCAGAACAAAACAAATGATAAGCGGCAAAAATATCTTACCATTTTTATTCAAAGATTTACCTATTCCGTCGCCCAACGGTTCCATAGAAATTGTTGAGCCCACTGTAAAAAAGGTCATCCCCAGAATGAGCAGAATGGTACCGAACAAGAATAACACAAGAAGACCTGCATCCATAGAGACACAAGTTACAGAAAGAATCAGAACAATAACCGCAATTGGCAAAACAGAAGAAAGCGATTCTTTTATTGATGCAAAAATATGTGACATATTGCAAGGCTCCTATGTTATAAATTTAACTGTTTACATTATTATATATCAGAAATTTCTTCAGGTCAATTGCAGAAATCAAATATTTAAATTTCCGCCACCATAAAACTGACTCCATCCATTATAAGTCTGCCATTTTCTGTTTTTATGTTCTGACTGAACACCACTTTTTTAAACTGCGGAATATCATAATAATGACGGTATTTTGACGGATTAATCGCTATAAAAACCTTGTTTTTACCCGACTTCCTCTCATACACAAAAGGATATCCGGGTAAAAGAATATTAAGCTTTGCATCCGCCCACAGAGCACAATTTTCTTTGTGGTAATGTATAAGCTTTTTAACAAAATTTAAAACGGAATTTTCATCTTCCAGCTGTTTTTGGACAGTCGGAGCAGTTGCTCTGTCGTCGGTCGGCAGATATGGGGCGTCGCTAGTGGAAAATCCGCAGTTTTTCTCGTCATTCCATTGCATCGGCGTTCTTGCACCGGTACGGATATATCCCCCTTCTTTTGATGGCAGACCTTCTATATAATCCATCCCGATTTCGTCACCATAATATACAAAGGGCACGCCCGGCATTGTAAACAGAAAAACCATAGCCGCACAAATTTCTTCTTTTGTTCGCATGTATGCAAGTCTCGGCATGTCGTGGTTTCCGGTAATCAAACCTATATATCCTTTGCCGTTTACATGAGACTGTTCATATAAATACTCGTCCAGGAAATCATTTATGTTTCCTTTCCCCTCTTTGCAAAAATAGCTGTGACCGGATGGGGCTATAAATGTATTTCTCCCTTTTTCATATCTGAAAAGTGATTTATATGATTTGTTTCCATGCAAAAGAAAATCTGCATCAAATCCCGAATTTATTGCTTTTCCGGGGCTTCCCCACTCTGCAATTAGCACACACTGGTCATTCTTTTTTTCCATAAACTCTTTTATTTCGCCCCAGAAAGCTTTGGTATAGCTGCCGTCTGTATCCTCTTTTATAAGTGAGGACGCCATATCAACCCTGAAGCCGTCAGTTCCCAGTTCCATCCAGAAATCTATAATTTTTTTAAGTTCTTCTTTCATTGCAATACAGTCGGGATGTGTCACCGGAAGTTCCCACGGATTTTCAGGTTTCGGGTGGGCATACCCATAGTTCAGTGCCGGCTGGTGCCAGAAAAAATTTGCAACACATTTTGCATCTCTTTCCCCCAAAGTTAAAACCCCCGGTCCCTCGTCAAAGGAAGAGTTGGTCCAGATGTAGCGGTTTGAATATTCGTTTTTTTCTGCCTTTCCCGACTCAATAAACCATGGGTGGTCAATTGATGTGTGTCCCGGCACCAAATCAAATATAACTTTTATTCCGCGCAAATGTGCTTCCCTGCACAACTTTGCATAATCTTCATTTGTTCCATACCTTTTTGCAACACGGAGAAAATCTGTCACATCATAACCGGCATCGCGGAAAGAACTTTCGTTTATAGGGTTGAGCCAGATAGCCGTAAATCCCATTTCTTCAATGTAACCGAGTTTTTCAGTTATTCCCTGCAAATCTCCTATGCCGTCTCCGTTGGAATCGTAAAAAGATTGCGGATAAATCTCATAAATTACAGCACTGTTTAACCATTTTTTCATAAAAATCTCCTCCATCTAAAAATATAGTTATATGCATTAAAATATGATATAACCATTTCATAAAAAAATACTATATTTTTAAACGGCGGTTGGTCTTAAGACCAGCCGCCGAATGGAGAAGACTTTTTATATTCTTACTTTTTTGCTACTATTATTCCATAAACTGTTGCTATAATGCCGTAGGGTATCAGTAAAACAATACAGGCAACAGTGGTTACCGGCGGAAGAAAAATACTGATTAAAAACAGTACTCCCATAACTACCGACATATATCCTATAAACCGGTTTATCTTTCTTGCTTTTGATGTGTCAATATCCATGTTTTTTACATAGTCAAGTTTTGGCATATAGTTGCCTATCACAAGTAGTACTATACCCACTATAAGTGTCGCAGCTTTTCTCACATCAATGTTCCAGCCAAGGGCATATCCCAAAGTTACTGTCTGCAGAATTATGCTCATACAGGGAATTATCCATTTTATCACTCTTTCAAACTTTTTACGTTCGCCGTGTTTATATGCATTTATATCATATATAAAACAGCAGAATATCTGCAACAGCATCATAAGGGCCGGAAGCCCGAAAACAACAAATGCTTTGTATGCAAAATTGTCAGGCTCGTTATAAATATTAAAATGAATAGCCATAGTATCAGGCAAGTCATTCCATAAACCAAGTCCCAGGAGAACCGGCAACAAACATACTATACAGGTAATAATAAGACTTTTACATTTAATAAATTTCATCACTTTTTACCTCCTAAAGCATAAATCCATGTAAGTACTTCTTCAAACACCGAAGAGTTCAGCTGATAATAAATAAAATTTTTATGTTTCTCCTCTGCTATGAGGTCGGCATTTTTAAGCCTTGAAAGATGGTATGAAACGGTTGCTCCCGTCAGATTAAACTTTTCGGAAATTTCTCCCGCAGATTTTTTCCCATCCCGCAGCATCTGCAGAATATCCCGTCTCACAGGGTCAGATATTGCTTTTAGCGTTTCATTCATTCCCATCGTTAAAACCTCCTTAATAACAATTTAGAAATATTTCTAAATAGATTATACCACCCTATACCGCCCCTGTCAATACCTATTTAGATATTTTTCTAAATATTATACAAAGCGCTCTGAATAATCTGCCTCTTTTTGCTAAAGATAATTAAAACTATAATTGGAGGTAAACAAAATGTTCAAACACGAAAAAATGCTTTTTCATCCGGTGGCGGTGGAAAAACCAAATCCCCAATATGCTGCACTGCTTCAGGAGCAGCTTGGAGGCGGAAACGGTGAGCTTAAAGCTGCTATGCAGTATATGTCACAAAGTTTTCGTATCAAAGATGCTGAAATTAAAGATTTATTTCTTGATATTGCCGCAGAAGAGCTTGGTCACATGGAAATGGTTGCTCAGACCATCAACCTGCTGAACGGTCATGATGTGGATGCAGCAAAGGTATCTGCAGGGGAAATTCAGTCTCACGTTTTATTAGGATTAAACCCCGGGCTTATAAATGCCTCGGGCTATTCCTGGACTGCAGATTACGTTACCGTGACGGGAGATTTGTGTGCTGATATTTTAAGTAATATTGCTTCAGAACAGCGAGCAAAAGTAGTTTACGAATATCTGTATCGCCAGATAGATGACAAAAAAGTAAAAGAAACCATCGATTTTCTTCTCAACCGGGAAGAAGCACACAACCAGATGTTCCGCGATGCATTCAACAAAGTGCAAAACAGCGGTTCCAACAAGGATTTTGGTACAACAAAAGCTGCTAAAATGTATTTTTCAATGTCCGACCCGGGCCCCAATGCATTCGCAACTGGCAATACCACCCCGCCATCATTCAATAAATAATCAAAAAAGCGTACTGAAATTTCAGTACGCTTTTTTTGGCTGCCGGGCTAGGATTCGAACCCAGACAAACAGAGTCAGAGTCTGTCGTGCTACCCTTACACAATCCGGCAATATATTGGAGGAGAGGAAGGGATTCGAACCCTCGGAACGCTATTAACGTTCACAGCATTTCCAATGCTGCGCCTTCAACCAACTCAACCACCTCTCCATAAAAAGTTGAGCATTTAGCTGACAACATCGTCTATCATATCATATTATTTGAGGTTTGTCAATATTTTATTTATATTTTTTATTTTTAGCCAAAATATAATTTTTTCTACTTTATTCTTGCAATTGCACATATTTTATTGTATAATAGAATGTAACTTTTGATTTTTGATACATATTTTGGAGGTAAAAAATAAATGTATATTTCTGACAAAGCAAAACAAGTTAAACCCTCGTCTACTCTTGCTATTGACTCAAAATTTAAAGCAATGAAAGCCGAAGGCATTGATGCTGTAGGCTTCGGAACAGGCGAGCCCGATTTTAATACACCCGAGCACATCCAGGAAGCTGCTATAAAAGCTCTTAAAGACGGAGCTACAAAATACACCCCTGCTTCCGGTACACCGGCTCTTAAAAACGCTGTATGCAGAAAACTTCTGCGTGACAACGGGCTTACTTACTCACCGTCCGATATAGTAATATCCAACGGTGCCAAACATTCTCTCACCAACATTTTCTTTACAATATGCAACCCCGGCGATGAGGTTATTATCCCTGCTCCATATTGGGTAAGCTATCCTGAAATGGTTGCTATGGCAGGCGGCAAAAGCGTTATTCTCCCCTCAAAAGAAGAAAACGAATTTAAAGTTACTGCACAGGAAATAGAAAATGCAATCACTTCAAAAACCCGTGCCGTTGTAATAAACAGTCCTTCTAACCCGACAGGTTCTGTTTACACAGAAGAAGAACTCCGTGCAATTGCCGATGTTGCTGTTAAACATGGTATATATGTTATTTCAGACGAAGTGTACGAACATCTTGTTTATGATGGAACAAAACACGTGAGTATTGCTTCTTTCGGTGAAGACATCAAAAAACTTACCATCGTTGTAAACGCTCTTTCCAAGACATATGCAATGACAGGCTGGAGAATAGGCTATACTGCTTGCGAAAAAGAACTTGCAACAGCTATGGCAAATGTTCAGTCTCACGGTACATCAAACCCCAACTCAATTGCTCAGGCAGCTGCCTGCGTCGCACTTGACGGTTCGCTTGACTGTGTTGAAATGATGAAAGCTGAGTTTGTTAAACGCAGAAACTATATGTATGAAAGAATGAACTCTATAGAAGGCGTATCCTGCATACTTCCAAAAGGCGCTTTCTATATTATGATGAACATTGAAAAAATTATCGGCCGTACTATTTTTGGCAAGAAAATAAACGGCAGTGATGATTTTGCAGAGCTTTTCTTGGAAAAAGCACTTGTTGCCATCGTTCCCTGCAGCGGTTTTGGTGACGACCTTTATCTGAGATGGTCTTATGCAACTTCTATGGATTCTATTGTCAAAGGTCTTGACAGACTTGAATCTTTCCTTGCTGAAGGACTCGATAAATAATTTTGATAAAAAGGATTGATTAGTAATGTCTTTTAAAAATCTCCCAATGTTTAACAAACCATTTTCAATAGTAGACAGAATAAACAAAACATCAGTTAAAAATGTGTCCATTTTGTCTTTTGGCCTTTTGTCGACAGTATTTTCCTTTTTGTTTGTGCTTGTCATATTCTGGCTTGGTGTTGGGAAAACCCTTCCCACATTTATGTTGCAAAACAGTGATCTTCGAAACTTGCTTTTGTGTATTCTTCATTCTTTTGCGGCTGCTTTCGGAATATTGTATGCTTCCTTTTATATTGACAAAAACAGGTACGACGGAAAAATTGTTTCTCCCGCCGCAGCAACAATTGTTGTTTTTATAATTGGTTTATTACTTGCCTGGAGATGCTATTTTTCAAACGACCTGGACATTTTGATTCTTATTATTACGCTTGAAGGTGTTATGCTTTCAATATTCATATTTTTCCTTGCAATTCTGCAGTATGATGTTGTGAACAAACAAAACACAAGACGCAGTTATTCCAGTTCGTCGCTTAGAATCCTGCTTGTAATTTCTGCTTTTCTGTTTATGTTTGCAATTTTTACCTATTACGACTATTTCTCATATTTCCTTACCGTCGCAATGCATGCAAGTCTTACTGCATTTCAGACAGATGCTCTTGTGCTTTTCACCTATATGATTGCTTTTCTCTGTCTGATTACCTGCTTCATACTTATGTTTGATATTGAACGGAAAATAAATGCACTGTTGAAACAGTATGCTCACGAGCTTCGCAATAAAACATCTAAATAAAATTAAACCGGTGCAGGTTTTAAACCTGCACCGGTTTTTTATCTTGTAAAAAACATTATAAGCGTCAATATTATTAAAAAACTGAAATTAAAAGCAGAGAAAAGCAAAATATAATGTCCGGTTTTTCCGGGATTGTGTTTTGAATATTCTCTGAGAGTAATCAGACTTGCAAGCGAAGAAATGAGAGTCCCCACTCCTCCGATGTTTACTCCTATCAGAAGGTCACGGTAGTTTTCTGTGAACTGTGATAAAAGTATTGCGGAGGGCACGTTGCTGATACACTGGCAACTTAATATACTGAAAATAAGTGTATTTTTTTCAAGAAGCGTTGAAAAAAGCGACCGTACTAAATCTATTCTCGCCATATTCCCCGAAAAAACAAAGAAGAATACAAAAGTCAGAAGCAGTGGATAATCCACCTGCTTGAGTGCTTTTCTGTCCAGAAAAATAAGAGCAAGCGGAATTACAACCAGCCCCACCACATAAGGCACCTGCCTGAAAACTATTACAATGGAAAGGGCGAATAAAACCAGATATGTTGCCGTTTTCCAGAAATTAAATTCTATTTCTTCATTTTCTATCTCAAGCGGTTCCGATTTAACACATAGACAACACACAGTAATAATAGCGATGGAAATAACAAACGGCAAAAACATTATTTGCACAAACTCTGTATTTGAAATATTGTACTTGGTGTAAAGATACAGATTCTGCGGATTTCCAAAAGGCGTCAGCATCCCGCCGAGGTTTGCCGCAATGTTCTGCATTATACATGTGAAGGCAAAATACTTTTCTTTTCCCGTTTTTTTCAGAACCATATATCCCAGCGGCAGAAAGGTTATAAGGGCCATGTCATTTGCAATAAACATGGAACCTATAAAAGTTATGTAAACTAAAGCAAGTATGCTTATCCTTGTTGTTTTAAAACATTCAACAATCATATGTGCTATCATATAGAAAAAGTTTATGTTTTTAAGAGCGCATACAACTGAAAGTACGCAAAACAGGCAGCTTAATGTTTTAAAATCGAAATATCCCGGATAAAGCTTGTCGGGTGGGATTATGAACATTGTAATTATTGCTGCAAAAAGAGCTATAATCATAACAATATTTTTCTTTAAAAAAGCAACAAGCTTTTTTCTTTGGTACATATTTTCTCTCCATATAAAAGCTGCAGAAAAAATTTCTGCAGCCAGTTTTTTCTATATTTTAACACAATATGACAAAAGAGTCAATCAATTTAAAAGATAAATCATATAATTAAGATATCCGGCAAAGGTCACCCATAACAGATATGGTATTTGCAAAAGACCTGCCGCAAGTCTTATTCGGGTGAATTTGACAATCATTATAATTATCAGAATCCATAAAATCAAAAGCCAGACAAAAGAAAACAAAAAGGCGCGCAAGTTGAAGAAAAAAATGCTCCAGAAAAAGTTCACGGCAAGTTGCAATCCATAGACGGCCAGTGCAGAAGATTTTTCGCAACTTGTCGCCCTTTTGTCAGTATAAACCATTGCACTGCTTATTCCCATAAGAACATAAAGAACTGTCCAGACCACCGGGAAAAGCCAGCCCGGAGGCGCAATCTCCGGAGTGTTTATGGTGCTGTAAATGTCCATACTGTTTCTTGTCAGCAGTGCCGCAAGCCCTCCGACTGCAAGTGCAATTAAAACAGAAATAACATAGGGTTTAATTCTTTTCCACATACAATCTCCCTCTTATACTTATTTTTCCAAAACTCTTGATTTAAAAAAGTTTTTTATTATAATATGCTTATCAGAGGTGAAATTATGCTTTTTGCACCTTTTCATGTTTCAAGTCTGGATTTTATTGTTCTCACATATTCACTGGGCGACACCTTTTGTCTGTTTTTAAACATCCTACTAAAATAGTGGACAGACGAAAACCCCAGCATTTCTGAAATTTCGGTCAGATTATGGTTCCCCTCGCGCATCAATTTTTTTGCTTCTTTTATTTTGAGAGTGTTTATATATCCTATCACCGTGTCACCGTATGCTTTTTTAAAGGAAGCACATAAAGTGGTTTTATTTGTGCCAAATAAAAAGCAAAGCTCATCAAGAGAAATCTTTTCACGGAAATTCTTTTTGACATAGCTGTATATTTCATATGTTTTGGGATCAAAGCTTTCGGAGTCTATACCGCTTTTAACATTTTCCAGGCTGCGAACAAGTTCTATAAGAAGCATCTCCAGCTTAAGTTTTATCATCTGGTCTGCCCCAAACGGATAATCCTTTCTTTTTTTCATATCCTTAAGGTTTGGTATATCATACGGAGCCTTGAAGACTGTTCTTCCCTCTTTTATAATTTCGGTAAGAATTTTTTGCTGTTCACTTTCAAGAACAATAGGTGTTTTTGAAAAAACATCAAGCTCCTCCGCCTTACATTCGAAACCTATAATTATAACGTTGGGTGCACTGTCCTCCGGACAGGTCAGCGAATGAGTTTCTCCGGTTTTATGTATAATCATCATATTTTCGCTGAGCGTTCCGGAATAGTTTTCCGCCTCAACATTTATTGTCCCGGTATCAACATAAACAAGTTCCCGGAAAGCATGGTTGTCTTTAAATGTCTGATACTGCCTTGTAAACTCAAAATAATGAATATTTGCAATTCTTGTAACTTCAATTTTTTTCTCAAATCTTTTAAGTTTAAATTCCATATCATCACCGCCTACCTTCATAATATCACTTTTCTCTCATTTGGTCAATATTAAAATTATTTAATATTGTGCAAAAAAAATTTAATATATAACAAATACAATTTTTTTTGTTTGTTTTATAATATAATTACAATATTATATAAAAAGGAGAAATGTTACTATGTCAAGAATTTGTATTCCCGATTACGAGTATAAGGAAAGAGTAGCACGTGCTGCTGAACTCGTTCGCAAAAAAGGTCTGGACGTAATGGTTGTTTGCAGCACAGAGTCCGACTATGCAAACGCTCGTTATTTCAGCGGTTTCTGGCCCCTTTTTGAAAGAGCCGGTGTTGCAATTTCCGCAACAGGCGATGCTGCACTCATGGTAGGTCCTGAATGTATCATCTTTGCTCAGGACGTTGCTAAGATTGATAAAATTTTCTGTCTCAGAGAATTCAGAGAATCTGCAGACCCATCTTATCCTGAACTCCACGCTGATACATTCAAAGATGTATTCAAAGCAATCGGCGTTACAGGTGAAAATATTAAAATTGGTCTGGGCAGCTATGTTGAATGCACACTTCCTATTTTTGAAGGCTTAAAAGAAAGCTTCCCGAAAGCTGAAATTTCAAAATGCAACGACATTATGGTTGAACTCCGTCAGATCAAGTCCAAAAACGAACTTGCTTGTATCCAGGAAGGTTTCAGAATTGTTGACCTTGCTACAGACGAAGTTATCCGTAACTTAAAACCCGGCGTAACTGAACTTCAGATGGTTGGTATCGCTCAGAAAGTTATCTACGAAGAAGGCGCAGAATATGAAGGTCTTCCGATGTATGTATTCAGCGAAAAATCAACAAGACACGCTATCAGCCGTTCAAGCTACAGAACTATCGGCAAAGGTGACATTGTTCAGCTTAACCTTTCTGCTAAAATTGACGGTTATTCACCTGCAATCGGTCTTCCTGTTGTTATGGGCAAACTTGAAGGTGAAAGAAGAAGAGTTGTTGAATTCTGTAAACAGGCTCACGACTGGACAATCGACCAGCTCAAAGCAGGTGTTATGGCTTCTTCAATCGCTAAAGACTTCTATAAAATGTATGTTGACAACGGCTTCAAAGACAGCTTCGTTTACGGACCTTGCCATGGCACAGGTATGATCGAAGTTGAAGCTCCCTGGATGGAAACATCTTCCGAATATCCGCTCCAGGAAAACATGACATTCCAGGTTGACACATTCATTATGGGTGACGGTTTCGGCTGCAGATGGGAAATAGGTGCTGCTATCACTAAAGACGGTTGCCACAAGATGACAGACTACCTCAAGAAAGGAATTATAGAACTCGATGTGTAATAACTGTTTAGGAAAAAAGAACTGGATTATCCCCGACTGCGAACTTCCGCAGGAAGGTGAAGGCGTTGCAAAAGGCCACGAATCTGTTATCATAGTTAACGATTCTGATGTTGACGCAGAAATTTCCGTAAGCATTTTCTTCACAGACAAAGACCCATACACAGACATTAAGTGGCAGGTTGGCGCAAAAAGAGTAAAATGCTTCAGAATGAACAACATTGAACATATGTGTGGATTTAAAGTTCCTTTTGAAACACAGTATGCTATGAAAGTGTCAAGTAATACACCTATTGTTCTTCAGTATGGCAGACTTGACAACACTCAGTCAAACATGGCGTTCTACACAACACTCGGCTACACCGAATAATTTAAAAAGCCGCTTCCGCATTTTGCGGCTGCGGCTTTAAAATCCTGGCAAAGGAGTGAATTAAATGCTTTACGATAAAAGCTTTCCCAAAGAGTTAAACAAAGTTAAAGAAGAAAGAATTCCCGCTGTAATCGTAGGCGGCACTGTTGAATATCACGGTCCTCATTGTTCTTATGGTTGCGATACTCTTATTGCAGAAGGGTTAATCAACAAGCTTTCCGAAAGAAAAGAGCTTATGATTATGCCAACTATTAACTACAGCCCGTCCAGTTATGCCGTTGCTGACGAAACAAGCGGTACAGTTCATATTGAAGAAGATGTTTTTGAAACATATCTTTTCCAGATTTTTATGAATCTGCTTGATGCAGGGCTCAGAAACATTTATGTAGTTATTCATCATCAGTTTGAACAGGAAAACTGCAAGCCAATGACCCTTTCTTATATGAAAGCTTCACAACGTGCAATAATGAGATATCTTGAAAAAACTCAGGGGCGTGGCTGGTGGGGCAGCGAAAACTATGCTAATTACTATGAAAATCTTGACGGCGGCGATGACCCGTTCAGCTGGATCAAGGTTATCCCCACAATGAGCACAAAGGTTCAGAATGCTACCGGCTACGACCACGCAGGCAAATATGAATGTTCAATTCTTATGGCGCTCTACCCCGAAGCAGTCAAGCTTGAAAGACTGGGCGACATCAATCACTGGTTCACAAAATCTGCCGCAGAGGCAAATAAAGAGTTGGGAGATGAAATGGTTCGTCAGTCGCTTGATTATTTGGAAAAAACAATTATATAAAAACTTTCCCGTAACAATTTTGTTGCGGGATTTTTTTATTTTTTAAGAAATTTTAAAAAACCTCTTGACTTTAGCGTGTTAAAGTGGTAAAATAGCACTATAGTAAAAAATTACAAACAAAAAGAAAGGTATTAAGGTGAAAAAAATGAAAAGAATTTTAGCAATGGTACTTATGCTCGCAATGGCTGCTGTGATTTTTGCAGGTTGCGGAAACACTGAAGTTGCAGGAGACAACGTTCTTACTTGTGGCGTAACAATTTTTGAAAAAATGAATGAACAGGATGCTGACGGCAACTGGACAGGTTTTGAAACAGAATTCGCACAGGCAGTTGGCAAAAAAATCGGTATGGATGTTGAATTCCAGATTATTGACTGGGCACAGAAATACAACGAACTTAATTCCGGTGCTATCGACTGTGTATGGAACGGTTTTACAGCAAACTCTTCCGATAACGGCGTTGCCCGTTCTGAACTTGTTGATTTCTCATACGGATATATGCTCAATCAGCAGTGTATCGTTGTAAAGAAAGACAATGTTGACGCTTACAAAACTGAAGCAGATCTCAAAGGCAAAACTGCTTGTGTTGAAGGCGGAAGTGCAGGTGCATCCTACGCTGAATCTGTTACAGATGCAGACAAAATCTTCTCAACAACAGCTCAGATCAACGCTTTTACAGAAGTTAAATCGGGCGCAGTTGACTTTATCGTAGTTGATATTCTCCTAGCTCAGAACATCTGTGGCAACGGCGACTATGCAGATCTTGCTATCGTAGAAGCAATTGAACTTGATTCTGAAATCTATGCAGTTGGCTTCAAAAAAGGCAGCGACCTCACCGCTAAAGTTAACGAAGCTATCAAAGAACTTGAAGCAGACGGCACACTTATGAGCCTTGCAGAAAAATACGGATTTGAAAACGTTCTTAAAGTAACAGAAACTATTGAATAATAAGGAAAAAGAATAATGGGATTTTGGGAAGTAACTTTAAGCCTGATTGGCGGACTTAAATACACATGCCTGATATTTGCGCTAACACTTGTGTTAGCGCTTCCTTTGGGTTTGGTAATATCTTTTGGCTCTATGTCAAAGTTTAAACCTCTTGCATATCTGGTAAAAACTTTCGTGTGGATTATACGCGGAGTTCCCCTTATGCTTCAGGTTATAATATTCTTTTATGTTCCCGGCTTTTTACTCGGAACACCCGTCCTTTCGAGATTTGCTTCTGTAATAGCAGCATTTGTTATAAACTATGCCTGCTACTTTTCAGAAATATACCGTGGCGGTATAGAAAGCATTTCAAAGGGACAGTATGAAGCAGGTCAGGTTCTCGGTATGACAAAAACGCAGATTTTCTTTAAAATAATCCTTATGCAGGTTGTTAAAAGAATTCTTGCTCCCATTTCAAACGAGGTTATAACGCTTGTTAAAGACACTGCTCTTGCCAGAGTTATAATGATAGTTGAAGTAATCCAGGCAGCGCAGAATTATGCCGGATACGGTCTTATGTGGCCGCTGTTTTATACCGCTGTATTCTACCTTGCCTTTGTAGGTATTCTGACACTCCTTTTCGGATTTTTCGAAAAGAAGCTGTCCTATTATAAAGTGTAAGGAGCTGCGTTATGCCAATACTTGAAGTAAAAAATTTAACAAAAAGCTTTGGTAAAACAGAGGTTTTAAAAGGAATAGATTTTTCAATTGAAAAAGGCGATGTGCTTTCTATTATCGGCTCTTCGGGCAGCGGGAAAACAACTCTTCTTCGTTGTCTTAACTTTCTTGAATTTGCCGAAAACGGAACAATTCTTGTTGATGGGAAAACAATATACGACGGAAATCAAAGGGAAAAAATGACAGACGTGCAAATTCGCGAAATGAGACTTCATTTTGGTCTGGTATTTCAGTCCTTCAACCTTTTCCCTCAATACAATGTGTTTGAGAACATAACACTTGCTCCGAGTCTTTTAAAAGTTGATACTCCGGAAAACATAGAAAAAAAAGCTCTCGCTCTTATCGAAAGAGTTGGCCTTTCAGAAAAAAAGGACAGCTACCCTTGTGAACTTTCGGGCGGTCAGCAGCAACGTGTTGCAATTGCAAGAGCTCTGGCTCTTAATCCTCACATATTATGTTTTGATGAACCGACAAGTGCTCTCGACCCCGAACTTACCGGAGAAGTTTTAAAGGTTATAAAAGGGCTTAAAGACAAAGACAGCACAATGATTATTGTAACTCACGAAATGGAATTTGCAAAAAGTGTATCTGACAAAGTAATTTATATGGCAGATGGCGTTATTTGCGAAATGGGAACTCCCGACGAGGTGTTTAATAATCCCAAAAGCGAAAGAACAAAAGCTTTCCTTGGCAGTTTCCAGAAATAACAGGAGGTTAAACGAGTATGAAAAAACTTAATATCCACACTCCCGAGGTGGAACATTTTTTTGAAGCAGTTCTCCTCCTGGACAATATTGACGAGTGCTACAAATTTTTTGAAGATATTTGTACAATCGGCGAACTCTCTTCCATTTCACAACGGCTCAGAGTTGCCGAACTGCTCAGTGGCGGTGCAAAATTCAACGATATTGTCACCGAAACAGGCGCTTCCACTGCAACTATTTCACGAGTTAACCGTGCCCTTGTCTATGGTGCGGACGGCTACAATATGATACTTGAAAAATTGGAAAAGAAATAAAAAAAGGCTTCACAACGGCGGTTAGTCTTAGGGATTATTCGCCAAAAAATCATAATTTTAGCACTAAACTGCGTCAAAACCACTTGAAATCCGCCAGGATGACATCGTAGTTTTTCCTTGTTTAGTAACAAAAATTATTGATTTTTCTGGTGC
>JAZNIU010000023.1:0-19014 GCA_045577655.1 Clostridia bacterium
GGCCTGCAGTACGCCACCTACAATCCGGAAACCAAGGATCTGGACATTCAGCGTGACTTGAGCTTTCCTTGTGACCGGGAATCTGTGGAGGCCAAGGTCACTGCTCTGCGTGAAAAGCACGGCTTTACCCAGTTTGCCGGCGATAATGTGGAGTACCATCCCTCCGGCTGCCTGACCTTCCCCGTTTTGGGCACCAAAGCGGTGCAGGCGGACAAGCTGGCCTTTGACCCGGACCGCAAAAAGCGCCGTGCGTTCTACGACGAAGTGGTGGAAGCCTTCAGCGATTACGTGGTATTCGTGGGCGGTTCCTCCTCCTTTGATATGGCTCCCAAGCCCTACAATAAGTTCTATGCGCTTGATTTGTACTGCAAAGAGCATGGACTTGCCCATGAGAATGTGGTGTTTGTGGGCGACGACTACGGTCTGGGCGGCAATGACGAATCGGTTTATACATCGGATTTCAATTATCTGACCATAGATGATTACAGAGATTTCTCCAAAATTACAAAACCGCTTATTGATATTTAATAGTTTAAATGATATAATATATCCGAGGTGAAAAATATGTCTGACATACTTAAAATAATTGAAGATTTTAAAAAACCTTGCTCTTGCGGAAAGGAGCATTATACTGCTATCCGTGATATAAATATTGCATCAGGACTGGTGCACAGCGTTGGTGAAATTTTAAGAAAAAACAATTTTGCGAAAAAGCTTCTGCTTGTGGCAGATAAAAACACTTTACAAGCCTCCGAAGGAATTGTGGAAAGTCTTGACGGCTTTGATATTGAATACAAAATCTATGATAACATCCGCGTGGCTACAATGGAGCATGTAAACGAACTGGAAAATCTCGTGAAAGACAGAGATATTTCAATTCTGTCGGTGGGAAGTGGCTCTGTTAACGACCCTTGCCGTCTTGCCGCAGCAAGACAGAACAAACTGCTCTGCATATTTGCCACTGCTCCATCAATGGATGGTTTTGCGTCCTATAGTTCACCCATTGTTGCAGACGGTTTTAAGGCTACATATGACGCAAAAAGCCCCGAGGTTATAATTGGTGACACAAAAATTCTTGCCGCCGCTCCCTCTGAACTTAAATCTGCAGGCTTTGGTGATATGATTGCAAAATATGTAGGACTTGTTGACTGGAAAATTTCCACCCTTTTAACAGGCGAATACTACTGCGGAAAAATCGCCTCGCTTACCCGCAACGCCGTTGACGAGCTTATGGAAATGGCAGACAAAGTAACCATTAACGATGAACTCACAGCCGGCAAAATATTTGAAGCCCTTTTAAAAACCGGTATAGGTATGAGTTTTGCACAGAATTCCCGCCCTGCGAGTGGTTCCGAGCACATTATTTCCCACTTGATTGAATGTGTTGAACTTCGCGATGGTATAATTCCCAACTATCACGGAGATGATGTGGGAGTGTGCACCCTGACAATGCTGAAATATTATAACGAGCTTGCGAAAAACGATACCATTGAAACCCAGAAAGAAAATATTGACTGGAATGAAATCTATGATTTTTACGGTTCGATGGCCGACGATGTCAGAAAACTTAACACCCCCGATACAATCGTTGATTTCGTTGACCCCGAAAAACTCAAAAATTCGTGGAAAGAAATTGTTAATATAATTCATAGCGTGCCTTCTTACGAGGAATGTCTTGCCGCTATGAAAATGGCTGGTTGTAAAATCACAGTCAAAGACATTGACAAAAGCGAAAAACTGTTTAAAAATTGCACCGTTTTTTCACCCTATATGAGACGCAGGCTTACGCTGCTCCGTCTAAAAAATATGATAAAGGTCTGAGAATTATAAATGTATAAATATGTACTTTTTGATTTGGACGGCACGCTGACCGACCCCAAAGAAGGCATTACCGGATGCGTCCGTTATGCGCTCCCCTTTCTTGGAATTGAACCTCCCGAATCAGATGAGCTTTTGGATTTTATTGGTCCGCCGCTTGTAGATTCGTTCATGAGACGATTCGGAATGTCCCATGCTGATGCAGAATTTGCAGTAAAAAAATACCGGGAGCGTTTTTCTACTATTGGCATGTACGAAAATAAGGTATATGATGGTGTCCCCGAGATGCTTGATAGTCTGAAAAACGCAGGCCTCATACTTGCAGTTGCAAGTTTAAAGCCCCTCGTTTTTGTCGAGAAAATTCTTGAGAAGTTTTGCCTGAATAATTATTTTTCGGCAATCTGCGGCAGTGATCTTGAAGGCAAAAAACATACCAAAAAGCAAATTATTGATGACGCACTTGATATACTTGCACCACTTTCCGGTGGCAAAATCATAATGATTGGCGATCGTTGGCAGGATATTGAAGGAGCTAAGCAAGCTGGTATATCCTCACTTGGAGTAAGTTATGGCTATGCGACCCCCGGTGAACTTGAAAGTGCCGATGCAGACTATATTTGCAGCACTCCCCAAGAAATAACGAAAATTTTATTGTAAAGTTAATATAATGTTAACTTTTAAATCTAAATGTGGAATAGTATTTATACCTAAATCATTAAAGGAGGATACTTTTGAACTGCACCATTTTGTGCAGACAGTACAAAATGGTGCAGTTCATGCTTGCATCTTCCTTTTTTTCTTTTATTCTGCATTCTGCATTTTGCATTTTGCATTTTTTATAAGTTCCTGCAACTTGTCAAGTGCATCAGACACCGTACCCTCTCCGTTCATTAATCCACATTCTACCGCCTGACCACCATAAATAACTGTTCCGGCGTCATTAGCAAGGTTTGATGTTGCAAGCATAAGCTCTTTGAGTTTTTCTTTTTTAATATTAGAATGGCTGACAATAAAATTAAGAACTCTGTCCTGCATTTTCAAAAGATAATCAAAGGACTGTGAAGTGCTCAGCACAATTCCACTTGTTCTCACAGGATGTATTGTCATTGTAGCCGAGGGCGCAATAAAGGCATAATCTGCAGCCACAGCAAGCGGCACACCAATGCTATGCCCCCCGCCCAGAACAAGAGAAACCGTCGGTTTGCTCATTCCGGCTATGAGCTCAGCTATCGCAAGTCCTGCCTCAACATCTCCTCCCATGGTATTTAAAAGAACCAGTACACCGTCAATATTTTCATCCTCCTCTATTGCCACAATAAGAGGTATCAGATGTTCATATTTTGTGGTTTTATTTTCCCCCGGCAGTTCCATGTGTCCTTCAATCTGCCCTATAATTGAAACACAAAATATATTACCGTGTTTCCCTTTTATGTTCATAGACCCAAAATCCTTTAAAGTCTTTTCTTCCGGTTTCTGATTTTCGTTTGCCACCTATTATCTCCTCTTTCCAAATAAATTTTATTTATTTTACTATTGCCATCACACTTATTTTTTGATATAATATCAAATATATTCATGATTTTTTATGAAAGAGAGGTGCGCCTATATGCCAATTACAATTTCAAACGAACTACCTGCCAGAAAAGTTCTTCAAAGCGAGAATATATTTGTCATGTCACAGCGCAGAGCCGCAAGTCAGGATATCCGCCCTCTTAAAATTTTGATATTAAACCTTATGCCCAAAAAAATTATTACAGAAACACAGCTTTTAAGACTACTCAGTAACACTCCGCTACAGGTAGAAATTGACCTTGTCCGTCTTGAAACTCATCAGTCCAAAAACACCTCTGAGGAGCATCTTTTACATTTTTATCAGACCTTCACCGATGTTCGGGATAATAAATATGACGGTATGATTATTACCGGTGCTCCCGTGGAAAAACTCCCCTTTGAGCAGGTGGATTACTGGGAAGAACTCTGTGAGATTTTTGAATGGTCAAAGACCAATGTAACAAGCACTTTTCATATTTGTTGGGGCGCTCAGGCAGCTCTTTATTATCACTATGGTGTGAATAAATATCCACTTGATGAAAAGCTTTCAGGAATTTACAAACATAAGGTTACACGCAAAAATTCCAAGCTTTTGCGCGGGTATGACGATGTCTTTTTCGCCCCCCATTCCAGATATACAACAGTAAAGCGTGAGGATGTGCTGGCTACCGGTCTTCGAATTTATGCAGAAAGCAGCATAGCCGGGGTTTATATTGCAGGCTCAAAAGCAGGTAAGCAGTTTTTCGTAACAGGTCATTCGGAATATGACGCCATGACACTTCACGAGGAATATGTCCGCGACCTTGCAAAAGGACTTGATGTAAAAATGCCCGAAAACTACTATCCTGACAATAATCCGGACAAATTGCCGATTGTATCCTGGCGCAGCCACGCGTCACTGCTTTTTTCCAACTGGCTCAACTATTATGTATATCAGATTACGCCCTATAATCTTGAAAAAATCAAATAATTTCTGCCGTCCGTTTTTCGGACGGCATTCTTTTTATAATAAATAAGGAAAAAGAGTAAAAAAATGTTGACAAAGCCCTTGGGTTGATGTATAATAGTATGTGCACTTTGTATCTATTGAGATATTTATTTGATTGGGAGGTGACTGCAATGCTTAGAACATACCAGCCTAAAAAAAGACAGAGAAAAAAAGAACACGGTTTCAGAAAAAGAATGTCTACATCAAGCGGTAGAAAGGTTTTAGCACGTAGAAGACTTAAAGGCAGAAAGACCTTATCAGCATAAGATTTGCCTTTTTGGTAGATCTTATGTATCTGTTTTAAAGCGGGTACTTATTGGGCTCGCTTTTTTTAATTTCTAATGAAACATACAATTGCGCTTAACAGAAACGGAATGTTTCAGCGTCTTTACTCAAAAGGTACAAGCCATGCAGACAAAAATGTTGCTGTTTATATTTTGCCGAACAGACTAAACATTAACAGACTCGGAATTACAGTGGGCAAAAAAATTGGCTGTGCAGTTTTAAGAAACAGGGCAAAACGCCTTATAAAAGAAAGCTACAGATTGAAAGAAACATTGGTAAAATCGGGGTTTGACATTGTTATCGTTGCAAGAAAAAATATTATAAACGCCGATTTTTGGAGTGTCAGCAAATCGGTTGAAACACTCCTTTTAAGGCACGGTATATTGGAGAGGACAAATGAATAGATTTGTGTTATTTTGTATACGTTTTTACCGGAAAAACATTTCTCCTAACAAGCCGCCTTGCTGCAGATTTATTCCCACATGCTCGGAGTATGCCATAGAGGCTTTTGAAAAATATGGTTTTTTCAAAGCGCTTGGGCTTACATTGTGGCGGCTTTTAAGATGCAACCCGCTTGGTAAAAGCGGTTACGATCCTGTGCCATAACGACGAAAGGTTGGATAAAATTATGGGTATTTTTCAGATGTTGGGTGTGCCTCTCGGATGGCTTCTTAAGGTTATTTACCAGTTTGTGGGAAGCTACGGTCTGGCTATAATAATCTTTACACTCGTAACTAAATTTATCTTGTTCCCGCTTACATTAAAACAGCAAAAATCCATGGCTCAGACCATGCTTATTAAACCTAAATTGGATGCACTGCAGAAGCAGTATGCAAACGACAAAGAAAAATTCAGCGAAGAAAGTATGAAACTGTATAAAAAATACGGTATAAGTCCTTTTTCAGGATGTCTGCCGCTTCTTATCCAGTTCCCCATACTCATTTCTCTGTACTATGTTATCAGAAACCCCCTCACATATATCTGGGGGCAGTCTGCAGAGGTTGTAAAAAATCTTTGCGAAAAATATGGTTTTGAAATGATTAAAAACGGCAACTATGAGATAGAGATTACAGCAAAACTTGCTGAGCTCGGCGAAAAGTTTGCCATAAATTATGAGTTCCTGGGACTTGACCTGTCTATCACTCCTTCCATTAAAGAACCTAATCTTATATGGATAATCCCCATTCTTGCTGCTCTTACAACATGGCTTGTAAGCAAATGGATGCAGGTTGGTACCGAGAAGAAAAAGGAAGATGAATTAAAACCAAAACGTCCTCCGAGACCGGGAGAAAAAAATCCACAGAGTCAGACAAATGCAATGACAAACATAATGCCTTTTATGACACTCTGGTTCACTTTTATTTTACCTGCAGGCATAAGCCTTTACTGGATAGCAGGTAACGTTTTCCAGATAGTACAACAGTTTGTACTTAACAAGTATTACGTTCCTAAGATTAAGGAAAGGATGGCTATTGAAAATGAACAACTCGACTCCGCTCGTAAAGGTAGGAAAAAACCTGGACGAGGCAATAAATGAAGGTCTTGCTGAACTTGGCCTTACAAGAGAAGAAGCAGAAATAGAAATTATAGATGAAGGCAGCAAGGGTTTTCTCGGCATAGGCGGGAAAGAAGCTTGCGTTCGTATATACGGAAAAATGTCTGCCCCAAAAAGAGCAGTTAAATTCTTGTCGTCTATGGTGTCAAGAATTTGTGACGATGTTGAATATGAAACAGAAACAGACGATGAGGGCAGAGTTATTATCACAATGAACGGCCCTAATATGGGAATTCTTATCGGCAGACACGGAGACACTCTCGACGCTCTCCAGTATCTCACAAGCCTTTATGTGAACAAAATAAGCGAAGAACATGTTAAACTTATTCTTGATACAGAAAACTACCGTGCAAAAAGACGTGAAACACTTGTAAAACTTGCAAGACGTCTTGGCTCGCAGGTTGTTAAAACAGGGCAGAGTGTTACTCTTGAACCCATGAGCCCGGGAGAAAGAAGAATTATTCATTCAACTCTCCAGAACAATAAACTCATTCAGACAGTTAGTATTGGCGAAGAACCTAACAGAAAAGTTGTAATTGAGCACATATAGGAGGCAGACATATATGAAAGTCAGAACAAGATTTGCACCCAGCCCCACAGGCTATATGCACATCGGAAATCTTCGTACAGCGCTTTATGCATATCTGCTTGCAAAGCACAACGGCGGCGATTTTATTCTCAGAATAGAAGATACCGACCGTGAAAGATATGTAGAGGGTGCGGTTGACATAATTTATAACACTCTTGCTGAAGCAGGACTTATTCATGATGAAGGTCCGGACATAGGCGGAAACTTTGGCCCCTATGTGCAGAGCGAACGTCGCGACATATATGTTAAATATGCGCACGAGCTGGTGAAAAAAGGCGGAGCATATTATTGCTTCTGTGACAAGGAAAGGCTGGACAACTTAAGAAGCATACAGGAAGCTTCCAAAATACCCACAAGATATGACGGATATTGCAGAAATCTTTCTGAAGCGGAAATTGAAGAAAAGTTAAAATCGGGTGTTCCTTATGTTATCAGACAGAAAATGCCCACAACAGGAACAACTTCTTTTGACGATGTAATCTATGGCAGAATAACAGTTGAAAACTCTGTTCTTGATGACAACATACTTTTAAAATCGGACGGGCTTCCCACCTATAACTTTGCAAACGTTATAGACGACCATCTGATGGATATTACACACGTTATAAGAGGCAGTGAGTATCTGTCTTCAACTCCCAAATACAATCTTTTGTATGAAGCTTTCGGATGGGAAAAACCGGTTTATATCCACTGCCCGCCGGTAATGAAAAACTCCACGGAAAAGCTCTCCAAACGAAATGGTGATGCTTCTTATGAAGATATTATAGCAAAAGGCTATCTTAAAGATGCGGTTATAAACTTTATAGCACTTTTGGGATGGAGTCCGGGAGGAGATCGCGAAATTTTCTCGCTGAAAGAGCTTGTTGAAGTGTTTGACCCGAAGGGCATCAACAAATCACCTGCGATATTTGACTCTGTAAAACTCAATTGGATGAACAGCGAATATATCAAAAAAATGCCGGAACAGGATTTTCTTGATGCAGCGCTTCCGTTTATGAAACAGTCAATTAAAACAGAAGTTAACTTTGCTGATGTTGCAAAGCTTCTGCAGCAGAGAATTGAAATTTTGTCTGACATTCCGGAACAGATTGATTTTATAGATGAACTCCCGGAATATGACATTGAAATGTACACTCACAAGAAAATGAAGACCAATCCGGAGATTGCACTTGATGTTCTTCAGAAAGTGTTACCTGTTTTTGAAGAAATTTCTGAATGGACAGAAGAAAATGTTCACGCAGCTTTGTTTGACCTCATAGAAAAAATGGAGGTAAAAAACGGGGTTGTACTTTGGCCGGTAAGAACAGCGCTTTCGGGCAAACAGTTCACTCCGGGCGGAGCAACCGAACTTGCTTTTATACTTGGCAAAGACCGTGCGGTTGACCGCATTAAAAAAGGTATAGAAAAATTGTCATAATTTTAAACGGATGTGCAGAATTTGCACATCCGTTTTTAAGAAGGTTATCAGGAGAAAACCATGAAAATTGCAGATGCTCACACACATATTTTTCCAACAAAAA
Organism: Clostridia bacterium; assembly: GCA_045577655.1. Classification (GTDB taxonomy): domain Bacteria; phylum Bacillota; class Clostridia; order RUG12999; family RUG12999; genus RGIG7450. Next base: position 8,307 of record JAZNIU010000023.1, read on the forward strand.
TTGCAGAAAAAGCAACAAAATCAATAGGGGATTTTTACGAATTTGAGGGGATGTTCTCGGATGCAAGCACAGACAATCTTTTGACAGCCGAGAAAAATGCAGGCGTATCAAAAATTCTTGTTTGTTCATCATCAGTTACGGCAGACCAGACAACCAGTATAAACAATTTTATAGCCTGTGAGTGCAAAAAACACGAAGAATTTGTTGGGCTTGGAGCACTTCATCCCTATATGGAAAATTTCTGCGAGGAGATTGACAGAATAAGCCGACTAGGACTCCGCGGTGTTAAAATACATTCCGATTTTCAGAAAATTGATATTGACGATGAAAAAGCGTTGCCAATATACAGAGAACTTGCAAAAAGAAAACTGCCGGTGCTCTTTCACATGGGGGATAACAGATATGATTATTCTTCGCCCATAAAACTTCAGAATCTGATGCACAAAGTTCCCGACCTTGTAGTTATAGCGGCTCATTTCGGCGGGTACAAGCGGTGGGAAGATGCAATGGAACTCGAAAAATCGGACAATTTGTTCTTTGATACGTCGAGCTCACTTTTTACGCTGGATAAAAAGATTGCAGTCGATATGATAGAAAAATTTGGGGCAGACAAATTTTTGTATGGAACCGATTTCCCAATGTGGAATCCAAAAGAGGAGATAGAAAGATTTCTTGACTTAGGTCTTGATAACGAGGATAACAAAAAGATACTTTACGATAATTTTGAAAAGTTGTTTTTATAAAGAAAAAGCATTTGCTCGAATGATTTAAGCAAATGCTTTTTTTATTTGTATCTTTGCCACCAGTCCTGTTTGGCAAAAGTGCTGCAGTCCGCCAAATGATTGTTGTAGCCTTCTGCAAGAAGATTATACTGTCCGTTTTCAAGGTAGTCTACAACGGTGACGGAAGCATTGTCAAACCAGGGCGTCTTTTGCATATTATCGAGCGGAATACCTCGCCACAGACATAGCAGACTGCGGATTGCAGTGCCATGCGTGACAATGCATACTGTTTTGCCGAAATGTTTTTGTGCAATTTCAGAAAGAGCATTTTTCAGCCGGTCAAAAAGCTGAAGCATACTCTCGCCATCCGGCATAACAACTTTGCCGATATCATCTTCCCACAAAGAATAGCTTTCGGGAAACTTTTCCGGCAAATCTGCCCACGCTACATTTTCCCACTTTCCGCCAAAAATTTCACGAAGGCGGCAATCTTTTGTAACCGGAATATTTCTGCCCTTTGCAATATATTTTGCCGTCTGAACTGTCCTGTCCAAATCACTCGAGTAAATGTAGTTAATTTTATAATTTTTTAATAAATTTGCAGTTTTTTCCGCCTGGAGATGGCCAATTTCTGTTAAAGACGAGTTGTAATGACCGTGAAAAAAACGCTGAATATTTCCGTCTGCTTCTCCGTGGCGAACAACTATGAATCGTGTTTTCAAGAAAATCACCTGTAAAATATTGTTAGATATATTATAAATTATTTCCATAAAAAAATCAATATTGATTTTATCATTAAAATGTAGTAAAATGTAGATACATAAATCCGTTCGGGATACTTATAATAAAATAAGTTTAAAAAATCCTGAAGGGAAAAGTGTTATGTTATTTATTGCAAAAAAAACAAAATATCTTGAAGGCAGTGTCTCCATTGACGGGGCAAAAAATTCTGCACTACCGATACTTGCGGCTACAATGCTTTGCGGGGATGTCTGCAACATAAAAGGCGTCCCGAAATTAAACGACGTTTTAAAGATGGCAGACCTTCTTAAATTCCTGGGCTGCGACGTTAAACATAAAATGAAAACTGTGACGGTTGATTCGTCAAAAAATATGGGAACAGAAGCGCCTTATGAGCTTGTCAGCTGTTTCAGAGCGTCCTTTCTTGTGGCGGCGCCGCTTCTGGCAAGACAGGGATATGCCAAGATATGTCTGCCGGGCGGTTGTGCGATAGGAACAAGACCGGTTGACCTGCATCTTAAAGGATTTGCAGGAATGGGAGCAAAAATTCTGCCAGAAAACGGGTATGTTGAACTTTCCTGCGACAAACTTTGCGGAGCAAAAATTTACCTGGATTTCCCCTCTGTTGGGGCAACAGAAAATCTTATGATTGCAGCAACTCTTGCAAAAGGGCAAACCATTATAGAAAATGCGGCTACAGAACCGGAAATAACCGACCTTGCCAATTTTTTGAATCTTATGGGTGCAGATGTCAGAGGAGCAGGAACCGACAATATTATAATAAACGGTGTCAAAAAACTGCACGGTGCTGACCACACGATTTTGCCTGACAGAATCGAAGCGGGAACTTTTATGACTGCTGCCGCAATGACTGGCGGGAAAGTGCTTATAAAAAATGTGGTGCCAATACACGTCAAACCGGTCACTGCAAAGCTAAGAGAAGCAGGCGTTGAAATTAAAGAATATGGTGACAGTATTTGTGTTACATCTGACGGACCGCTTAAACCGTTTGACATAAAAACTCTGCCTTTTCCGGGGTTTCCGACCGATATGCAGGCACAGTTTATGGCACTTGCTTCAAAAACTCCCGGAACAAGCATTATTGTTGAAACAATTTTTGAAAACAGGTTTATGCAGGCAACCGAACTTTTAAGAATGGGTGCCAATATTAAAGTAAGCGGCAGAACAGCTGTTATAGAAGGTGTCGACAAACTTTCGGCTGCAAAGGTGAGAGCGACCGATTTAAGAGCAGGCGCGGCACTTATTATTGCGGGTATTTGTGCAGATGGCGAAACCATTATAGAAGATGACGGACATATCGACAGAGGATATGACAATATAGAAAAGAAGTTTATGAAACTCGGTGCAGATATTGAAAGGACAGATTAGAAATGAAAGTCTTGTTTTTAACAGTGTCAACAGGGCAGGGACATACCAGCAGCGCAAGAGCGATTGAAAAATATTTGCGAGACCTGGGCGTTGAAACATTTTTCCTTGACCTGTATGGATATATAAGTCCGACGCTGTGCAAAGCGGTATCAAAAATATATTTATTTGCTGCAGGGAAGACACCTAAGCTTTACGGTAAACAATATACCCGTGAAGAAATGGGCAGCTTTGGCTATGTGGAATTTGTTGCAGAATTCAACAAGATTATAAAAAACAAATTTGCCAGATATATAGAGGATAACAAAATTGATGTGGTTATAGGCGCGCATCTTTTTGCCGCGCAGGTTCAAAGTCTCATAAAAGAGCATATCGATATTACAAACATTGGCATTGTAACCGACTATACGCTTCATCCAAAATGGGAAAACACAAATCTTGACTATTATGTAATACCGGACAAAAGTCTTATACCTCTTGTTGTGAGAAAGGGGATAGCAAAAGAAAAACTTTTGCCTCTCGGCATACCGGTTGATATGAAATTTTCCTGTTTAAATGACAAAGCACAGGCAAAACGTGAACTTGGGTTTGAAGAGGACAAACCTCTTATATATGTTATGATGGGGTCTATGGGATATGGGAATATTATATCTATAATAAACCAGCTTGACGATTTTGATGGCGATTGCAACATTGCGGTCTGCTGCGGCAACAACAAAAGAGCAAAGTCTGCAATTGAGAAGTCCAAACATACAAGAAATTTTAAAACATACGGTTATATAAACTATGTTGACAAACTTATGGATGCTGCCGATTGTATCATCACAAAACCGGGAGGACTCAGCGTGACAGAAAGTTTATCTAAAAAGCTCCCTATGATTCTGGTAGATCCGATTCCGGGTCAGGAGGACAGAAACGTTGAGTTTCTTGTTAACAATGGGGCGGCACTGTTTACTTCTGATACTTTCAGCGTAGTGGATGCGCTGAACATATTCTTTGGAGACGAGGCAAGGCGGAAAGAAATAGAAAATGCCGTCGACCGACTTTCAAAACCAAATGCTGCAAAGGATATCGGCGATTTTGTTTTGCAGCTTAAAGAAGAAAAAGCGAAGTGATAATATGAAAAAAACTATAAAATGGGTGCTTGGTCTGCTGATTATAGCACTAATCGGATATTTTGGTGTTCGCATGGCAGTAAACTATGTTTTTGACAATTATTTCATTGACTATGTTGCAAAGTCTTATGAAACTGCAGAGAAAGACCCGGACAAAGAGGAAACAAAAACAGAGGAAAAAGAAGAACAAGCCGAAAAGCCAGAGCAGAGCACAGGAAGCCTGCCTGTTTCTGAAACGACAACCCCACCAAAAAAGGAAATGTCCACAACTGAGATTATTGTCGCGGTATCAAAAAACCCGGAGCTTACTAAAATTGCGGCAGCTATGGTTCCTTATGAGACCAAACGTAAGGTTATAAAAATACTTATGTCTAATTTTACTGCGGACGAGCTTGCAGATTTTGCAAAGCAGGCGGCAGGAGGATATACCAAGGAATTCAAATCAAAAATGATTGGGATTGCAAGGTCAAGACTCACCTCCGAACAGTGGATGGAATGTGTTGCACTAGGAAGAGAATACGCTGAAAAAATGAGACCTTATGTTGAATAAAGCTCTTTTTCCCTGCACATACTAACGTAGGGTGATGAAAATGAGCAATAACAAAAATTTTAACGAAGCTCAGTATGATAACAAAAACAACAATAACAACAATCAGAACAAAAACGAAAACAACAACCAGAACAAAAACAACAATAACAACAACCAGAACAAAAACGAAAACAAAAGATAACAGCAGAAAAATAAAAATGCGTTTGGAGTTTGTCCAAACGCATTTTTACTTTTGTTAACAAAATCTTATTTTGATTCCAAATTGAATTTTTTTCTGAACTTTTCAACACGTCCGCCGGTGTCAACAAGCTTTTGCTTACCGGTGAAGAACGGATGACATTTTGAACAGATTTCAACGCGAATATCTTCTTTTGTTGAACATGTTTCAATAACTTCTCCGCAAGCACACTTAATCTGTGTAGGCTTGTAATTCGGATGAATTCCTTCTCTCATTTATAAACACTCCTTCCGGCTATAGTCATAAAATGTATATCTATTTTACCACATATAAACTAAAAAATCAATAGTTTTTCAAAAAAAATTTAAATTTTTTTAATTGCCCTGCCTCTGCCTCTAAAACCCGATTATACTTCCTGCAATTTTAAAATAAATAATAAGAGAAAGTGTGTCTACAATGGTTGTAATAAAAGGGCTTGCCATAACGGCTGGGTCAAACCCAATCTTATGAGCAACTACGGGGAGAATGGCGCCCACAACTTTGGCAGTTAAAACTGTGAGAAGAATTGTAAGCGACACAATGAGCGACACGGTGAGGGTTGCTCCTTCAAGCCAGGTGGTTTTAAAGAAAGAAGCAATCGCCAGGGTAAGACCGCACAAAACAGCCACACGAATTTCTTTCCATATAACTGTTAATATGTCAGAAAATTCTATCTCGCCAAGGGAAAGTCCGCGGATTATTGTGACCGAAGACTGACTTCCGGTGTTACCGCCCGTTCCCATAAGCATCGGAATGAAAGATGCAAGAAGAACATGCGAGGCAAGAGCATTTTCAAAAGATTGAATTATCATGCCTGTGAAAGTTGCCGAAAGCATAAGAAGAATAAGCCATGGGATACGGTTTTTCCAGATTTCAAACACACTTGTTTTAAGATAAGGTTTGTCACCCGGCAAAATAGCCGCCATCTTTTCAATATCTTCTGTGGATTCTTCCTGGATAACGTCAATAGCGTCGTCGATTGTAACAATACCTATAAGACGTCTTTCCTCGTCAACAACAGGAAGAGCAAGGAAACCATATTTGCTGAAAGCGCTGGCAACAACTTCTTTATCTTCAGTGGTGGTGACATAGATGGGATTTTGCTCCATTATGTCGTTTATCACAGCCGCCTCGTCCGACAAAAGAAGCGTTTTGGCAGTGATGATACCACAAAGTTTGTTGTGCTCTGTTGTAACATAACAGGTATAAATAGTTTCTTTGTCAAGACCGGTTTTCCGAATGCGTGACAGTGCTTCTTTAACGGTCATACGTTTGCGCAGGCTGACATACTCTGTCGTCATAATACTGCCGGCGCTGTCTTCGGGGTATTTTAATATTTCATTTATAATTTTACGTTTATCGGGGTCGGCAGACCTAAGAATTCTTTTTACAACATTTGCAGGCATTTCCTCGACAATGTCAACGGCATCGTCGACATAAAGCTCGTCAATAACCGCTTTAAGCTCGGTGTCGCTGAAACTGTGGATGAGATGCTCGCAAAGGTCCGAATCCATAAAAGTAAATACTTCGGCGGCAGTATCTTTCGGAAGAAGACGAAAAACCACTGCAAGACTTTCTTTCGGGACTTCTTCCATAAACTCTGCAATATCTGCAGGGTTTAAATCTTTAAGTGCTGTCGCAAGCTGAAGAAACTTTTTTTCTTCAATAAAGGTCAAGATATCTGTTGTCATCATAATTCCTCCTGATAGTTTAGCGTTTATAGGTAAGAAATATAATGCAAAGCAAAAAGAGAATTTATGGTATAAAAATAAACGCAAAAGCAGTTTTATTTATACCTTTTATTCGCCCTCCGGGCTTCGCACTATTACCGCTTGATGCGTCCATTTTTTCACCTCGTTTATTATAAAAATATATAATCATTTTATAATAAATTTGCCCTTTTGTCAATAGAAAAACATAATTGACTTGTTTGTGCTAACGTGATAAAATATATAAAAAGTATTATACAAGTAAACAGGTGAAAGATATGGATAACAACTTAAAATACAAAGATGTTGATGAAAAGAAACTATTTGAGTTTATAAATACTAAAGCAAATGACTATGGCAGATTTATCCTCTACTATCAGAGCGCAATTATGGAGATAGAAACCAAGTTTAAGGTGCTCAGCAATGAATTTATGCTTGCTAATGACAGAAATCCTATTTCGTCAATACACAGCAGAATAAAAAAACCGGCAGAAATTATGAAAAAGCTCGAGCGAAAGGGGATTGCTCCCACTCTTGAGGGGATAGAGAAAAATCTTAATGATATTGCCGGAATAAGAGTGGTCTGCTCCTTTGCTGATGATGTGTATATGATTGCAAATGCATTGCTTGCGCAAGATGATGTAGTTCTGATAGAAAAAAAGGACTATATTAAAAATCCTAAAAAGAATGGCTATCGAAGTCTGCATCTTATTGTAGAAATACCTATTTTTCTCACCAACACCAAGAAAAATGTCCGTGTGGAAGTTCAGCTGAGGACAATTGCCATGGATTGTTGGGCAACTCTGGAGCATCAGATGAACTACAAGAAGGGGAATGAAATAAACGAGGCGGCAGAAGCAGAGCTCAGCTTTTGCGCAGAACTCAGTGCAAGGCTTGACGAAAAAATGAATGAACTCAGGAAAAAGTTAATAAAAGAATGAAAAAACTCCTGTCATGCAGACAGGAGCTTTTTCTATGTTAATAACATTAAAGGTGCATCTCTTCTTTAACCTGTTTGAAACAGTCAACGATATATAAAATATCCTCTTCGCTGAGTGCTGCAGAAAGCTGGGTTCTTATTCTTGCTTTTCCTTTTGGAACAACAGGGTATGAAAAAGCAACAACATAAACACCTTTTTCCATCATACGTTTTGCCATTTCTACCGCTTTATGTTCATCATAAAGCATAACCGGGATAATTGGCGTGCCGTTATCCATAACATCAAGTCCGATTGATTTAATCTTTTCTGCAAAAAGCTTGGTGTTGCTGAAAAGCTTTTCTCTTCTCGAAAAATCATTTTCGATAAGTTCAATAAATTCTTTTGTAATATTTGAGATTTTACGTTCTTCATTGAGTAAATAGCCGATAATGTAGGAATCATCGGTCTCAAAAGAAATACTGATGATATCTCCCTTGTTAAGCGCAGAAGGCATTATGCCTGTGCCTATAGTATACGAGTCAGTAAGCATAAGAAGATTCATAAGCGTTGCTCTGTCGCTTATCTCAATATGTTTGTCAATGTATGAAACATCTGCCAGTTCTTCAGTAAAAAAAGAGCTGATATGTTCGCCCTGTTCGTATGAAACATACGGATATTCCTTAAGGTCGGACATAGAAATTTTCTCACAGCGAGAAAGGGGATGTTGGCTTCTGAAAAAAACGTGAGGATTAACTTCCAGCACGGGAGTAAATGACAAATTTCTTTTTATCAGATAGCGTTTCATAACATCCAAATCACCGTTTTTAATAGCAATAATACCTATGTCACTGCGGGCTGTTTCAACATCGCGAATTACGTTATATGTTTCAATTTCTCTTATCGAAAACCGATAATTTTCGCTGCTGACAGTCTTTAAAAAATTACCAAAAATATCTGCAATGAAGTCATAATGCTGTGTAGCAATATACAATTTTTTTGATATTTCTTTTTTGTATCTCTCTGTAACAAAATCGCTGTTTTCACATATCTGAGATGCATATTTTATAAATTCCGCACCTTCGTCGGTCAGATATACACCGTTGCCGGAACGTTCAAAAATTTTTATTTCCAGCTCCTGCTCCAGAGATTTTATACTGATTGACAGTGAAGACTGCGCCACAAAAAGCTGTTTGGCTGCCTCGTTGAATGAACCGGTTTTTGCCACGGCTAACACATATTTGCACTGCTGTATTGTCATTTTAAGAATCACCTCAAAAATCACTTTTATATATTATACACATTTTATAGTTATTTGTCTAATATATAATATCTATTATTTTTGTTCAAAAAATTTGATAGGAAAAGAAAAAATGGGGACAAAAAATGATAGTTGTACGTTTTGTACCGGTGTAAAATTATATAGAGAATGGAAAGGAATTCTCAATATAAACTGAAAGGATAAAGAAAATGACGGACACACAAAAAAGTTGACAAAAGATATAGTTGGGTTATATTCATTTGTCAAAAATGTATTTTTTGAAAGGATGGACAAGCCAACACTGATACATCGTGTAAACAGAGTGGAAAGTATTTTTTTGGAAAGACAAGGACTGCACATTGATATGCTTAATAATTATGTCAGCAAAACTATTGCCGGCTATGTCGGTGAGTATTTTGAGGATTATAAAATTAATACTAAAATATTTGATGAGTATGATTCTCGGCAAAAACAGCAGTTGCTTAATATAAACAATGAAATTGCCATAATACAAGAAAAAACTGCAAAGCGTATATATGATAGTTTTTTCAGATTATCCCTGCAAGGAAAATCGTATATGGAAACGGTTGTTATCCTTGAAAAGGATGTTAATGAAGCGATACGCGATGCATATAAATCTATAAAAAATATAATTAGACAAATTGGGTATTTTATGTTATTATATGATTATCAGAATAAGGGCTTTAACAAATATCGTTTAATTTCGAGTAATGATGCATGCGATGAATGTAAATCGGGAGGCTCGCATACATATCAAATTGATAATCTGTCTGAAATGGAATTTGCACCGCTTGTCCACCCAAACTGCAGATGCACCATTGAAATCATCGATGACAAAAACAGAGGTATCGCAGTAATTGACGACAAATCTGCCCAAGAACACTTGCAGATATTAGGAATTAGCAATGGCACTGCTTTTTGGTATTATTTATGTACCCTTTTTTCTCCATTAAATGTTATTTCTGATGTTGATAGTTTTGGAGATATAATGTCAATAGTCTTTAAACTAAGCGGAAAAGAAATCCAAAGTTTGGTTTTAAACAAATGGTTTCACAGGCTGGTGTGGTTAATCGGTGCTAAAACTTATTTGAAATCTAAAGAATACTATACCTCTGCACAACTATTAAAACATTCGTTATTACAAAGTCCATCAGACCAATATATGGGTAATTCATCAAGACTTGCGGGCTTGATAAAAACGGATAAGGAATTTTTGGAAGAGTTGGATAAGAAAATATCTATCACCAATGGCAAGGAAATAGATGATACGATACCTGTAGAATTCACCGATGGAGATTTATATTACTCGATACATAAATCTGACATTAAAGTAACAGGTTATAAAATGGATAATGGTAAGTGGAAGATATACGGCACACTTGATGATGAATATGATTATACAGAAATTATGACTTTTATGGAAGGCAGATATGCAACACTTGGAACCGTAGCCAATGATGCAGCGGTAATATCGCAGTTGATAGATGCAATAAATCCATATCATATTCATGTTGAATTTGAGTTGGAAAGATAGGAGAAAAGTATGAAACATACAATTTTAATGATTCTTTTGGTAGGCATACTGTCTCAGACGGCATGTGGAACTAAACTGAATAAGACATGGTACCCATTAGGCCCCGGAAAGGACACGGTTTGTATTGTAGGGGATGGTAAATTCAGTTTGGGGAAAACTACTGCCGGAATTCACTTATCAATGCATACAAGTGAATATACCACTAATGCTGATGTTTTATTAGCATTTGTAAACAGCTATAAGAAGAAAAATAACAAGTTGTATGTATATTCGGATGAAGGATATTGCGTTGTAGATATAAAAAGCAATACAGCTAAACTTTTAATTACCGTTGAGGAACAGTATTATAATGACCTGGATGGTGAATATGAAGAAATTACTTTTCTGTCATCCTATGACGACTTCTCAGAGGAAGATAAAAAGATTTTTGAAAAGTTAGTGAAGAAAAAATAATGATAAAACCTGAATTTAAATAGGTGTTCAATATGAAAAATATAGTTATAATGATTCTTTTGGCAGGTATACTATCTCAAGC
>JAZNIU010000024.1:0-18812 GCA_045577655.1 Clostridia bacterium
TTTCCTTGCTCTGCATCAAAAATTATTAATTTTTATGGTGTAATGCAGTTTCAAAGATAAGCTTTTTAGAATTATACAAGGAATAAAAAAACCCGCAATACTGTCGTATTACGGGTTTTTTTGACAAAGTATAAACTAAAAAGATTGTTTTGAAACCGAATAATCCCTATGTGAAGGCGCCGAAATTCGGCTCTTTTTATTTTGAAGAATTATTTTTTATGTGGTCCTTTAATACCATATTTATATATTGCGAAAGCGAACGGTCGTCTTCCTCTGCGGATACCTTTAATTTTTCCAGTAAATCACCATCTATTGTAATGCTGATTTTTTCCTTCAACGGTCTCATGCCATCACCTCTGCCCTTTAGTATAGCATAAAGAAAGAAAAAGTATTGACAAGTAGGATAAAATAGGATAAAATAGTATTGAACTTCGACAAAAAACAAATTAAAAGGAGGAAATTTTATGAAGTTTTGTTCATCTTGCGGAGCAGAAGTAAATGAAAAAGCAGTAATATGTACTAAATGCGGATGTAGTCTTGTGGAAGAAAAGAATTCAGGAGAGAAAAAGGGAAACGACGGGTTGGCAGTTGCAAGTAAAATCTTTTTGATTTTAGGTTGTATAGCTCAGGGATGGTTACTCATCCCGCTTGCGTGGTGTTTGCCGATAACAACATCAATTTGCGGTAAAATGAAGCGCGGAGAGCCGGTAGGAACAGGTCTTAAAGTGTGTGCACTTTTATTTGTCAACCTTATTGGTGGTATATTGTTGCTTTGTCGTTCGGATGAAAGATAACAGATGATATAAAAAGGAGAAATATTGTTTCCAATATTTCTCCTTTTTTAATTTTTTTATTCAAGTACTTTTAATTTACCATCTTCCATACCGGTTATTTTTCCGCCAGCGGAAGCGGCAAGATGAATATAATCTATTACCTCACACGAGATTTTTTCGCCCGGCAAGAGTATTGGTACGCAAGGCGGGTAGACCGTTACTGCACCTGCAGAAACAAAGCCCTCACACTGCCCGAGTTCAAGCAAAGTGTGTTTTGTAAAAAGACCGGGGTTTTTATATTCCTGCGCAGCAGATGGAAAAGGCGGAAGAGAAAAAGCTTTTTTGCTTGGCACATATTTTTGCAGCACCCGCAGAAGTTTTTTAAAGTGCCGGCGGATGTTGCCTTTGCCGCAAATGAGAACAACATTTCCCGTGTCTGCCATCTCTGGCATAATCCCATGTTTTTTAAGATGGCTGTCAAGATGAAACCCTCCTGAAATTACAAGACGGGAAAAATCGTCTGTTTCCAGAATGGGAAGTGGACATTCGGATTTGAAAAAGGAAATATTTTTTTCAAGACGGGAGAAAATTCCCTTTCCTTTTCTGTGCATATATTTAACTGCAAAATCGGTGTAAGCCATAAGTATATAAGACGGGCTTGTGGTCTGAAACATATTTACAAAATGCTGCATAGCAGAAAAATCAACATTTTCCGAAATGTGCAGCAAAGCCGTTTGGGTGGGCGCCGGCAAGGTTTTGTGAACACTCATAACCGAAATGTCTGCAAATTCTGCCACATTTTGCGGAAGAAGCGGAGAAAATGCAAAGTGCGCTCCGTGTGCACTGTCAACCGCAAGTATTACCCCATATTTTTTGCAAACTGCCGAAATTGCCGGTATATCTGAGCAGATGCCGTAATAGTTGGGCGAGGTCAGATATACGCTTTTTATGTTGGAGTTTTGTTTAAGAGATTCTTCTATTTGTTCGGAAGAAATTCTGCCCGGAACAAGATGGTCCGGAATTATTGACGGAGTTATAAAAACAGGGGACAATCCAAAAATGGAAATGGCATTTATTGCAGAAATATGGCAATTCCTGTCAACAAGCACTTTTCCGCCCAGGGATGCCATAAAGGCAAAAGCAGAAAGAATGCCCGAACTTGCTCCGCCAAGCAGCATAAAAGAATGGGCTGCACCATATATTTTGGCAATATCCTTTAAACTGTCTTTCAAAATTCCGTTGGGCGAAAGCAAATTGTCTGTCCCGTCAATTTCCGTGAAATCGAGCGAAAAGATATCTCTTTTATACAAACGTGGAATGGCTTTTCCACCCTTTGAACCGGGCATGTGAAAAGGAATTCCGCTTGTTTTTCTTATTTTTTTTAAGGTGTGGTATAGAAGCTTCATTTTACTGAAAAGTCCTTGGGACGATCCTGTTTATAGCCAAAATAGTAGAGCAGACAGTCCACAATTCTTTCGGAAGCTGTGCCGTCACCATAAGGATTTGCGGCATGTGCCATAGCAAGATATTCTTCTTTGTTTGTGAGAAGAGTTTTTGCTATTTCAAAAATAGTGTCTTTGTCGCAACCGGCAAGGTTTGCTGTTCCGGCAGCAATAGCTTCCGGACGCTCTGTTTCGGTGCGGAGCACAAGCACAGGCTTTGCCAGCGCTGGAGCTTCCTCCTGAAGTCCGCCCGAGTCGGTCATTACCATATAACAACGCTTCATAAGATTGTGAAGCTCGTCAACGTCAACCGGGTCTATGAGATGAATTCTGTCGTGACCTGAAAGAATTGAGAAAACAGTTTCTCTTACAGCCGGGTTGAGATGAACAGGGTAGATGAATTCGACATCTTCATAGCTGTTAGCAAGGTCCAAAACTGCATGACAGATATTTTCAAGCGGCTTGCCAAGATTTTCACGTCTGTGAGCAGTTAAAAGAATAACTTTCTTGCCTTCAAAGTCTATTTCTCTAAGTTTTGGGTCTTTGAACTTATAATCTTCTTTTACAGTATATTTTATAGCATCAATTACCGTGTTGCCGGTAATATATATATCTTTCTCACAAATCGCTTCTTTCAGCAAATTGTTTTTGTTGGACATGGTGGGAGAAAAATGTATGTCCGCAATTGCACCTGTCAGTTTGCGGTTCATTTCTTCCGGGAAAGGAGAATATTTGTCGTATGTACGAAGCCCTGCTTCAACGTGCCCCACTTTTATCTTGTTATAGAAAGCTGCCATAGAGCCTGCGAAAGTTGTTGAAGTGTCCCCATGGACTAAAACAACGTCCGGTTTTGATTCCTGCATAACCTTGTCAAGCCCTGTAAGAGCAAGAGTGGTGATGCCGGCAAGGGTCTGGCGTTCTTTCATAATATCAAGGTCATAATCGGCTTTGATTTTAAACATATCCATAACCATATCAAGCATCTGTCTGTGCTGTGCAGTGAGACAAACAATGCTTTCAATCATAGGATTTTTCTCCAGCTCCAGAACAAGCGGAGCCATTTTTATAGCTTCCGGTCTGGTGCCAAAGACAGTCATTACTTTAAGCTTTTTCATTTGGTCCTCCTTCAGACGATTCATCTGATGATTTATTTATTTCCTGTTCTCTGCGGGCGGCAATAACAATTGCAGCAATTAAAATGGGGAGAACAGATATCATAAGTATTATACCCTGTGCAACGCCGCGGGCTGCCATAACAACCGCGCCTATTCCAAGCAGAGAGCTTATTGAATATAAAATGGCAACAGCCTGCCTCTGGTTGAGCCCCATGTCAATAAGTCGGTGGTGAAGATGCCCGCGGTCGGCAGACATAATGGATTTTCCGCTTAAAATTCGTCTGACAATTGCAAAAAGCGTATCAAACAGGGGAAGCCCAAGCACAAAAACGGGCAGCACAAAACTGATGAGAGCATAACCTTTAAAGAGTCCCTGAATGGAAATTACCGAAAGGACATAGCCCAGAAAAGTGGAGCCGGTGTCGCCCATAAAAATTTTTGCGGGGTTGGAGTTGAATGGCAAAAAGCCCACACAACAACCAACAAGAGCAGCTGCAAGAGGAGTTACACTGACATTTCCTATTATTATTGATATGAAAAGTATTGACAAAGAGGCTATTGAGGAAACGCCGGCAGCAAGACCATCAAGTCCGTCAATGAAATTAACCGCGTTTGTCATACCAACAATCCAAATAACCGAGATTATTTCCGCATAGGGAGAAGCAACTACAAAAGGTGCATCTCCGGATGAAAATGGTATCGAGAAGAATTTTATTGAATGCCCGAAATAGACGGCAACTCCCGCTGCAATAATCTGGAAGAAAAGCTTTGGCAGCGGATGGAGATTTTTTTTGTCGTCAACAATGCCGACAATCACTATTAAAAGCGACCCTAAAAGCAATCCTAAAAGAGGACGTGAATAGGGTACAAACACCGCTATGCTCACCAGAAAACCGTAGAACATAGCAAGACCGCCCATAAGCGGCATCGCTTTTTTGTGCATCCGTCTGTTGTCTTTGGGAACATCCACAACACCAAACCGCTGGGCGATCTGTTTTACTATGGGTGTTGCCATAAATGTTACAAGAAAAGATACTGCAAGTATGAATAGTACGTTAGTTTCCAGAATCATATGCTTTCACCACCCGGTTAAATAATAAATCCTGTCTTTTTATAAACTTTCGACAAAGTTCTTGCAGCAATTTTAGATGCAATTTCTGCATTTTTTGTGTAAATACTAACAAGATAATCTTTGTTTTTGAGCAAATATTCATATTTTTCCCTGATGGGAGCAAGAGTCTGTGCAACAGCTTCGCCCACGGCAAGTTTGAAGTCGCCGTAACCTTTGCCGTCAAACTCTTTTTCAACCTCAGCAATACTTTTGCCGGTTACAACGCTGTAGATTGATATGAGGTTATTTATACCCTCTTTACCGTCAGCATATACAACCTTTGAATCACTGTCGGTAACGGCACGTTTGAACTTTCTTATTATAGTGTCGGTATCGTCGGTGAGAGAAATATAGGAGTTAACATTTTCGTCCGATTTTGACATTTTCGAAAGAGGATTCTGCAAGCTCATTATTCGTGCACCCGTTTTGGCAATATAGGGTTCGGGAATTTTGAAAACCTCGCCGTAAATACCATTGAATCTTTCTGCAATGTCGCGACATATTTCAAGATGTTGTTTCTGGTCCTGACCAACGGGCACAAGGTCTGTCTGATAAAGCAAAATGTCTGCCGCCATAAGCGTGGGATATGTAAACAGCCCTGCATTTATATTGCCTGAATGTTTGGCAGATTTGTCTTTAAACTGTGTCATCCTGGAAAGCTCGCCCATCTGTGTATAGCAGTTTAAAATCCATGCAAGCTGAGAATGTGCAGCAACGTGGGACTGAAAATAGAGAAGACTTTTTTCAGGGTCAACGCCGCAGGCAATAAGGAAAGACATAAGCTTCAGTGAATTTGCGCGCAGGTAGGCAGGAACCTGTCTGACAGTTATTGCGTGCAGGTCTGCAACTGCAAAAATACACTCATAATCGTCCTGCAGGGGAATCCAGTTTTTTATAGCGCCGAGATAGTTGCCGAGAGTAATTGTCCCTGACGGCTGAATGGCGCTGAATATACGTTTTTTGTTTTCTGTATTCATAAGAACCCCGCCTTTCTTTATAAAACTTCCGAGAGAGATTTTATTGCAAAGTCAATTTTGTCTTCAGGAACAAGAGAATAGTTGAGCCTGAAGGTGTTTGTCGGTTTTGACATATCAAGCATAAATGTATGACCCGGAACAAAAGCAACCTTTTTCTCAAGGGCTTTTTCAAGGAGTGCTTTACTGTCTGTACCCTCCGGCATTGTGCAAAGGAGGAAAATGCCGCCTTCCGGTCTGGTGTAGGAACAATATTTGGGGAAATATTTGTCCATAGCATCAAGCATAAGAGAACATTTTCTGCCGTAAAGCTCACATATTTTTGCGATATGGTCATCCAGAGAATAGTTTTTCATATATTCTGCTGCCATCATCTGTGTGAGAACGGGAGTGTGAACGTCTGCCGACTGTTTTGCAACCGCTGTCTGCGCAATAATCTTATTGTGACCGATAAGCCAGCCCACTCTCATACCGGCAGACAGAATTTTGGAAAAGGAGCCTGTATAGATAACTCTGCCCTCGGTATCGAGCGATTTTAAAGTGGGGACAGCTTCCCCGCGGAATCTCAAATCGCCATAGGGGTTATCTTCAAGAATAAATACATTGTATTTTTCTGCCAGAGCTATAAGCTTTTTACGTTTTTCGAGAGACATTGTTATGCCTGTTGGGTTCTGGAAAGTAGCTATTGTATAAATAATTTTGATTTTTTCTGTTTTAAGATAGTTTTCCAGGATTTCAAGGTTCATTCCATCTGCTTCCACCGGCACACCGAAAAGCTTGCCTTTGTAAGAACGGATGGAATTGAGCCCGCCAATGAAAGAGGGAAGCTCTGCTATAACACCGTCGCCGTCATTTAACATAACTCTCATTATAAGGTCGATTGCCTGTTGGCCGCCTGTAGTGATAATGAGGTCATCGTGGGGATTGACATTTCCAATTTTTTCCATACGCGCTTTCACAAGCTCGCGAAGAGGAGTATATCCTTCGGTGACACCATACTGAAGAGAAACACCGGGGTTATCCTTTAAAAGTTTTGCGGCAATTTCCGAAAGTTCTTCTGCAGGGAAGCTTTCAACTGCGGGACTTCCGCCTGCAAGTGAAATTATATCCGCCTGCCCTAAAAGTTTGAAAATTTCTCTTATTTCAGAACTTTTAATTCCTGCCATTCTGTTTGAAAATACATTTGAAAAATCCATGGTAATTATATTCCTTTCTCGTCAAAACCAAAATTCTTTAAATCTCTTAAATCGTTCCGCCAACCGTCACGGACTTTAACCCAGAGGTCAAGAAAAACTTTTTTCTCTAAAAGCTCTTCCAGCTCCACACGGGCAGAAGTGCCGATTTTTTTGAGCATATCGCCTTTTTTGCCGATTATAATGCTTTTGTGAGAATATTTCTCGCAATAAATTGTGGCATTTATTGAAATGAGTTTTTCATCATCTTTATACTGCAGAATTTCCACCGCTGTACCGTGGGGGATTTCCTGGTCCAGCAGATTAAGCATCTTTTCTCTCACAATTTCCGCTGCAAGTGCGCGTTCGCGCACGTCTGTTACCATATCCTCCGGGTAGAATCTCGGCCCTTCTCCTAAAAGAGATTCAATCTCTGATATGCAAATATCAACACCGTCGCCTTTTTTTGCAGAAATGGGAACAGTTGCGTCAAAATCCATAAGCTCGTTGTATTTCACAATCTGTTCGGGGATAAGACTTTTACTGCAGGCGTCAACTTTGTTTATAACAAGAATAGCAGGAAGCCCGCTGGCTTTTATCTTTTCTATAATTTCTTTTTCAATGGGATGAAGCTCTCTGTCGGCAGAGGTTACAAAAAGAATAACATCTGCTTCAAAAATACTGTCACCGGCAGCGTTTACCATATATTCGCCAAGTTTGTTTTTGGGATTATGGATACCGGGAGTGTCAATGAAAATCATCTGACTTTGGCGGGTGGTTCTTATAGCAATAATTTTGTTTCTGGTTGTCTGAGGTTTTGCAGAGATGATAGCCACCTTCTGCCCGACAATTTTGTTGGTGAGAGTGGATTTGCCCACGTTGGGCATACCTACAACTGCAATGAACCCCGATTTAAAATTTTTCATTTTGTTCTCCAATCTATTTACTTTCCCTGCCAATGGGCTTTTTTGAGGGTGTGCCCGCTTTCCTCGGATATATATCCGGGCAGGTAGAAATTTTTTCTATAACCACGATTTTATGGGACAAATCAGTGAAAGGAATTTCCACACTGACAATTTCTTTTAATTTGCCGCCAAGCACATTGATGGCTTTTTCCGCAGCTTCCAGCTCTTCTTTTGCCGCAGGCCCTTTAAGTGCCAAAAATGTGCCGCCCACTTTGACATAGGGCAAACAATATTCGCACAGTGTGGACATATTTGCAACCGCCCTTGACAAAGCAACGTCATATTTCTCGCGGTGGAGCTTGTCCCTGCCGCCGTCTTCTGCGCGGGAGTGAACGGTTTTTGTGTTTTTCAGAGAGAATTCCGAAATAACACGGTCAATAAACCCAAGCCTTTTTGCAAGCGAATCAAGAAGTGTGAGCGAAATGTCTTCTCTCACAAACTTTATGGGAAGACCGGGGAACCCTGCTCCGCAACCCACGTCAATAACATTTGCATTTTCCGGGATAAGCCGGGCAACTGTGATACTGTCCAGAAAATGTTTTGTAACAATGTCCTCCGGCTCTGTTATCGCAGTTAAATTCACGCTTTCGTTCGTGGTAACAAGCATATCCGAAAAAGTAATGAAATTTTCTGCCAGCTTATCGGAAATTTCCATTCCGAGCAGTTGGCATCCTTTTTTTAGAAGTTCAGTCATTTTAGCATCCTCGCTGTTCAAGATAGACCAAAAGCACGGCAACGTCCGATGGAGAAACACCCGAAATTCTCGATGCCTGACCGAGAGAAACGGGCTTGATTTCGCTAAGTTTCTGTCTTGCTTCGAGACGAAGACCGGAAATTGAGTGATAGTCGGTGTCCGGAGGCATACGTTTTGATTCAAGCTTTTTAAACTGCTCAATCTGGTCAAGCTGTCTTTTGATATATCCGTCATATTTAATTCTAATTTCAACCTGTTCGCATACTGCATCGTCAAGTTGTGGCATGTCGGTAATTTCTTTTAAATCAACATATTTTATTTCAGGTCTGCGGAGAAGTTCAGCAAGCTTTGCACCTGTTGCAATTTCCGACGTTCCTTTTTCTCTTAAAAAGGCATTAACCTTTTCGGACGGGGCAATAACAAGTGAGGAAATCCGCTTTATTTCCGCTTCGATTTTTTCCGATTTTTCTAAAAACCTGTCATATCTTTCCTTGCTGATAAGACCAAGCTGATAGCCCATGGGAGTAAGTCTTGCATCGGCGTTGTCCTGACGAAGAACAAGACGGTATTCGCTGCGCGAGGTCATCATTCTGTAGGGCTCTTTTGTGCCTTTGGTAACAAGGTCGTCAATTAGTGTGCCTATATAAGCATCCGACCGTTTGAGCCAGAAAGGCTCTTTCCCCAGCACCTTGTGCGCGGCGTTTATGCCTGCAATAAGCCCCTGGGCAGCCGCTTCTTCATAACCCGAGCTGCCATTGAACTGTCCTGCACCAAAAAGACCGCTGTTATTTTTAAATTCAAGTGTATGACCAAGCTGCAAAGGATTTGCACAGTCATATTCAATGGCATAGGCAGTTCGCATTATTTTAACATTTTCAAGCCCTTTTATGCTTTTGAGCATCTCTACCTGAACTTCCTCAGGCAAAGAGGAGGACATACCCTGAACATACATTTCCTCGGTGTGAAGCCCCATCGGCTCAATGAAAAGCTGGTGTCTGTCTTTGTTTTCAAAACGGACAACTTTATCTTCGATGGAGGGGCAGTATCTCGGTCCCACGCCTTCAATCACTCCCGAATAAAGAGGAGAACGGTGGAGGTTTGATTTTATTATGTTATGAGTGGTTTCGTTTGTGTATGTAAGATAACAGGAAACCTTATTTTCGAGTCCTTCTGCGGAGGTGTCAAAGGAAAAGGGGACAATATTTTCGTCGCCAACTTGCTCCTCCATAACAGAAATATCCACCGAAGAGCGTTTTACTCTTGCAGGGGTACCCGTCTTGAACCGCATAAGTTCAATTCCCTGTTTCTTTAGACAATCGGAAAGTGTGGTTGCCGCAAACATACCGTCCGGACCACCCTCATAGGAAACTTCTCCCACGATGATTTTGCCTTTGAGATATGTTCCGCTTGCAATGACAACCGCACCGCATTCATAGATGCCGCCTGTGTGGCTGACAACGCCTCTGACGCTTCCGTCGTCGTTAAACAATATTTCAGTAATCTCGCCCTGACGGACATCCAGATTGTCCTGGAGTTCAAGAACATGTTTCATTTCCCTGGAATATGCATTTCTGTCAATTTGTGCACGGAGAGAATGAACAGCCGGGCCTTTACCCACGTTGAGCATTCTCGACTGAATGAAAGTTCTGTCCGCTACTTTGCCCATCTCGCCGCCCAGAGCATCTATCTCGCGGACAAGATGACCTTTAGCCGTGCCCCCAATATTGGGGTTGCAGGGCATATTTCCGATACTGTCAAGATTTATGGCAAACAAAATGGTGCGCGCGCCAAGACGGGCGGAGGCAAGTGCTGCTTCACAACCTGCGTGGCCGCCGCCTATTACAACAACATCTGTTTTTTCTGCCGTATATAATTGCATTTGGTTCAGTCCTTTAAAAAAAGTGTCATAATATATGCATCCTCGGTGGGATGAGAGTAAAAGTTTTTGCGCGTCCCCTGAAGCTCAAACCCAAATTTTTTGTAGAGCCCGATTGCCGCAAGATTTGAAACGCGCACCTCAAGCGAAACGAAGGATAGGGAAAGCTCGCGGCAACAATCAACTATTTTTGCTAAAACTTTGCTGCCCACTCCGTTTTTTCTATATTCGGAGATAACTGCTATGTTAGTGATATATCCTTCGTCAAGCACTTTGTGAAATCCGCCGAAACCGACAACTTTGCCCGCTTCTTCTGCCGTGAAATAAAAAGCGGAAGGATTTAAAAATTCTTCTTTAAAAGCCTCCTCACTCCACGGGTCGGAGAAACAAATTTCCGAGATTTCAGCAACCTGCGAAAGTCGGTCGGATGTCATCTTTTCAATCTTCATAATATTTTCCAATCAGTGCATAAAGCACTTCAAAAGTTTTTCTGTACTTATCCATATCGCCGCCGTACGGGTCGGGGATATCTTCGCCGCCAAAATATTCTCCGACGGTGAAAACCTTGTCCATTCCGCCAAAAACCATTTTGTGAGAGGAGGTCATTGTCAGGATAATATCTGCATCTGCAACAAGCTCTTCTGTAACAAGAGTCGGGATATGATCCGAAATGTCAATTCCATTTTCGGCACAAACTTTTAAAGAGTTTTCGCTGACCGACCTTTCGGTCACAAAAAGACCTGCACTTTCAGCGTGGACATCAGCCCCGTTTTGAGAGGCAAGACTGTTAAAAATGCCCTCAGCCATCGGACTTCGACAAGTGTTGCCGGTGCAAATAAACAAAAATTTCCTCATTTTAATCACCTTAATATATTATTATACCATATTAAAAGGGTAAATTCAACCATATTCTTGAAAAATATATGTAAATATGATATAATCAAATAAAGCATAAACTTAAAAATATATTTGGAGGACAATATGGACATTATAAAAATTCTGGCACAGGAGCTTGAAATAACAGAAAAACAGGTGGAAAACACCGTGCAGCTTATAGATAGCGACAACACAATACCATTTATTGCAAGATACAGAAAAGAAGTTACGGGAGGGCTTGATGACAGCATTTTAAGAAAGCTTTCGGACAGACTTTCATACCTCAGAAATCTTGAGCAGAAAAAAGAGGATATCATACGAATTATTACCGAACAGGAGAAAATGACTCCCGAACTTGAAAAGGCCATTTTAGAGGCTAAAACTCTGCAGGAGGTGGAGGACATTTACCGTCCTTACCGCCCAAAACGTCGTACAAGAGCAACTATTGCCAGAGAAAAAGGACTTGAGCCGCTTGCGCTTTTAATACTTTCGCAAACAGTGGCTGATGATAAAATAGACAGTGAAGCAGAAAAGTATATAAACGAGGAGAAGGATGTTTCTTCTGCAGAAGATGCAGTTGCCGGCGCAAAAGACATTATTGCGGAAATTGTGTCTGACGATGCCGAATACAGAAAAAGCATACGTGCATATACCTATTCAAGTGGTACAATACTGTCAAAGCAGAGCAAGGAAGAAGACTCGGTATACAGCCAGTATTATGATTTTTCGCAGCCTGTAAACAAGGTTGCAAACCACCGTGTGCTGGCCATAAACAGAGGCGAAAAAGAGGGTATGCTCACTGTTAAAATTGAAGTTGATACAGAGACTATCAAACAAAAACTGTTTATGAAAGTGGCATCAAAAGACGAGGGGGACACCTATCTTAAAGAGGCGGTTTTTGATGCATACGACAGACTTATTGCTCCGTCCATTGAAAATGAAATCAGGGGCATGCTCACAGAACAGGCGCAGGAAAAAGCCATAGAGCTTTTCTCCAAAAACTTAAGACAACTTTTGCTCCAACCACCCATAAAAGGCAAAACGGTACTTGGATTTGACCCGGGCTACAGAACAGGATGTAAAACTGCAGTTGTAGACAGTACAGGCAAGGTGCTTGACACCGAAATTATCTTCTGCACACTCCCGCATCACGACATTGAAAAAGCCAAAAAACAGGTGCTTGCGCTGATACAAAAACATGATGTTGACCTTGTGGCTATAGGCAACGGAACTGCCTCCAAAGAAACGGAAATTTTCGTTTCAGGGCTTATCAAAGAAGCGGGCAGAGATGTTAAATATATCATGGTGAGCGAGGCAGGTGCATCGGTATATTCGGCGTCGGAGCTTGCGGCAGAGGAATTCCCTGATTTTGACGTTGCTCAAAGAAGTGCTGTTTCCATTGCAAGAAGACTGGAAGACCCACTTGCAGAGCTTGTAAAAATTGACCCCAAATCAATAGGAGTGGGACAGTATCAGCATGATATGAACCAGAAGAGACTTGGCGAGGCGCTTGGCGGTGTTGTTGAGGACTGTGTTAACAATGTTGGTGTTGATGTTAACACCGCATCAGCGCGGCTTTTGTCTTTTGTTTCGGGCGTAAGCAAACCCATTGCGGAAAACATTGTAAAATACAGAGAAGAAAACGGAATTTTCACAAGCAGAACCCAGCTTAAAAAGGTGAAAAAACTAGGCGATAAAGCTTTCCAGCAATGTGCTGGATTTATGCGTATTCCCGAATGTAAAAATGTGTTTGACAACACGGCGGTTCACCCCGAATCCTACGGACTTGCAGAGAAAATTCTTGAGATTTGCGACTATACGCTTGAGGATGTTAAAAATGGAAATTTAAAAGAGCTTAAATCCCGAAGCGAAAGGGCAGATATTCTGTCTGTTGCAAAGGATTTTGGAGTGGGAAAAGAAACAGTTGAGGATATCGTGTCCGAGCTTTTAAAACCGGGACGCGACCCTCGTGACGAGTTTGATGCGCCGGTGCTCAGAAGTGATATTATGAGCATAGAAAATTTAAAACCCGGAATGATTTTAACAGGCACTGTCAGGAACATAACCGACTTCGGAGCCTTTGTGGATATAGGTGTTCATCAGGATGGTCTTGTGCATATATCACAAATTTGTGATAAATTTATTAAACATCCTATTGAATTTTTGTCAGTTGGCGATGTAAAGAAAGTGAAAATTGTTGATATTGATGTTAAAAAGGGCAGAATTTCGCTCTCAATGAGGCATATTGACGAGTGATTATGCAAACTTAACAATTAAATAAATATTATTTATAACATTTTTACCATTGAAAAAAAGTCAAAATATGATAAAATAGTATACAGAGTATTACGCTTGTTCAAAATTAAGGAGGAAATTAGAAAATGGCAAGTTTGGAACTTAAGGGTATACATAAAATATATCCGGGCGGCGTTGAAGCTGTTAAAGATTTTAATATGGATATTGCGGACAAAGATTTTATCATTCTTCTCGGACCTTCCGGTTGTGGTAAAACAACAACTCTCCGTATGATAGCAGGTCTTGAAGAAATATCTTCCGGTGAACTCTACATTGGAGATGCTCTTATGAATGATGTTTCTGCTAAAGACAGAGATATAGCAATGGTTTTCCAGAACTATGCGCTTTATCCGCACATGACCGTATATGACAATATGGCATTTGGTCTTAAACTCAGAAAAATTGATAAAAACGAAATAGACAGACGTGTTAAAGAAGCTGCTGAAATCCTTGATATCGGCCACCTTCTTGACAGAAAACCGAAAGCTCTTTCGGGCGGTCAGCGTCAGCGTGTTGCTCTCGGCCGTGCTATCGTTCGTGAACCTAAGGTATTTCTTATGGACGAACCTCTCTCAAACCTTGATGCTAAGCTCAGAGCACAGATGAGAACAGAAATCAACAAGCTTCACAAAAAGCTCCAGACAACATTTATATACGTAACACACGACCAGACAGAAGCAATGACAATGGGTACAAGAATTGTTTGTATGAAGGACGGTATTGTTCAGCAGATAGCTGAACCCCAGGTTCTTTATGAAAACCCTGTAAATATGTTTGTTGCCGGATTTATTGGCAGCCCGCAGATGAACTTTGTTAACGCTGTTGTTAACAAAAAAGAAGATGGCTACTATCTCACATTCGGCGAAGCTACACTTAAAATTCCTGAAAGCAAAGCAAAAATTCTTGAAGGACTTAATTATGAAGACAAAGAAGTTATCTTTGGTATCAGACCTGAAAATGTACATGACGAACAGGTTTATGTTTCAACTCTTACAGAAAGCACAGTTACAGCAAAAGTTGACGTAACTGAAGCAATGGGTGCAGAAACATTCCTTTACCTCAAAATTGAAGGAGTTCCTTTCACAGCAAGAGTTAACCCGCGCACACAGGCAAAACCGGGAGATACAATTCAGGTTGCTTTTGAACTTGAAAAAATGCATCTCTTCGACAAAGAAACAGAAGTTGCAATTTTCTAATAAGAATATAATTTCCAAAAATCTCCGGGCAGAAAAGCCCGGAGTTTTTTTGCACCGGATAAAGATGTTGCAAAGGAAGAAAAAAACAGTTGCAAAATTGAAAAATATGGTTTATAATATATAAGGTATAGTATACTCTTTGATAAGGAGACATAAAAATGTGGCTTAAACATCTTAAATTTCTTAAAAAGATAAATTATATACAGGAAGTGGGCATAGACCTTGGCACATCATCTGTGCTTGTCTATGTCAAGGGTGAAGGCATTGTTTTGAGAGAGCCTTCTGTTGTTGCCGTTAACCGTGACACAAAAGAACCACTTGCTGTTGGTCTTAAAGCGCAACGTATGCTGGGTAGAACACCAGGTAATATCATTGCTGTTCGCCCCCTCAGCGACGGCGTTATTTCAGATTATGATTTTACCGCAAAAATGCTTAAAGAATTTTTAAAGGTTTCCTGCAGACAAAGACTCATCGGACCTAAAGTAATTGTTTGCGTGCCAAGTGGTGTTACAGAGGTTGAAAAACGTGCAGTAATAGACGCTACTGTTGCTGCAGGAGCATCAAAAGTAAAAATTATTGAAGAACCCATTGCCGCTGCTATAGGAGCAGGCATTGATATAACACAGCCTTGCGGAAATATGGTTGTGGACATTGGCGGTGGAACCACAGATATAGCTGTTATTTCGCTGGACGGAATTGTTGAACAGGATTCCATCAAAGTTGCAGGGGACAAGTTTGACGAAGCTATTATGAAATATATCCGCAAAAAACACAATATGCTTATAGGCGAAAGAATGGCGGAAGAACTCAAGATAAACATTGGTTGTGTTGTTCCCAGAGAGGAAGAACTTAACTGGGAAATCAGAGGAAGATGTCTCATAACAGGTCTTCCAAAAACAATTATAGTAAATTCCACAGAGGTTGCAGAAGCCCTTGTTGAAACAGCGATACTTATTGCGGACGCTGTTCATAGTGTGCTTGAACGCACACCACCTGAACTTGTGGGCGATATAAGCCAGAACGGCATTGTTCTTACAGGCGGCGGCGGTCTTATGTGGGGACTTGATGTTCTGCTTGAAAAACGTACAGGCATTAATGTAAAAGTTGCAGATGAAGCTATTTCCTGCGTAGCTATAGGTACAGGAAAAGCACTTGAATATATTAACAAAATTCAGGACGAAACCGTAAAACGAAAACTGATTTACTGATACTGGAGGGCGGTTGCAATGCAGCCGCCCATACTCGATTGTGACGGAAGGAGAGATAGCGTGCAAAATCAGGATAAAATTCGTAATTTTTGTATTATTGCACATATAGACCACG
The DNA here is from genome assembly GCA_045577655.1 of Clostridia bacterium. Lineage (GTDB taxonomy): Bacteria > Bacillota > Clostridia > RUG12999 > RUG12999 > RGIG7450. Next base: position 15,813 of record JAZNIU010000024.1, read on the forward strand.
GAAAATCCACTCTTGCAGACAGACTTCTGGAAGAAACAGGAGCTGTTGAAAAACGCGAGATGGAGGAACAACTCCTTGACAATATGGATCTGGAAAAGGAAAGAGGAATTACCATCAAGGCGCGCGCGGTCAAAATGACCTATAAAGCAGGCGATGGCGAGGAATATACTCTTAATCTGATAGACACTCCGGGGCACGTGGACTTTAACTACGAGGTGTCCAGGAGCCTTGCAGCCTGTGAGGGAGCAATTCTGGTGGTTGACGCTGCCCAGGGAATAGAAGCACAAACGCTGGCAAATACGTATCTTGCGGTTGAACACGACCTGGAAATTATGCCGGTTATAAATAAAATAGATTTGCCCTCGGCAAGACCGGAATTTGTAATTTCCCAGATAGAAGATGAAATTGGAATTCCGGCAGAAGATGCTCCAAGAATTTCAGCAAAACAAGGACTTAATATTCCTGAAGTGCTGGAACAGATTGTAACCAAAATTCCTGCTCCGAAAGGAGATGTGGACAAATCTTTAAAAGCACTCATTTTTGACTCATATTATGACAGCTACAAAGGCGTTATTGTGTACATCAGAGTGTTTGAAGGCTCGGTTAAACCGGGGATGAAAATAAAAATGATGGCTACAGGGGCCACTTTTGAAGTGGTGGAAACGGGACATATGTATCCCTTTGGGCATGTGCCCTGCGACTGCCTCAGTGCAGGTGATGTTGGGTATATTGCTGCAAGCATAAAAAATGTTAAAGATACTGCAGTTGGCGACACGGTTACCGATGCTGTAAATCCCACAGAGGCACCTCTTGCAGGTTACCGCAAAGCAGTACCGATGGTGTTCTGCGGAATATATCCGGCAGACGGGTCCAAATATCCCGACCTTCGTGACGCACTTGAAAGACTGCAGCTTAATGATGCGTCTTTGACTTTCGACCCGGAAACTTCTGTTGCACTGGGGTTTGGTTTCAGATGCGGATTCCTTGGGCTTTTGCACATGGAAATCATTCAGGAAAGGCTGGAGAGGGAATATAATCTTGACCTTATTACCACAGCGCCAAGTGTTATATATAAAATAAACTTAACAAATGGTGAAAGTATATGGTTGGACAATCCGACAAATATGCCGCCTGCGGCAAATATTGATTCCATGGAAGAACCGTTTGTGAAAGCATCTATTATAACTCCCACCGAATTTGTGGGCAATATTATGGAGCTTTGTCAGGATCGCCGCGGTATTTATAAAGATATGAAATATATTGATGGTGACAGGTCTGTTATACATTACGACCTGCCGCTTAATGAAATAATATATGACTTTTTTGACGCCCTAAAATCAAGAACAAAAGGATATGCTTCTTTTGATTATGAGATGAAAGGTTATGTCAAATCGAAACTTGTGAAACTGGACATTTTGCTCAATGGGGAAATGGTGGATGCTCTTTCATTTATTGTGCATGACGAAAAAGCCTATTCGAGAGGCCGTAAAATAGCTGAAAAGCTTAAAGAACATATCCCGAGACAACTGTTTGAAATACCAATACAGGCGGCTATCGGCGGCAAAATTATTGCAAGAGAAACGGTTAAAGCAATGCGAAAAGACGTTTTGGCTAAATGTTATGGCGGTGACATAACGAGAAAGAAAAAGCTGCTTGAAAAGCAAAAAGAGGGTAAAAAACGCATGCGACAGGTGGGAACGGTTGCAATTCCGCAGGAAGCATTTATGTCTGTTCTGAAGCTTGATTAGTGGAGAGGATTTTTATGCGAGGACTTTATGTTCATATTCCTTTTTGCAAAAACAAATGTCCCTACTGCGATTTTAACTCCTACGCCGGTAAAACAGAAATTATTGACGAATATATTGCCCGTCTTATAAAAGAGGCAAAAAAGTTCAGAAATGAAAAAATAGGCACAATATATTTGGGCGGCGGAACACCATCTGTATTAAGTGGGGAACAAATATCGGTACTTCTGGGCAACCTCCTAAATATTTTTGATGTAGAGAGGGATGCCGAAATAACCATAGAGGTAAATCCCGGAACTGTTACAAAAGATAAGCTGAAAACCTTTTTTTCTGCCGGGATAAACAGGTTAAGCGTGGGCGTACAATCTTTTAATGACGACATGCTGAAAATCCTCGGCAGAATTCACACAGCATCCCAGGCGGAAGATGTTATAAAAACAGCGCAAGACGTCGGATTTGAAAATATTTCGGCAGATTTTATGTTTTCCTACCAGGGACAGACTGAAAAGATATGGCTGGAAGATGTTGAAAAAGCATGCAACTCGGGAGTAAAACATATTTCCTGTTATGGCCTGAAAGTAGAAAAAAACACGCCTTTTTTCAGGTCGGGAATGAAAAATCTTCCTGAAGAAACAGACCGGAAAATGCAGCAAGCGGCAGTAAAAATGCTGGAAGAAAACGGATTTATGCGATATGAAATATCCAATTTTGCAAAAAAAGGATATGAAAGCAGGCACAACCTGATATACTGGCATTGCGGTGAATATATCGGATTGGGAGCAGGAGCACATTCCTATTACCAGGGGGAAAGATATAGTAACATTTTGTCACCTGAAGAATATATTTTATCTGAAAATGCTTCTGTGGGCAGAGAAAAAATAGGAGACGAGGATAAAAGGGTGGAAAAACTCATAATGGGAATGAGGCTGAGTGAGGGAACAAATCAAGAATTTGTTTCTGACAAAAAGGCACTTGAAAAATATATTTCTCTCGGTTATATCAAAAAAAGCGGAGAAAATATTGCTTTTACCGATAAAGGATTTGATATATCGAATTATATTTTAAGCGATCTCATATAATTTAATTATGGATGATTAAAAGGGATTTTTGGAGGAAAACTATGAAAAGAATAGCTGTTGATTACAAAAGAGCGGTTTCTTTAAACGAAATTGAAAAAATCTGGCCGGAGGTTTGCGCCGCACACGATGTTTTAGAGGGAAAAACCGGTGCCGGAAACGACTTTCTGGGATGGCTT
>JAZNIU010000025.1:0-17141 GCA_045577655.1 Clostridia bacterium
TCAACTATACGCTGAATGCTCTCGTCAATGGTGAGCACAAGGTCATAGCCCGACTGAGCATTATAATACTGTTCATATTCAAAAGTGGGGCTGCCGGCTGCCGAATCAGATTTCACGATAGCACCGGAGCTGCCTTTAAGATATTCGTCGTATTTATATTCCAAACCCTCAAGCCCCTGGTTGTCGGCGCCGACATTTCCTAAAAGCTGAGCTGCAAGGTTGGAGTAGGGGTAATAGCGTTTTGTATCGGAAATGAGGCTTACGCCAACAAGATTGTGGTCTTTCAGCATCTGCTCCGAAAGGGGATTGCCATCCGCATCTTCGCCGCTGATATAGCTGCGCAGAATTTCAGACTCTTCCTGCGTGATACGTTTTTTTATGTATTCAAATCGAGACGATTTTTCAAGAGCGGTATATATTTTGTCTTTGTCCACTCCCAGAACTTCCGACAGGGTTGTCACAACCTGGAGTGAATTTCCTTCTTCTTTAATGCGTTTGGGGTCGACAACAACAGTGTCAACATTTGCACTGACAGCAAGCTCTTTGCCGTTGCAGTCGTAAATTGTGCCACGACGTGGAGTGATTTCGTTTTCTTTTGTCTGCTGGTCAAGAGCAAGGGAGCGAAGTTCGTTGCCCCGAATAAACTGCAAATAGGCTGTTCTGCCGAGAAGGAGCACAAAAGCAACTATAAGAACAGCCATTGAAACAAAAATTCTTGTATTCATTGTAGATTTTTTTCGTTTTTTCACCATAAACAAAACCACCTTAATTGACAAGAGAAGCCCTGACATGTTGACATGACAGAGCCGGGATGTGATGTAAAGAAAAAGTCACCTGTAAATATATAATCGAAAATCAGTGTAAATATGACAGGACGTTACTCATAAAGCTTTCTCGGGGCTGCGAGTCGTCGCCTGCTGGCTTGCCGGAAAGAACCTGTGCATTGTTGTCAACAGAAACATGAATATTTACTATTTGATTTTGAGAGGGTTTTACCATACCGAGTTCTTCGGTTGCTTTTCTTTCAACTTCTTTAAGGTCAATACTTCCTTGAAGCTGCACTTTCGCAGTAGTGTTTTCAGAATAGAGCTGTTCGAAAGTGCTCTTGGCAGTTAAAATATCTTTTTCCAGTTCGTTTGCGGTTGCATATCTTAAAACAACAACCATCAAAAGAGCGCTGCAGAAAACAAGAAAAAATGCAAAATCCCAACGGAACCCCTGTTTTTTTGCGGAGTGTGAGATTTTTTTTGTGGTTGCGGGAGAATAAATTTTTCTGGCTAAATTATCCTGCATTTTTCATGTTCTCCTTTCAAATTTTTTCTATTGCTCTGAGTTTTGCACTGTGGCTTCTCGAATTTTCATCAAGTTCTGTCTGATTTGCAACAACCGGTTTACGAAGTTTAAGTTTGCCTTTTGGTGTGTTGCCGCAGGTGCAGACAGGAAGTTCTTTACTGCAGGTGCATCCTGCACAAAGGTCTGCAAAAAGTTTTTTAACTATACGGTCTTCCAAAGAGTGGAAGGTTATAACTGCAAGAACGCCACCGGGTTTAAGCGAATCAAAAAAGTCGTTTAGCGAACTTCTTAACAGGGCGAGTTCCTGATTTACTTCTATACGAATTGCCTGAAAGGTGCGTTTGCATGGGTGAGAACCCTGGTTGCGTGCACCTGCCGGAATGGCGGCTTTTATTATGTCGCAAAGGTCAAAAGTTGTTTTTATGGGAGTTTTTACTCGGCGGGCAGCAATAAACTGTGCAATGCGAGCTGCCCACTTTTCTTCGCCATACTCTTTTATGATGCTGCAAAGTTTTTCTTTTGAATATTCGTTTACAACATCGTAGGCACTGAGGGGGTCCGTAGGATTCATCCGCATATCAAGCGCAGCATCACGCATATAGCTGAATCCACGCTCGGGGTTATCCAGCTGATATGAGGAAACTCCTAAATCGAGAAGTGCTCCGTCAAGACCGTTTATATTAAGATTTGACAGTATAGTTTTGATTTCTGAATAGTTACTGTGAACAAAGGTTGTAACGGAAGAAAAATTTTCAAGCCGTTTTCCCGCTGCTGCGAGAGCTTCAGGGTCGCGGTCAATGCCAATGAGTTTTCCTTTGCCGCAAAGTCTTTCGCATATTCCAAGGGAATGACCGCCTCCGCCCAAAGTTCCGTCGGCATATATGCCGCCCGGTTTTATATCAAGAACCGACATGCATTCATCATACAGAACGGATTTATGCTCAAAAACCATAATATCACCTATATTATGAAATCAATGCTGCCGGCTACTTTTGCCACATCAACTTCAGAAGCTTTTTCAAATTCTTCCCAAAGCTCGGTGCTCCAGAGTTCAATTTTGTTTCCGAGACCTAAAAGTTTTATTCCGGAAGTGATGCCGGCATAGTTTCTCAGTTTTTGGGAAATAAGACATCTGCCCTGCTTGTCAATTTCTGCAAGCTCTGCTTCTGCGAGAAAATGTCTCTGAAGTTCACGGATTTCCGGTTTGCTGCTGGGAAGTGCACGCAAACGGGAAGCAAACTCCTCCCACTCGGTGAGAGTGTAAATATAAAGACAATGGTTGTCCATACCTTTTGTAACAATTAAACGGCCATCAAGCTGTTCTCTGTACTTGGAGGGCATGATAAATCTGCCCTTATCATCTACGCTATGGGAATAATTACTGACAAACATACATGCATCTCCTTTCCTGAAAAAGTCACCACAATGTCACCACTGTGCATCCAATTTAACACCACTTAATACCTATTATACACATTTTGAATCAAAAATCAAGAGTTTTTATAAAAAAAATGAATAAAATTTAACATAAATATAATGGTTTTGTTATGCAAATTTAACATAAAAAATGAGGTAGTGCGCCAAAATAAGTAATAAAAACCAAATTAAGGAGAATTTTAGATGATTGTAAGTTGCTTGAGAACTGTGGTTCTCTATGTTCTGGTAGTGGCGGCAGTGAGGATAATGGGCAAAAAACAGATAGGCGAGCTTGAGCCTGTGGAGCTTGTTATAGTGTTTCTTCTTTCAGAACTTGCATCAATACCCATGCAGGATATGAATCTCCCGCTTATGAGCAGTGTTGTGCCCATAGCTACCCTTATATCCCTGGAAATTCTTATCTCGGCAATAACGCTCAAATCAACATGGCTGAGAGATTTGCTTCAGGGAAAACCTTCAGTTCTGATAAAAGACGGAAAAATGGATGAGGCGGAAATGAAAAAGCACAGATACAACATAGACGAGATTATGGAGCAGATAAGAAATGCAGGATACGCAGACATACGCGATGTTGAATATGCAGTTCTTGAAAACAGCGGGAAAATAAGCGTTATTCCGTCTGTAAGCGGAAAGACGGTTTCTCCCGAAGATATGAAAATTGATGCAAAACCGGGGGCAATGCCATACGTTGTCATATCGGACGGAAAGATAATTAAAAGTGCTTTAAATGAAGCGAAAATAAGCCGTGAAAAGCTTTTAAAAATGCTTAAGAAAAAGGGCATAACAGACGCCGGACAGGTGTTCTATGCCGTTGTGGACAGTCAGGGAGAATTTTATTATCAGAAAAGGGGAGAAGAAAAGTGAAAAGCGTGTGGTTTGCCGTTGCAATTTTTATAATAATTGCAGTTTCCGGCGTATATTACAACAACTATTTAAACAGTGAAACGGACCGGCTTTTAGAGCTGTCGGACAGGGCATACAGTGCCTGTGGCGTAAACAATGAAGAAAGCATAGATTGTCTTGAAAAAATAGAAAAAAAGCTAGAGAAAATAAGCGGAGTTTTGTGTGCTTTTCTTGACAGAAAAATAATTGATGAAGCAGAAGATGCAGTGATTTATGCGAGGGAAATGTGTATGACAGGGAACATGTCGGCACAGGTTGAAATTGCGCTTATGAGAGAAAAAATAAGACATATAAAGAACACGGCGTCCCTTAAGATAAAATATATATTGTGAGGGCATAAAGCTTATCCACCCGTAATATAATTTTACGGGAGGCGAAGAAGAATGTGGCAAGAAATGTCAAAAGAAACTGCTATGGAAAAACTTGGTACATCCGAGAAGGGTCTGTCTGTGGCAGAGGCTGCAAAAAGACGTGAAAAATATGGGGATAACACCTTTGTTTCTGCCCCGAAAAAGAGTATTTTAAAAGCTTTTTTAGGACAACTGTCCGATTATATGGTGATTATATTGATTGGTGCGGCAGTAATATCTGCCGTGATGTCTTTTTTCAGCGGCGAAAAAGAATATATAGATTCGATTATAATAATGGCGATAGTTCTTTTTAATGCAGGAATGGGAGTGGTACAGGAATTTCGTGCAGAACACGCTCTTGAGGCTCTTAAAAAAATGAATTCGCCGACAGTAGAAGTAATCCGCGAGGGACAAACTGTTGTGGAAGACACCAAAAATCTGGTACCGGGAGATATCATATCTTTTCGGGCGGGAGATTTTGTGCCGGCAGACGCACGGCTTATTGAATGTGTAAAACTTGCGGTAAATGAGTCTGCTCTCACAGGAGAAACAGCTGAAATAAAGAAAAACAGTGAGCACGTAAAAGAGGAAAGTATTTCACAAATAGAGGCTGCCAATATGGTGTGGGCAAATACAGTAGTGACTGAAGGTCGTGGCAGAGCAGTTGTTGTAAGAACGGGTATGAAAACACAGACCGGAAAGATAGCCGGAATGATTCTGGAAAGTGAAAGTCCCGACACACCGCTTCAGATAAGACTTGCAAAAACAGGAAAAACACTCGGGATTGCGGCAATGGTCATTTGCGGGATAATATTTCTCATGGGGTTGGTGCGCAAAGTGCCGGCATTTGATATGTTTATGACTTCTGTCAGTCTTGCAGTTGCGGCAATCCCCGAAGGACTTCCTGCAATTATAACGGTTATGCTTGCAATAGGTGTGCAGAAGATGGCGAAGAAAAATGCAGTAATAAGAAAGCTGCCTGCAGTGGAAACCCTTGGCAGTGCAACTATTATATGCAGTGATAAAACAGGCACACTGACAAAAAATCAGATGACAGTTACCGATGTTGTGGGAGACAGAAACCGTGTACTTGAATACCTGTGCCTGTGCAATGACGACAAAGGGGCAACCGAAAAAGCTCTTGTCCGTGCTGCGAAAGATATGGGAATTGAAAAAGAGGTTATAGACGCAAAATATAACCGGGTGGATGAAATACCGTTTAATTCCAAAAGAAAACTTATGACAACCGTACATAAAACAGGTGACAGATATCGTGTTATAACCAAAGGGGCACCTGACATTCTGCTTAATATATGCTCGGTAAGTGTGACAGAAAAACAAGAAATTTCCGGCAAAATAAAAGAACTTGCAAGTCAGGGAAAACGTGTTATCGGAGTGGCATACAAAGAAGTTTTAAGGCCGGGCGGGAAATATGAAGAAAATCTTAAATTCTTAGGTCTTGCCGGGTTGAGCGACCCGCCGAGAGAAGGAGTCCCCGAAGCTGTAAAAATATGCAAAAGAGCAGGAATTACTCCCGTTATGGTGACGGGAGACCAGGTGGACACCGCTGTTGCAATAGCTAAACAAACAGGAATTTTTGTTCCGGGCAGTAAGGTGATAAGCGGTAAACAACTTGACACAATTGACGAAAAAACTCTTGATATGGAAATAGAAAACTGCCGGGTTTTTGCCAGAGTAACCCCCGAACACAAAATGAGAATTGTAAAAGCCTTTCAAAGACGGGGAGAGGTTGTTGCTATGACGGGGGACGGAGTGAACGATGCCCCTGCGCTTAAAACTGCCGACATCGGATGTTCTATGGGTAAATGTGGGACAGACGTTGCCAAAGGTGCGGCAGATATGGTGCTTGCAGACGACAATTTTGTTACAATAGTTGAGGCTATACGCCAGGGCAGAGGTATATATGACAACATAAAAAAAGCGGTTCATTTTCTGCTTTCCAGTAATATAGGAGAAATTCTGACAATTTTTACTGCAATTTTCTTTGGATGGGACAGTCCGCTGACGGCTATCCAGCTCTTATGGGTTAATCTTGTAACAGATTCTCTTCCGGCAATAGCCTTGGGCTTGCAACCTCCTGATAAAGATATTATGTGTAAAAAACCGGTTAAGAAAAACAAAGGAATTTTTGCAGACGGGCTGGGGCAGACCATATGCCTTGAAGGAGTTATGATAGGAATTCTTGCGATAACGGCGTTTATAACAGGTATAAAAATATTTAAGAGTCTTGATGTTGCGAGAACAATGGCGTTCTGTACGCTCAGCATTTCCCAGCTTGTTCACGCTTTTACGGTGGAAAGCGAGCATTCACTCTTTTCAAAAAACGCAGGCAGAAACAAGTTTATGATAATAGCTTTTCTTATATGTCTTACCTTTCAGATATCGGCAGCGGCTTTTCCACCTGCAATCAGGGTCTTTAAAACAATAAGTCTTTTGCCTTGCCAATGGGGTATAGTAGGCGGCTTGTCGATGGTGCCTGTGGTAGTGTCGGAGGCAGACAAGTTTTTTGGCAAAGGAAAATGAAATTTTAGTGAAAAGACTTGTAATGAAAGTATAAGTATGATATAATTTCTACATAATCCGACTATGGAAAGGTTGATCATACTTATGAAAAAAGTTTTTCTTATGCTCTTTTTTGGGTTTATTGTCATGACATCGACAGCCTGCGAAAAAAAAGAAGTGATAGGCTATGTGCCGGAAATTCCTCAACAGTGGATTGATGCGCAGAAAGAAGAAGAACAAAATCCAATGACCGAGATGACGGTTACGTTAGAATTTGACGGAATCTGGCAAAGAAATGAAACAGGGTTATATTATCATCTTTACAATGGGCAGATCTACACAATGAAAGACCGCAATGCATCAAAGGAAAGCGACTTTTTGTTCTGGGGCGACACAGTTGCTACAATAGAAGTGCCGAAAGAAGATGTTAAAAACAACAATGTAGAAACAGATTTTGAGCAGGATATGGAAATTACCCAACATTATTTCGGCGGTAAAGAGGGAAGCGGAAGGGCTACCACTACCATAATTGATGACACACATACAAAAACAGTAACTGAGGATGGCAGAGTTTTCACATTCACTTTTGTTGAAGAGGTGGACGGTCCTCCGGCAGGAATAGAATATTAAAAAAAGAGCCGTCAGGCTCTTTTTTATTTTACAAAATCCTCTTCCGTACCGGAAACGGGATATATTTCCGCTGCAGCACTGAAATTATAAACATCCCCGTAAGATTCATATTCAAACTCATTTTCGGGCGGTTTATACATAAGTCCGGTGCAGTCGGTGAAAGAACCTGAATTTGCAGTATAGAAATTGTCATAGTCCTTTTCTGTTTCGTGAGGAAAAGGGATTTTATTCCTGTTTTTTTTCATTTTTCAACCCCTCCGGTAATATTTTTTGACGGCTGTGAAAAAATATACTTAAAAAATTTAAAAATACACTTGCAAAAAGAAAAAAAGTGTGCTATAATATGTTTCTGTATTACGGATGGTCCTCTGGCGACAGTGTTTTTGGTCGGTAAGAACGTCTTAGAATAAGGAGAGAAAGAAATGACAGAAATTGTTAAGGCTCTTGGTAAAGAGCAGATGAAAGCAGAAGTTCCCCAGTTCTGTATCGGTGACACTGTAAAAGTTAGTTGTAAAATCAAAGAGGGTGCCCGTGAAAGAATTCAGATGTTTGAGGGAATAGTCATCAGAAAGAAAAATGGGGGTATTTCCGAAAGCTTCACAGTAAGAAGAATTTCTTATGGTGTTGGCGTTGAAAAAACTTTTCCGCTTCACTCACCAAACGTTGTAAATGTTGAGGTTGTAAGAAAAGGTAAAGTTCGCCGTGCTCGCCTCTACTATCTCCGTGACAGAGTTGGTAAAGCAGCAAAGGTTAAAGAAAAACTCTAAAAAAGAGCGGGCTTGTCCCGTCGGAAAAGCCGCGTTTTTTCGCGGCTTTTTGTATTTTTTGCTGAAAGGACACAAAAAAATGGAAAATGGTGAAAATATAAAAGTGAAAAAATCGCTTGGGATGGAAATTTTCGAATGGGTTCAGGCAATTGTTATAGCGGTTGTTATAGCTATGTTTTTAAGAACCTATATTTTTACGCTTGTTGATGTTAACGGCTCGTCAATGGTTCCCACTCTTCATCATGGCGACAAGCTTATTGTGCGCAGAATAGCGTATGAACCGGAGGCAGGCGATATTATTATATTCAGACCCGCATCAAACGAAAACACTCCTTATGTTAAAAGGGTGATTGCAACAGAGGGCCAGGTGGTTGATATAAAATATAACCAGGCGGAAGATTATGCCGAGGTTTATGTTGATGGAGTAAAGCTTGACGAAGATTATATAAACGAAGAAATAGACATAAACCATGTTGGTGACGGTGTTTATCCCAGAGTGGTACCCGACGACTGCTACTTTGTTCTGGGTGACAACAGAAACGGAAGTACAGACAGCAGATTTTCCTCGGTTGGGATGGTAACAAAAGATTCTGTTATAGGAAAAGCGCAGGTAAGAGTGTGGCCGCTCAGCGATATTGGTTCCATATATTAAACGAGGTGGAATATGAATTTACAATGGTTCCCGGGACATATGGCAAAAACCCGCCGGATGATGGCGGACAGCCTGAAAATAGTTGACGTTGCGGTGGAAATTCTTGACGCGAGAATACCCATGTCGTCCAGAAACCCCGAGATAGACAAAATTTTAAGAGGGAAACCGAGAGTAGTTGTTCTCAACAAATCGGACATGGCAGACCCCGCTGCTACAAAGCTTTGGGTGGACTATTTTGCAAAAAAAGGAATTGCTGCCATTGAGGTAAGTTGCACTACCGGAAAAGGTATTAACAAACTGACAGACTATGCGGGTTCACAGCTTAAAGAAAAAATTGAAAGAGACAGTAAAAGAGGAATATCCAGGTCAATAAAAATTATGCTTTGCGGCATACCTAATGTTGGCAAATCTTCTTTTATAAACAGAGTTGCAGGTAAAGCGGTGACAAAAACGGGCGACCGTCCGGGCGTTACCAAAGGCAAACAGTGGCTGAGGCTTGCAAGCGGTGTTGAAATGCTTGACATGCCGGGTATTCTGTGGCCTAAATTTGAAAGCGAGGATGTTGCCTTGAAGCTTGCTTTTACGGGCGCAATCCGCGATGAAATAATGGATGTTGAAGAACTTGCCTGCCTGCTTATAAAGTTTTTAAGAGAAAGGTATCCGAAAAACCTTTGCGAAAGATATAAGATAGAGCTAAATGAGGAATATTCCGACTATGAAGTGCTTGAACTTATTGCAAAAAGCAGAGGGTTTTTGCTGAAAAAAGGCGAGCTGGACACTTTGCGTGCGGCAAACATTTTGCTGGACGAGTTCAGAGGCTGCAGGCTGGGCAACATAACAATGGAAACACCTGATGAATTTTAAAAGGATTTGGCTTCGGCGGTTGGTCATAGGGATTATTCGCCTAAAAATTATAATTTTAGCACTAAACTGTGTCAAAACCACACGAAATCCGTCAGGATAACTTCGTAGCTCAACTTGTTTAGTATCAAAAATTATTGATTTTTATGGTGCAAGCAGTTTTTAAACTAAAATTTTTAGATTTATGCAAAGAATAAAAACACCGGAATACTGACGTATTTCGGTGTTTTTTGATGTAGTATAAACTAAAAATATGGTTTAAAAACCGATTCATCCCTATGACCAACCGCCGTTTGCCAAATCCTTTTTTTTACATAAAGTGGGCTATTTACAAAAAAGATTTTTTATTATATAATAAGAAGATGAGGAAAAATATTATGAATAAAAAAGATAAAGTAAAAGAAATACAAAAGATATTTGATGAAATATATGCAGGGGCAGAATGCACGCTCGATTTTGAGACTCCGTTGCAGCTGCTCATTGCAACACAGCTTGCTGCACAGTGTACCGACAAAAGAGTGAACACAGTGACGCCGGCACTTTTTGCAAGATATAAAAGTGCAGAAGATTTTGCAAATGCAGATATTATAGAACTTGAAGGGTATATCCGTTCCACAGGATTTTTCAGAAACAAAGCGAAAAACATTATTGCCTGTTGCAAAAAGCTTGTGAGCGATTTTGACGGCGAGGTTCCCGAAACAATGGAAGAGCTGACAAGCCTTGACGGAGTGGGCAGGAAAACTGCCAATATAATCATCGGGGATGTGTATAAAAAACCTGCGGTGGTTGTGGACACCCATGCAAAAAGACTTGCAAACAGAATGGGGCTTACAAATCACACCGACCCGGTAAAAATTGAATTTGACCTTATGAAAATTTTGCCTCCTGAAAGCTCGGCAGATTTTTGCCACAAGCTTGTGTATCACGGCAGAGAAGTTTGTAAGGCAATAAAACCCAGATGCGATATTTGCAAAATAGCACATATTTGCAGCAAAAAAATATGAAACTATAAGGGCGTGAAATAGATTGGATAAGTTTAAACTTGTTTCTCCCTTTTCTCCGACAGGAGACCAGCCCGAGGCTATAGAAAAGCTTGCTGAAGGCATTTTAAAAGGCGAGCGCGGACAAACGCTTCTCGGTGTTACCGGTTCGGGAAAAACCTTTACAATGGCAAATGTTATTGAAAAGGTGAACCGTCCGACACTTGTTCTTGCTCATAATAAAACACTTTCAGCACAGCTTGCAAACGAATTTAAAGAGTTTTTTCCTGAAAATGCAGTTGAATATTTTGTTTCATATTATGACTATTACCAGCCGGAAGCATATATTGCAGGCACAGACACCTATATTGAAAAAGATTCATCAATAAACGACGAAATTGACAAGCTGCGCCATTCGGCAACGGCAGCGCTTTTTGAACGGAGAGATGTTATCATTGTGTCGTCTGTCAGCTGTATTTACAGTCTGGGGGACCCGTCGGACTACGAAAATATGATGATTTCACTCCGACCCGGAACAGAAATGGGGCGTGACGAGCTTTTAAGACGGCTGGTTGGCATACAATATGAGAGAAATGATATAGACTTTTCACGGGGAAGGTTCCGTGTGCGTGGAGATGTGGTGGAAATTCACCCTGCCGGCAGCGAGCAGCCTGTGAGAGTTGAGTTTTTCGGAGATGAAATAGAGAGAATTTCCGAGGTTGATTATGTGACAGGCAAAGTGCTTGGCAGAAGAAACCATATAGCAATATTTCCTGCATCGCATTATGTAACAACCAAAGAAAAAATGGAAAGTGCGCTTAAAACAATTGAGCAGGAGCTTAAGGAAAGATGCGACTATTTCGAAAAAAAGGGCAAACTGCTTGAAAAGCAAAGGCTTGAACAAAGAACAAACTATGATATGGAAATGATTAGAGAGATAGGGTTTTGCAGCGGCATAGAAAACTATTCCCGCGTGCTCAGCGGCAGAAAGCCTGGGAGCGTGCCCTACACTCTGCTTGACTATTTCCCGGACGATTTTCTGCTTATGATAGACGAGTCCCACGTAACAATCCCTCAGGTGAGGGCGATGTATAACGGTGACAGAGCGAGAAAAGAGTCTCTTGTGGAATATGGGTTCAGATTGCCATCTGCATTTGACAACAGACCGCTTAATTTTGAAGAGTTTGAAAAAAAGATTAACCAGACGGTATTTGTTTCCGCTACACCGGGCGAATATGAAAAGAACCATTCAACCGCCATTGCGGAACAGATTTTAAGGCCCACAGGACTGCCAGACCCTGTTATAACCGTTCGTCCTACCGAGGGGCAAATTGATGATTTGCTCTATGAAATAAATAACAGGACAGAGAAAAACCAAAGAGTGTTTGTTACAACGCTTACAAAGAAAATGGCAGAATCGCTCACAGATTATCTGTCGGAAAACGGTGTTCGTGTTAAATATCTGCATTCGGATATTGACACCATGGAACGTATGGAAATAATCCGTGATTTGCGTCTGGGCAAGTTTGATGTGCTGGTGGGGATAAACCTTTTAAGAGAAGGGCTTGACATTCCGGAAGTTTCGCTTGTTGCCATTTTAGATGCAGACAAGGAAGGTTTCCTGCGAAGCGAAACCTCGCTCATACAGACAATAGGCCGAGCTGCCAGAAATGTTGACGGTGAAGTTATTATGTATGCCGATGAGGTTACCGGCGCAATGAAAAGAGCAATAGCAGAAACGGAAAGGCGCCGGAAAATACAGACGGAGTATAATAAAAAACACGGCATTGTTCCAAAAAGTGTTGAAAAGGCAGTACATGATGTTATAGAAGCTACAATTTCTATAAAAAATGATGATAAAAAGAAGAGTAAAAAAGAAAAAGAGACGCTGATTCGCGCTCTTACAAAAGATATGCAAAAAGCAGCCACAATGCTCGATTTTGAACTTGCGGCAGCACTCAGAGACAGGATAAAGGAATTGAAAGAAGATGGCACAAAATAAAATTGTTATAAAAGGTGCAAGAGAAAACAATCTTAAAAATATAAATATAGAACTGCCCAGGGATAAGTTTATTGTTTTGACAGGACTTTCCGGTTCGGGCAAGTCTTCCCTTGCATTTGACACCATCTATGCCGAGGGTCAGAGAAGGTATGTGGAATCTCTGTCGTCCTATGCCCGCCAGTTTTTAGGGCAGATGGACAAACCGGATGTGGACTATATTGAGGGGCTTTCTCCCGCCATTTCAATTGACCAGAAAACTACCTCGAAAAATCCCCGGTCAACGGTGGGAACAATAACAGAAATATATGACTATTTAAGACTTTTATATGCAAGAGTGGGTCATCCTCATTGTCCCAAATGCGGCAAGGAAATTTCCCAGCAGACCATTGACCAGATTACCGACAAGGTTTTAAAATTTGGCGAGGGAACAAAAATTGTTGTGTTGGCACCTGTTGTGCGCGGTAAAAAGGGTGAACACAAGAAAATATTTGAAAGTGCCAGAAAAAGTGGATATGTCAGAGTTCGTGTGGACGGGAATATGTATGAGCTTGACGAGGATATTATTCTGGATAAAAATAAAAAGCATACCATAGAAATAGTAATAGACAGAATAATTGTGCGCGAAACATCAAAAACAAGACTCACCGATTCGCTGGAAACGGCACTTCATTTAGGGGACGGACTTGTTACTGTTGCCATAGTAGACGGCGAAGAGTTCACTTTCAGCCAGAACTATGCCTGCCACGACTGTGACATCACGCTGGAAGAGCTTTCTCCCAGAATGTTTTCTTTCAACAATCCTTTCGGGGCGTGCCCCGAATGTACCGGACTTGGCTTTGTTATGGAAATAGACCCCAAAATGATAGTGGACTATGAAAAATCCATCAGAGAGGGCGCAATAAATGCAAGCGGCTGGAACTCGGTTGCAGACGAAAAAAGCTTTGCATTTATGTATTATTCTGCCCTTGCAAAAAGATATGGGTTCAGCATTGACGAGCCGGTGAAAAATTTATCCAAAGAAGTTATGGACATAATTTTGTATGGCAACAACAAAGAAAAGCTAAAACTTGAATATTCAAGAGATTATGGCGATACAACTTACTACAGCAGTTTTGAGGGGATTATCACCAACCTTATGAGAAGATACAACTCCACCTCATCTGACTGGGTAAAACGCGATATTGAGAGTTTTATGACCAACAAACCCTGTCGCACATGTTCGGGCGCAAGATTAAAACCCGAGGTGTTGTCGGTGACGGTGGGAGGTCTTAACATAAAAGAGCTCACCGATTTACCGGTTGAAAAAACAGTAGAATTTTTTGAAAATCTTAAGCTGACAGATAGGGAAAATTCCATAGCAATCCAGATTCTAAAAGAAATAAAAGCCCGGCTCAACTTCCTTTTAAATGTGGGGCTTGGCTATCTCACACTGTCCAGAGCTTCGGCAACTCTTTCGGGAGGAGAGGCACAGAGAATACGTCTTGCAACGCAGATCGGCTCGGGACTTACAGGGGTGTTGTATATTCTTGACGAGCCCAGCATAGGTCTTCATCAGAGAGATAATGACAAGCTGATAGATGCGCTTAAAGGTCTAAGGGACCTTGGCAATACTCTTGTGGTTGTGGAACACGACGAGGACACCATGAGACAGTCCGACTGGATTGTTGACATTGGCCCCGGTGCAGGTGTCCACGGCGGTGAAGTTGTTGCCGAGGGTACGGTAGAGGATATAATGAAAGATGAAAAATCCATTACCGGACAGTATTTAAGCGGCAGAAAGAAAATAGCTGTTCCCGGGAAAAGACGCAAAGGGACAGGAGAATATATCACTGTTAAAGGCGCAAGGGAAAACAACCTGAAAAACATAGACGTCAGCTTTCCGATTGGTGTGCTGACGGCTGTGACGGGAGTTTCGGGAAGTGGCAAAAGCTCGCTTATAAATGAGATTTTATATAAAGAACTTGCTTCAAAACTTAACAAAGCAAAAACCTCACCCGGTGACCACGACGCGATTACAGGACTTGAATTTGCTGACAAGGTTATAGAAATTGACCAGTCGCCGATAGGCAGAACTCCCCGGTCAAATCCGGCTACCTACACAGGTGTTTTCGGCGATATAAGAGAACTTTTTGCATCAACAAATGATGCAGCGGTGCGCGGATATAATTCAGGCAGATTCAGCTTCAATGTCCGTGGCGGACGGTGCGAAGCCTGTACGGGTGACGGGATACTGAAAATAGAAATGCATTTCCTGCCTGACGTATATGTGCCCTGTGAAGTGTGCAAAGGCAAAAGGTATAACAGGGAAACACTGGAAGTGAAATATAAAGGCAAAAACATTTCTGAGGTTCTGGATATGACGGTAGAAGAGGGAGTTGACTTTTTCGAAAACATTCCAAAAATAAGACGAAAACTTCAGACACTTAATGATGTGGGGCTTGGATATATAAAACTGGGTCAAAGTTCCACCACTCTTTCGGGCGGAGAAGCGCAGAGAGTTAAGCTTGCAACAGAACTTTCAAAAAGGCCGACAGGGAAAACGGTGTATATCCTGGACGAACCCACAACAGGCCTGCATGCTGACGATGTAAAAGAGCTTATAGAAGTTTTGCAGAAACTGGCAGATACGGGCAACACAGTGATAGTGATTGAACATAATCTGGATGTTATAAAAACAGCGGATTATATAATCGATTTAGGACCGGAGGGAGGAAACGGCGGCGGCACGGTTGTGGCGACGGGAACTCCCGAAGAGGTGGCAGAAAATAAAAAATCGTATACCGGACAATATCTTAGGAGGGTGCTTAAATGAAGATAGCGGTAGTAGGTTCAGGCGGTTGGGGAACGGCATTGGCGTTGCTTCTTGCCGACAAAGGAAACAGTGTTAAATTATGGTCATATTTTAAAGAAGAGTCGGAAGAACTCGCCGAAAAACGTGAAAACACAAGGTTTTTGTCGGGCGTGAAATTTCCTGATAATATAGAGTGCTCTTCCGACCTTGAATATGTTATGCGAGGCTGCAAATATATTGTCAGTGCTGCACCGTCAAAAGGTGTTGTAAGCAGTGCAGAAAAAATGGCGGAATTCTATGACTGTGACAAACAGGTTATAATAAGCGTATCAAAAGGGCTTGAAGAAAAAAGCTTTTTAAGAAGCTCGGAAGTTATAAAAAATATCATAAAAGGTGCAAAGGTTGTCGCTCTGTCAGGCCCGTCCCACGCAGAAGAGGTTGCCAGAAAAATGGCGACAACTGTTGTGGCGGCGTCTGAAGATATTAAACTTGCTGAAGAGGTACAAAACCTTTTTATGTGCCCCTATTTCAGAGTGTATGTAACAGACGATATTGCCGGTGTGGAATATGGCGGAGCACTGAAAAATGTTATTGCACTATGCGCCGGTATGGCAGACGGGCTTGGTCTGGGCGACAATGCAAAAGCGGCACTTATGACCCGCGGTATGACAGAAATATCAAGGCTTGGAATTAAACTTGGCGCAAGAATGGAAACATTTTTCGGGCTTGCCGGAATGGGCGACCTTATAGTTACCTGCACAAGCAACCATTCGAGAAATTACAGGGCAGGTTTTCTTATCGGTCAGGGAAAAACTCCGGAAGAGGCAATTGAGCAGGTTAAAATGGTAGTTGAGGGAGTGCCCGCAGCAATAGCGGGGCATATGCTCTCCAAAAAGGTGGGCGTGGAACTGCCTATTATTTCGTCGGCATATAAAGTTCTCAAAGAAGGAAAAAAAGCCACTGAAATGGTGTCCGACCTTATGGGCAGACCTAAAAAACAGGAACACGAGGACATAGTAATAAAGGACTGAAGATAAGTGAAAAAGGTAGCAGTAATAAACGATTTGTCGGGCTTTGGCAGATGTTCGCTGAGCGTCAGCATTCCCATTTTATCAGTTATGGGAATAACGCCCGTTGTAATGCCCACGGCAATACTTTCAAACCATACCGGATATGACGACTATTTTTTTGAAGACTACACAAAAAATATGCGGGAATATTTCGGCAAATGGAAAAAGCTTGGGCTCCAGTTTGAATCTATATATACCGGGTTTTTAGGAAGCACCGAGCAGATTGATATTGTCGGAGAATTTATAGATGAGTTTAAACAGGACAGCAAGCTCATTGTTGACCCTGTGATGGGGGATGACGGAAAGCTTTATGCCACGTACACAGAAGAAATGGCAGAAAAAATGCGGCTTTTAGTTAAAAGGGCAGACATCATAACGCCCAATATCACCGAAGCGTGTATCTTAAGCGATACAGACTATAAAGAAGATTTCACAATAGAAGAAATCTGGCAGATGGCGGAAAAACTTGAGAAAATGGGACCTAAAACCGTTATTATAACAGGCATACATAAAAAAGACAAAATAGCCGCTTATATTTTAAATGGTGGAGTCAAAAGGGTGGCACAAACAAAAAATGTTCCCGCGAGCTATGCCGGAACGGGCGATGTTTTTGCATCTTTGGTGTGCGGATATATGGTGTGCGGAGAAACTGTTGAACAAGCGGTGAAAAAGGCAGTTAAATTCATATATACCGCAACAAAATATTCCGCCAAAACAAATGTTTACAGAGAAGACGGGATTTCCTTTGAACCATTCCTGAAAAAGATATAAAAAAGAGCCGAGACGGCGTCTTCACATAGGGATTATCCGCCTAAAAATTATAATTTTAGCACATAGCATCGTCAAAAAGGCTTGAAATCCGTCAGGATATCTTCGCTTTTT